>JAVLCJ010000152.1:0-5491 GCA_031580875.1 Roseovarius sp.
GCCGGCCTCTTGCGCGGTGACGGAAAATTCCAGCGCCGCGAACATGTTGTTGGTATCGGTCACGGCCACGGCGGGCATCTCGGCCGCCGTGCAGAGCGCGGGCAGCTTCTTCAGCCGCACGGCGCCCTCCAGCAGCGAATACTCGCTGTGGACCCTCAGGTGGATGAATCGCGGATCACTGCTCATGCCGCGATCCTATGCCAGCCGCCGCCGCCGCGCCACAGGATTGCGCACCACCGCGTCGCCCGGCCTGCACAAAACGGTCGCACCCGGCGCGCCACGGCCCGCCATCGCGCCACAGCCCATTGCCCCCCGCCGCGCGGCTGCGCTACTCAAGGGCATGAAGAATCCCGCCTCCAGACAGGGGAGCCCCGCGTGACCGGCGCATTGCTCAGCATCGAGGGCCTGACCCGAACCTATCCCGGCGTCATCGCGAATGACGATGTCTCCTTCGATATCCACGAAGGCGAGGTGCACGCGTTGCTGGGCGAGAACGGCGCGGGCAAGTCGACCCTCGTCAAGATGGTCTACGGCCTCGTGAAACCCGACGCGGGCCACATGACACTGCGTGGCCGCCCCTTCGCCCCGCCCGAGCCGCGCGCCGCGCGGGCCGCGGGCGTGGCGATGGTGTTCCAGCATTTTTCCCTGTTCGAGGCGCTGACCGTAGCCGAGAACGTCGCCCTCGGCATGGAAACCCCGCCCCCCCTGCGCGATCTCGCGGCGCGCATCCGCGACGTGTCCGAAGGCTACGGCCTGCCGCTCGACCCGTACCGCATCGTGGGGGACCTGTCGGCGGGCGAACGCCAGCGCGTCGAGATCGTGCGCTGCCTGCTGCAGGATCCGCGGCTCCTCATCATGGACGAACCCACCTCGGTCCTCACCCCGCAAGAGGTCGAGATCCTGTTCGCGACACTGCGCAAGCTCACGTCCGAGGGCGTGGCGATCCTCTACATCTCCCACAAGCTCGAGGAAATCCGCGCGCTCTGCGACCGCGCCACGATCCTGCGGCGGGGCCGCAATGCCGGCACCTGCGTGCCGTCCCGAACCACCGCGCGCGCGATGGCCGAGATGATGGTCGGCGCGAGCTTCAAGTCCCCCGCGCGCCCGGCCGGTGCGCCCGGCGACGTCGCCCTCGATGTCAGCGGCCTGTCGCTCCGCGCGCCGTCGGCCTTCGGCACCGCGCTGCGCAACATCCATTTCACCGTCCGCGCGGGCGAAATCCTCGGGATCGGCGGGGTCGCCGGCAACGGTCAGGACGAACTGCTCGCCGCGCTTTCGGGCGAATTCCCGGTCGAGCCGGGCGCGCTCAAGCTGTCGGGGCAGCGCATCGGCGCCACCCGCCCCGCCTTCCGGCGCCGGATGGGCCTGCTCACCGCCCCCGAGGAACGGCTTGGCCATGCCGCCGCCCCCGAGATGAGCCTCGCCGAGAACGCCCTGCTGACCGGCGCCCAGCGCGAGAACCTGCTCGACCGCGGGTTCGTCCGGCGCGGCGCGGCGCGCGCCTTCGCCCGGCGGATCATCGCCGCCTTCGACGTGCGCACCCCCGGCCCCGACACCGCCGCGCGCGCGCTCTCGGGCGGCAACCTGCAGAAATTCGTGATCGGGCGCGAAGTGCTGCAACGCCCCGCCGTGCTGGCCGTGAACCAGCCCACGTGGGGCGTTGACGCCGCCGCCGCCGCGGCGATCCGCCAGGCGCTGCTCGACCTCGCGGCGGCCGGCACCGCGGTGATCTGCATCAGCCAGGATCTCGACGAGCTCATGGAAATCTCCGACCGCTTCGCCGCCCTGAACGAGGGCCGCCTGTCCGATATCCGCCCCGCGCGCGGCCTGACGGTCGACCAGATCGGCCTGATGATGGGCGGCGCGCACGGCATGGAGGTGGCCCATGGCTGATCCGTCATCCGCCGCCCCGGTACCCGCCGGGACACGACGCGCCCGGTTTCTTCTCGGCCGAAATACCCCGGGGGGGCCGCGCGGCACGCGCGGCGGGGGCAGCGCCCCCGGCACGGCCGAAGGCCGCGGCACATGCTGAAACTGGAAAAACGCCCCCAGCCGTCGCGCCTCTGGACGTGGCTGACACCGCTTCTGGCCGTCGCGGTCACCATGATCGCGGGCGGCGCGCTCTTCGCCGCGCTCGGCAAGAACCCGGCCACCGCCATCGCCACCATCTTCTGGGAACCGCTCTTCGGCGAATACGCCTTCTACTACCGGCCGCAACTGCTGGTGAAGGGCGCGCCGCTCGTGCTCATCGCCATCGGCCTGTCGCTCGGGTTCCGGGCGGGAATCTGGAACATCGGGGCGGAAGGCCAGTACATCATCGGCGCCCTGAGCGGCGCCGCCGTCGGGCTGGCGCTCTATCCGCTGGACAGCCCGCTCGTCTTTCCGCTGATGGTGCTGGCCGGCGCGGCGGGCGGCTGGGCATGGGCGATGATCCCCGCCCTGCTGAAGCTGCGTTTCGGCACCAACGAGATCCTCGTCTCGCTCATGCTCGTCTACGTCGCCGAGCAATTGCTGGCCGCCATGGCGCTCGGGCCGCTGAAAAACCCGGAGGGCATGGGCTTTCCCGGCTCGCGCAACCTGCAGCAATATCCCAGCGCGCATAACGCCGAACTGATCGCGGGGACCGGCATGCACTGGGGCGTGGCCGCCGCGCTGATCGCGGTGATCGCGGCGCATGTGCTGCTCACGCGCCACCTGCTGGGCTTTCACATCCGCCTTGCCGGACAGGCCCCCCGCGCCGCGCGTTTCGCCGGTGTCGCGCCCGGCAGGCTCATCGTGGTCTGCCTCGGCACGGCCGGGGCGCTGGCCGGGCTTGCCGGTATGTTCGAGGTCTCCGGGCCGGCCGGCCAGATCAGCATCGATTTCAACGTGGGCTACGGGTTCACCGCCATCATCGTCGCCTTCCTCGGGCGCCTGAACCCGCTCGGCATCCTCCTGGCGGGGCTCCTGATGGCGCTCACCTACATCGGCGGCGAGATCGCGCAGTCCAACCTCGGCCTGCCGGCCGCCGCGATCCAGGTGTTCCAGGGGATGCTGCTGTTCTTCCTGCTGGCCGTCGACGTCCTGACCAACTACCGCATCCGGCACAAGACGGCGGAGGCCGCCTGATGACCCTGTCCTCGATCGACCCGACGCTGCTCCTGGCCTCGCTCATGGTGGCCGCCACCCCGATCCTGCTGGCCGCCATCGGCGAGCTGGTGGTCGAGCGCGCGGGCGTTCTGAACCTCGGGGTGGAGGGGATGATGATCACCGGCGCGATCTGCGGCTTTGCCGCCGCGGTCGAAACCGGCTCGCCCGCCCTCGGCTTCGGGGCGGCCGCCGGCGGCGGGGCGCTGCTGGCGCTGCTCTTCGCCGGCCTCACCCAGCTGGCCCTCGCCAACCAGGTCGCCAGCGGCCTGGCGCTGACCCTGTTCGGGCTTGGCCTGTCCTCGCTGCTGGGACAGGGCTACGTCGGGATCAAGCCGCCGCCGGCACCCCGCGCCGACATCCCGCTGCTGGGGGACATCCCGTTCCTCGGCCCGGTGCTCTTCTCGCATGACGCGATGGTCTATATAGGGCTCGCGCTGGTGGCCGTCATCTGGGCGATGCTGAAATACAGCCGCGCCGGGCTGATCCTGCGCGCGGTGGGCGAAAACCACGACGCGGCCCATGCGCTCGGGTACAAGGTGGTGCGCGTGCGCGTTCTGGCGATCCTTTTCGGCGGCGCCTGCGCGGGGCTGGGCGGGGCCTATATCAGCCTCGTGCGCGTGCCGCAGTGGACCGAAGGCATGACAGCCGGCGCCGGCTGGATCGCGCTGGCGCTCGTCGTCTTCGCCTCGTGGAAGGCCGGGCGCGTCCTGCTGGGCGCGTGGCTCTTCGGGGGCGTGTCCGTCCTTCAGCTCAACCTGCAGGCAGCCGGCTTCGCCATCCCCGTACAATACCTTTCCATGTCGCCCTACTTGATCACCATCCTCGTGCTGGTCATCATGTCGGCCGACCGCTCACGCGCGCCCGCCTCGCTGGGCCGCGTCTTCCATGCCTCGCAATGAACGAAAACCGGACCACCTGAGGGAGTTCCCATGAAACTGAAACACGTGCTGACATCCGCTGCGCTCGCGCTCGGCCTCGCCCCCCCGGCCGCCGCGCAGGACACGACGAAGGTCGGCTTCATCTATGTCGGGCCGATCGGCGACGGCGGCTGGACCTACGAACACGACAAGGCCCGCCTCGCCGTCGAGGCCGAATTCGGCGACGCCGTCGAGACCATCTACCAGGAAAGCGTGCCGGAAGGCGCCGACGCCGTGCGCGCCATCGAGCAGATGGCGCTCCAGGGCGCCGACCTGATCTTCACGACGTCCTTCGGCTTCATGGACCCGACCCTGACCGCGGCACAGAAGTTCAAGGACGTGAAGTTCGAGCACGCCACCGGCTACAAGACCGCGCCCAACGTGTCGACCTATTCGGCGCGGTTCTACGAGGGCCGCGCGATCCAGGGCCACATCGCCGGCAAGATGACCGGGTCCGACGTCATCGGCTACGTCGCCTCCTACCCCATCCCCGAGGTGATCCGCGGCATCAACGCCGCCTACATCCACGCCCGCAAGGTCAACCCGGACGTCGAGTTCAAGATCATCTGGGCCTACACCTGGTTCGACCCGGCCAAGGAGGCCGACGCCGCGACCGCGCTGATCGAACAGGGTGCCGACGTGATCCTCCAGCACACCGATTCCACCGCGCCGCAGGCCGCCGCCGAGAAGGCGGGCGACGTGGTGACCTTCGGACAGGCCTCGGACATGGCCGAGTACAAGCCGTTCCCGCGCGTCAGTTCCATCATCGACAACTGGGCGCCCTACTACATCGAGCGCACGCGCGACGTGATGGACGGCACGTGGGAAAGCCAGCAGGTCTGGCACGGCATCAAGGAGGGCATGGTCGAGATCGGCGAGATCACTCGGGCCGTCCCGGCGGAGATCCGCGACGAGGCGCTGGCGCTGAAAGAGGCGATGGCGGCGGGCGAGTACCACCCCTTCACCGGCCCGCTCAAGCGGCAGGACGGGTCCGACTGGCTGGCCGAGGGCGAAACGGCGGATGACGCCACGCTGCTGGGCATGGATTTCTATGTCGAGGGGCTGACGAGCGACATCCCGCAATGACAACGCCGGCGCCCTGCCGCGGCGGGGCGCCGCGCCGCCTGTCTTACGGAGGGGCGCTGCCCCTCTTGGCCTTCGGCCAATTCACCCCGGGGTATTGAGACCGAGAAGAAGCCCCGACCGCAGGAGGAAATCCCCCGTGTCCCATCGCCGCTTTCCGCCGCAGCTCGCCTCGACCGCCACGCCGGGCGAGGAGGGCCGGCTTCATGCGCCCGCCGCCGAGCGCAACGCCGCGCCCATCCTGGAGCTTCTGCGCCTGCACGCGCCCGAGCGGGGCCGCGCGCTGGAACTGGCGGCCGGGACGGGCCAGCACGCCGCGCATTTCGCCGCGGCGCTGCCCGGGCTCGACTGGCAACCGACCG
>JAVLCJ010000153.1:0-5388 GCA_031580875.1 Roseovarius sp.
GCACCACGACACCGCGGCCCGATGCCGCCGCCGCCGGCCCGAGGTGATGGCCCAGCCGGGGGCGCTCGAACGTCACGGTCAGGTGCGCGTGCGGGCGATACGGCGCGTCGCTGTCCGGACCCTCGGGCCGGAACAGGGCCCGGCCGCTGTCGCTGCAAAAGCCCGACGGCATGTCGATGGCCACGACATGGGCCCGCGGCAGCGCGGCATGGTGGGCGATCGCGGTGACAAGCCTGCTCAGGTCCGCGTCGAGCGGCCGCGACAGGCCCGTTCCGAAGATCGCGTCCACCAGCAGCCGCGCGTCGCGCACGGCGTCCATGTCCAGCGCTTCCAGCGGGCGCACCGGCCCCGCCTCCTGCCAGCGCCGGTAATTCGCCCGCGCATCCGGCGGCAGTTTTTCGGCATCACCGTACAGGAAGACCTCGACCTGCCAGCCCCTGTCCGCCAGCAATCGCGCGACGACGAAACCATCCCCGCCATTGTTGCCCGGTCCGCAGAGCACGACCGCCCGGTCCGGTGCCCGGGCCAGTTCGGGCCATTCCCCGAGGGCCGCATCCACCACGCCGCGGCCCGCGCGCTCCATCAGCTCGCGGCCGGTGACCTCCCCCGACTCGATGGCGCGGGCTTCGATGGCGCGCATCTGGGCGGCTGTCAGCAATTCCGTCATTGGCCCTCGCGATTCAATATCACCCAATATACGGGCATCTTGCACAATTTTTAGGCAACACGCCACGCGTCGGCATCGTAGCAACGCGTGCGCACCCTATCCGATTGTGCCCCGCGCTGAGAAGTGGTCGAAAACCAATCGCAACCGGTAGCAAGGAGGACGGGCAAATGAAGAAGATCGAGGCGATCATCAAGCCCTTCAAGCTCGATGAGGTCAAGGAGGCGCTGCAGGATGTCGGCGTTCAGGGTCTGTCCGTCATCGAGGTCAAGGGGTTCGGCCGCCAGAAGGGCCACACCGAACTCTACCGCGGGGCCGAGTACGTGGTCGATTTTCTGCCCAAGGTGAAAATCGACGTGGTGCTCGATGACGATCAGGTCGACGCCGCGGTCGAGGCCATCACCGAGGCCGCCAAGACCGACAAGATCGGCGACGGCAAGATCTTCGTCAGCCCCGTCGAACAGGCCATCCGCATCCGCACCGGCGAGACCGGTTCGGACGCGTTGTGACAAGAACCACCCAAAGGAAGGACACCCAGACATGAGCACAAGCGATCTGCTCAAGACGATCAAGCACGAGGAAGTCGAATATGTCGACATCCGTTTCACCGACCCGCGCGGCAAGCTGCAGCACGTGACGGTCATCGCGGACGAGGTCGACGAGGATTTCCTCGAGGAAGGCTTCATGTTCGACGGCTCGTCGATCGCCGGCTGGAAATCCATCGAGGCATCGGACATGAAGCTGCTGCCCGACACCGAGAGCGCCTACATCGACCCCTTCTACGCGGAAAAGACGATCTGCGTGCACTGCTCGGTGGTGGAGCCGGACACCGGCGAACCCTACAACCGTGACCCGCGCGGCACCGCCGAGAAGGCCGAGGCGTACCTGAAATCCTCCGGCATCGGCGATTCGGCCTTCTTCGGCCCCGAGGCCGAATTCTTCCTTTTCGACGACGTGCGTTTCTCGAACTCCATCAACAAGGTCTCCTACGAGGTGGACGCGATGGACGGGTCGTGGAACACCGACACCGAGTACGAGATGGGCAACACCGGCCATCGTCCGGGCGTCAAGGGCGGGTACTTCCCGGTGAACCCGATCGACGACGGGCAGGACATCCGCTCGGAAATGCTGTCGACGATGAAGCGTCTCGGCATGAAGGTGGACAAGCACCACCACGAGGTCGCCAGTTGCCAGCACGAGCTCGGCCTGATCTTCTCCTCGCTCACCAAGCAGGGCGACGAGCTTCAGAAATACAAGTACGTCATCCACAACGTCGCGCAGGCCTACGGCAAGACGGCGACCTTCATGCCCAAGCCCATCTACGGCGACAACGGCACCGGGATGCATGTCAACATGTCGATCTGGAAGGACGACAAGCCGCTCTTCGCGGGCGACAAGTACGCCGACCTCAGCCAGGAGGCGCTGTATTTCATCGGCGGCATCCTCAAGCACGCCAAGACGCTGAACGCCTTCACCAACCCCTCGACCAACAGCTACAAGCGGCTGATCCCGGGGTTCGAGGCGCCGGTGCTGCGCGCCTACTCGGCCCGCAACCGCTCGGGCTGCGTGCGCATCCCGTGGACGGAAAGCCCCAAGGCCAAGCGCGTCGAGGCCCGCTTCCCCGACCCGTCGGCGAACCCCTACCTGTGCTTTTCGGCCCTGCTGATGGCCGGTCTCGACGGCATCAAGAACAAGGTCGACCCGGGCGAGGCCATGGACAAGAACCTTTATGACCTGCCGGCCGAGGAACTCGGCGGCATCCCGACCGTCTGCAGCTCGCTGCGCGAAGCGATCGAGTCGCTGGCGGCGGATCACGACTTCCTGCTCGCGGGGGACGTGTTCACCAAGGACCAGATCGAGGGCTACATCGAGCTCAAGATGGAAGAGATCGAGGCCTACGAGCACACGCCGCACCCGGTCGAATTCCAGCTCTACTACAGCTGCTGATCCGCCTCGGGCGCGAAAAAACCCGGGATCGATCAATTGGGCAGTCCCCTCGGGGACTGCCCTTTTTGCGGTCCGGCCCGCCACGCCCCACCGCGACAGGGCCGATTGCCGTAATGTGTCCTTATTTGAAACAAACTGATTTCTACATCTTAAAGTAATACGAACTCGTACAGACAGAAAGCGAGCGCCGAAATGACCTCCGACAACACATGGGTTACGGCAGGACTGGTATTTCTCGGTACGAGAGATCTGGACGTCGCCACGATGGGTAAAAACGTGGCCGACACCCTTGAGCGACTGGACGAAACGGTGCGCAGCGTGCGCGTGCTGCCGGATGGCAGCGCCCTCGTGAAATCCGACCGGTACTACGTCAGGTTGTGCACCGACAGGGACAAGCCTGTCGCGGCCCTCGACACGCCGGCGTCTTCGTGGCTGGAGCTGCGGGTGTCGCAAGCCCCCGATGCAGGCCGCTGCGCGCATTCGGCGCGCCATCGGACACTGGCCCGGGTTGTCGCGTCCCTCCAGCGCGAGCTGCAGGCGGACTTCATCCAGTGGCTCAAGCCCGAAACGATGCTGACGCGGGAGCAGTTCGCGTCGGCGGTGGAAACGACGGACGCGGACCGCGCGAAGCGCCGGGCCGTCGCCGGGCGGCGCCAGCGCGCGGCGCAGCGCCCGCCCCTGCCCGAGATCGAGCAAACGGCCGAGGACCTGCACAATCGCATGTCCGGCGCCGAAACCGGCGCGGACCCCGCCGACGCCCAAGCCGAGCCAGCGCCCGAGCATCACGACGCGCCCCACGCGCTCGACGCGGGTTCCGAGCAGATGCAGCACACCCCGACGCTGCGGCTGTCGGCTTGGCTGGTCTCTTACGCGGTGGCATTGTTCTCGCTGCCGGTGGGCGCCTGCCTCATCACCTACAACCTGATCCGTGGCGAAAGCCTCCGGCTGACCTCCCAGACGGCGGCGCTGACCGGCACTTTCATCGCGTTCCAGGCCTTCGGAACGACGGCGCAGGCCCTCGAGGTGATGCAGGCCGCCATTCTGTAACGCACGATCCCGCAATGCGGGCGCGGCGCATCCCCGGCGGCACATGTCAGCCGGGGATTTTCTCTTTGTGTGGCGCGCAACCCCGGCTACCATCCGGGCAGTCAGCAACAGACACACGGCCCGCCATGTCCCGGACACCCCTGACCCTTGCCGTCTTCACCACGTTCGTCCTCGTGACCGGTACGGCCGGCGCGGCGGCGGCGCCATGCGGCGACACCTCTGCCGGGTTCGCGGCGTGGAAAACCGAATTCGCGACCGAGGCGGCGCGCGCCGGGGTCGGCAAGCGCGGATTGCGCGCGCTCGCGAATGCCCGCTATGCCACGCGCACCATCGCCGCGGACCGCAACCAGAAAAGTTTCAGCTATACCCTCGAAAAATTCATGCGGGTGCGCGGCGCCTCGGTGATCGTGGCCCAGGGCCGCGACCGCAAGGCGCGCAATCCCGGCTTCTATGCCGCGCTGGAAAAGCGCTACGGCGTGCCGGCCGGCGTGCTGATCGCGATCCACGGCATGGAAACCGGGTTCGGCCGCTTCATGGGCGACAGCCGCGTGGTGTCGGCCATCACCACGCTGGCCTATGATTGCCGCCGCGCCGATTTCTTCAAGCCCCACGCCATCGGCGCGCTCAAGCTGGTCGATCGCGGCACGATCACCGGCGACACGATCGGCGCGCGGCACGGCGAGTTGGGCCACACGCAGTTCCTGCCGGGAAATGCCCTGACCTACGGGGTGGATGCCAACGGCGACGATCAGCTCGATTTCTACAGCCAGTCCGATGCGCTGGCCTCGACGGCGAATTTCCTGCGCCAGAAGGGCTGGCAGCCGGGCCGCGGCTACCAGCCGGGCGAGCCGAACTTCTCGGTGATCAAGCAATGGAACGCCGCCACGGTCTACCAGAAGGCCATCGCCATCATGGCCGGGCAAATCGACGCGCGCTGACAAGGCGCCCGGCACACGCTTAACGAGAAATCATCAATCCGCCACATTTTACTCCAATTGCCCGCAGATTTCCGGTGTTTAACCAAGTTAACGGAGAAGCCGGAGACTTGAAAATGCAAGCGTCTGCCCATGGAACTGTCACCGCCCTGGAGTACCGGACATGTCCGGACCTCGACTTCGCCGATATCGTCGAGGAATTCGATATCGCCTTCCGCATGGTGGATGCGACCAAGCGTTCGCTCACCTGGGACTGCGAGGACATCGCCATCATCGAACGGGACAACCTGCGTGTCTGCATGGGGTGGCTGCCGCCCGAACAGCCCGGCGCGCCGTGGTACCTCGTGGTCGCCGTCGGCCCGACGGCACGGGATCGCACCACATCACAGGCCACGTTCATGGGCCGCGAAGGGCTGGATTACCTGACGGACCGGATCATCGAGCGCACGTCCGAGTTCCTCCCGGCCGACGCGGTGATGCGCGGCGAGGCCGGACAGCCGGTCGGCCCGGACCTGATCGACAACCTGCTGGAACTGCTGCGCCACCCGGTCGCCGGCAGCGACGCGCCCCCGGTGGACGATCCGCGCACCGAACGGCCGGGGGACACCTTCGCCCCCGAGGCAGAACCGGTGGCCGACGAAACCCTGTCGGAACCGGTGGACGCCAACCCGGCCCCCCGGTCCGTGATGCGGCGTTTCGGCCTGTCGGACATGGACGGGCTCGCGCCGGTCCTGAGCGGCGCGGCAAGCCGGCCCCTGCGCCTGTCGATCCACACCTTCGCGCTCACGCTCATGC
>JAVLCJ010000154.1:0-5216 GCA_031580875.1 Roseovarius sp.
GCGATGGTGGCCGACCGGCTGGACCTCGCGGCCGACGTCATGCGCGCCATGCCGCCGGTGCGCCCGCAGGGCTATGTCAGCGCCTGGCCGGAATACCTCTCCACCTTTGCCGATCAGGTGGGACAGGAGCCGCGGATGAAAAAGCCGCTGCCCTCGCCGCGGATGATCACTGAAGCCGATGAGGCGATGCTCTGGCTGCGGTGGGTCGACAAGGACATCGGCCAGATCCTCTGGGCGCGCGCCAACCGCAAGCCGTGGAAACGGATCACCTGGCACCACGGCATCAGTCGGGCCACAGCGAACCGCCGACACGACTATGGGCTGGCTGTGATCGTCTGGAAGTTGAATGGACGGACGGTGCCGCGCAAACGATCGATGGAGTATGTGATCGAGCGGACCGTGTGACCATGCGGGGCGGTTGCACGACAGCCGCCCTGTCAACCCCGCGCGTGTCAGCGGGACAGATGAATGCCCGAGGTCAGGGGTCCGAGAAGTTGACAGTTCCGAAATGCAACTGTTATAACGCGCGTCATAACTTCTCTGACTGGAGCCTGTCATGCACTCACTGAAACTTACCACGATTGGAAACTCCGTCGGCGTCGTTTTTTCGAAAGAGCTTTTGGCGAAGCTTCGGTCTGGCAAGGGCGATATGCTCTACGTGACGGAAACGCCCAACGGCATTGAGTTGAGCCCCTACGACCCTGAGTTCGCTCAGCAGATGGAGCTCGCTGAAGATATCATGCGCGAAGACCGTGATGTTCTGAAAAAGCTGGCCAAATGAGCGAACCAATCTGGCTGCGGGCAGATGTATTGATTGCCGCACATCGCCGGCAACTTGCCGAGCACGGTGGGCTTGATGGCATGCGTGACGAGGGCGCCTTTTTGTCCGCGCTCGATAAGCCGCGAAATCTATTCGCTTATGGCCAGCCCGCGCCCGATTTGTATGCCTTGGCTGCTGCATACGGGTTTGGCTTGGCGCGCAATCATCCTTTCGCAGATGGGAACAAGCGAACCGCCTTGATTGCCATACGTCTGTTCTTGAAGCTGAATGGGGCTGCGTTCAGCGCACCTTCAGAAGACAAATACCGCGTGATTGTGGCGTTGGCCGCGGGCGACCTTCTCGAGAGCGAACTCGCAGACTGGCTGCGCGACTCGTCCTGAGGCAGCCTTCGCGGCTTGGCTGTCGAAGCTGATGACCCCGATCGAACGCTGACGCGTGGCATGCCCTGTCAACCCCTTGCGTGTCAGCGGGACAGTTTTCAGCGGGACACCGGTCGGCGTGACATTTACCAGGCGAGAGGCTAATTAAACGATATGATCGACAGAGCTGCGCCCGAACGGTGCGGCTCTTTTTTGTTTTCCGGAGGCGTGGCCATGAACGTCATCATCCGCGACCTCGACCGGACCCGCGTGCATTTCGAGGCCGCCGTCGCCCGGGTGGGAGAACAGGGGGCCACGCGCGCCTTCAACCGCGCACTCAACAGCGAAGGCGGCAAGGTCCGCACCCAGGTGCGCCGCGCCCTGCGCAAACAGACCGGCGCCAAGGCCCGGCTGATCAACCGCGAGACGCGCGGGATCCGGTCGACGTTCTCGAACCTGACCTACACGATCGAGGCCCGCGGCAATCACCTCGGCCTGTCGCATTTCAGCCCGCGGCAGTTCAGCTACGGTGTGCGCGCCAAGCCCTGGGGGCGCTGGCAGCGCTTCGAGGGTGCCTTCCTCGTGGGCGCGCTGGCGAACAACGCCTTCGTGCGGGAAGGGCGCGCCCGGCTGCCGATCCGAAAGATGTTTGGCCCGGCCATTCCGAAGGAGATGGTGCAGGACGCCACACGCGACGCGTTCGAGGCCGCCCAGCCGGACGTGCTGGCCGAGGCCACGCGGCAAATTGCACGCGCCCTGGACACCTGAGCGACGCGCGGAACAAGAAAGGTCAATGATTTCAATGGCAACAAGAAAAGAAAACAGCGGGACATCTTTTTGTTGGACCCCGAGTCTTGCCCGCGATAAAACACTTGCAAGGGCCAAATCAGCGTGCTGACAGGCCCACGCACAAACCGACAGGGCCCCCCTTGGGTCCCTTCTGACGCGCTGTCTTACGCGGGGCCGCCGCCTCGCAGGATTTGAGCGTTTTTTCTTCTTTCAAAAAGCCATTTCGTTTCGTTTCAGAGGGGGTCCGCCTCAATGAAATCAGGGACTTAGGTCCAGAATTGGCGAAATGGCACCCCCTGAAATCCACTTCGTTTCGTGCAGTTTCAGACGGCTCAAAACGCGCTAAACCCCAGTAAAACAACGGTTTTCGTCGCCCCGCGAAACGAAATGGCCCCCTGCGGTTCATTTCGTTTCGCGGGCGGCATGGCCCGTGCCCGGCAGGTGTCCGATGACAGCAGAACGCAAACTCAGCCCGCAAGCCTGGCCTGCGGCGCAGGTCGAGATGTGGCAGGTGGCCGATCTCGCACCCTACGCGAAAAACGCCCGCCAGCACCCGCCGGAGCAGATCGAGCAGATCGCGGCCTCGATGGAGCGGTTCGGCTTCACCATCCCGATGCTGGTGGCCGAGGACGGCACGATCATCGCGGGCCATGGTCGGCTGATGGCGGCAGCGCAGCTGGGGCTGGCGGAGGTTCCGGTGATGGTGGCGCGCGGCTGGTCCGAAGAGGACCGGCGGCTCTACACCCTGGCCGACAACCGGCTGGCGGAGATTGCCGAGTGGGACCCGGAGATGCTGCGGGTGGAGCTTGGCGAGCTGCGCGAAGATTTCGGGATCGAGGACATGTCGCTGATCGGCTTCAGCGCCGATGATCTCGCGGACATCCTGCCCGATGCGCTGCTCGATGCGACCGGCGGACTGACCGATCCCGACGATGTGCCGGAGGTGCCCGAGGCGCCAGTGACGCGGCCCGGCGATGTCTGGGTCCTCGGCAAGCACCGGCTGCTCTGCGGCGACAGCACGGTGGCGACGGATGTCGAGAAGGTGCTGGGCGGGGTGACGCCGCTGCTGATGTGCACGGATCCACCCTATGGGGTCGAGTACGATCCAAACTGGCGCAACGCGGCAGGGGCGGCAAAAACCAAGCGCACCGGCAAGGTGCTGAACGACGATCGCGCCGACTGGCGGGAGGCCTGGGCCCTCTTTCCCGGCGATGTGGCCTATGTCTGGCATGGCGCGCTGCATGGCAAGGAGGTGATCGAAAGCCTCGAGGCCTGCGGCTTCAGCCTGCGGTCACAGATCATCTGGGCCAAGGACCGGCTGGTGCTTAGCCGCGGCGATTACCACTGGCAGCATGAGCCCTGCGCATACGCTGTCAAGAAAACCGGCAAGGGGCACTGGGCGGGCGATCGCAAGCAGACAACGCTGTGGCAGATCCCCAGCAAGGATCAGGATGCCAAGACCGTCCACGGCACGCAAAAGCCCGTGGAATGCATGCGTCGGCCGATCGAGAACAACTCAAGCCCGGGCCAGGCGGTCTATGAGCCCTTCATGGGCTCGGGGACCACGCTGATCGCGGCCGAGATGTCTGGCCGTGTCAGCTACGGGATCGAGTTGAACCCGGCTTATGTCGATGTCGCGATCCAGCGCTGGGAGGATTTCACCGGCGAGACGGCGGTGTTGGAGAGCAGCGGGGAGGGTTTCGACGACGTGAAATCCCGCGAGGGCTGAAATCCGAGCCACCATCTGCGTTGCCGTGCATTCCCCTTGGTGTATGTTTCGGGAATGGCATCGGAAAAGGCAGAACAGAGCGACCTTTGGTCCGCGACGGACCGCACGGCGGAAGCACCGCGCGATCCGCGACGCCGTCTGCTACCGCATGATCTCGATGTCGCTCTGAAATATCTGACCGACGGGGAGCTGCAGGCGCTCACCGACGCGGTCAGCAAGGAAAAAACGCGACGATCTCCCCAACCCGAAACCGCTTCTGATGCGTCCCCGCCGCCGTCTCAGAGCATCAAGAAATCCCCCAAGGTGGAAGGCCTGACAAAGTCACAGATCAGCTTGATCCGATCTTCCATTCAGGCGGGTGTCAAACCAGCGGTTCTGTCCCGGCAGTTCGGTCTGACGCGTGCCCAGATTACGGCGGCTCTGAACTCAGACGAGTAAAAAAACGGGCCAGCACGCAGCTGGCCCGAGTTAAGGCGTGTGAAGAGGTGCAGACGGCACCTCTTCGAGCAGTTGAGATTTCATACAGACAAAATCTCGTGGGTCAGCATGACCATACCGAAAGATTCTGCAACATGTCCGGCGACTTGAGGCATAATAGGTCTCTTGGAGGTCACAGGGGGGTCTCTTCAAGGCGGTACACGCGCCCTCGGTTCTGGACCTTCTCGGAGGTGATGGTCAGCCCGAGCTTCTTCTTGAGCGCGCCGGACAGGAAGCCCCTCGCGGTATGGCTTGCCCAGTTCGTGGCAGCTGCGATTTCCTCGATGGTGGCACCGCCCTCGGCGCGCAACATGGCGATAACGGCCTCCTGCTTGGTGCCGCTGCGGCGCTGCTCAGGGGCAGGAGGGTTTTCGGCCGACGGCGTGTCGTCCTGCTCGTCGGTGATCCCGAGGGTGCTGTAGGCGAGCGGTGTGGCACGCAGGGTAATCGGCCCGCGCTCCTCATCATGCCGGTAGACGGTGTTGAGATCGGTGGCGGGGACTTCCTCGATGAGACCGTGCTTCAGAAGGCTCTTGCAGACGTTGCCGACGGCGCCGCCCTTGAGGTTGGTGGTGACGGGGAACACGGCCCCGTCGTCGCGCGCGCAGGCGGTGGACAGGATGACGGATTGGGCGTCAGACAGCTGGATCTGGGTCATGGATGGTCTCCGGTTCGCGGGCGACACGGGATGCGCCGCCTTCTACGACCCCAAGCCGCGCAGGGCGCGCGGCAGTAGGTCCGGCGGAGCCGGAGGTCAGATCAGCCCGAGGTCGCGCAGGAGCGCGGCGGCGGCGGGCAGTCGATCCGTCGCCACGTCGATGGCGATGGTCATGCTGTCGGCGGTCAGGCGCGCGGGAATGTCCGCCTCCTCGCGGAGAGCGTCCCCGATCTCGTCGAGGACGACGGGGATGCGGCTGGCATCCCAAGGCTCGTTCAGGCCGCGGATGGCGATGCGGATGGTGCTGGTTTCCATGGTGTGCGCTCCAGTCACTCGGCGTGCTCGCCCTCGCCGAAGGCGCTGTCGGTGATGCGTTTCAACAGGCTCGCGTAGTGTTCGAGGGTGCCGACCATCGTCCAGCCG
>JAVLCJ010000155.1:0-2456 GCA_031580875.1 Roseovarius sp.
GGGCATTGTCCTCGGGTCTGCTGCTCTACGGCGCGTCGCTGACCTATGGCTACGCAGGCACCACGCTGTTTTCCGGCATCATCGACGCGGCCGACGGGCAGGCGCCGCTCGGGCTTCTGCTGGGGCTTGTCTTCGTGCTGGCCGGTCTGGCCTTCAAGATCTCCGCCGTGCCCTTCCACATGTGGACGCCCGATGTCTACGAGGGCGCGCCGACGCCGATCACTGCGTTCTTTGCCACCGCGCCCAAGGTTGCGGCGATGGCGCTGGTGGCGCGGGTCGTGCATGACGCGTTCGGCGGTGTCGTGGGCGACTGGCAGCAAGTGATCGCGGCGCTGAGCCTGCTGTCGATGTTCCTTGGTGGTATTGCCGCGATCGGGCAGACTGACATCAAGCGGCTGATGGCCTATTCGTCTATCGCGCATATGGGCTATGCGCTGATGGGGCTGGCCGCCGGCACCGCCTTCGGTGTTCAGGCGATGCTGATCTACATGGCGATTTACGTCACCATGAACGTGGGCACCTTCGCGTTCATCCTGTCGATGGAACGCGACGGCCGCCCGGTGACCGACATCGCCAGCCTCAACATGTATTCGAAGGCGCAGCCGGGGCGCGCGCTTGCCATGCTGATCCTGCTTTTCAGCCTCGCAGGTGTGCCGCCGATGCTGGGCTTCTTCGGCAAGCTATACGTGTTACGCGCCGCCTATGAAGGCGGGTTGGCATGGTTGGCCGTGGCCGGTGTCGTGGCGTCCGTGATCGGCGCATTCTACTATCTGCGCATCGTCTATTACATGTATTTCGGCGAAGAGGGCGAAGGCATCGAGACCGGGCGGTCGCCGGTGCAATGGGCCTTCTTGATGTTTTCGGCAGCGGTTATGCTGGTTGGCATCATCAACATGTTCGGGGTCGAAGCCATGGCGCAGGCCGCCGCAGCGACCCTTGTAAACTGACATGCGGGACCGGGTTGGGTCCAGTAGTGACGCGCCCTTCGGGCGCGTCGCTTGGTTTCAGGCACCCTTTCAGGGTGCGCGCCTCCGGCGGGAGTATTTTGGGCAAGATGAAACAGGGGGTCCGGTTTGACTGGCGCGGGTGAGTGGCCCGCGGGGTACGGGCGCAGGATTCTGGCCTCGGTGGATAGCACCAATGCCGAGGCCGGACGCATCGCCCCGGACCTCGCCGGCCCCGAATGGATTCTCGCGCTGGAGCAGATTGCGGCCCGCGGCCGGCGGGGTCGGGCGTGGGTGAACCCGGCCGGCAATTTCGCTGCGACCCTTGTAATGCGCCCCGCCGAGAGTCCCGACCGCGTTGCGCTGCGGTCCTTCGTGGCAGCCGTTGCACTATGGGACGCGCTTGTGGCGGCAACCGGGCGGGCCGGGGCGTTCTCGCTGAAATGGCCCAATGACGTGCTTTTGAACGGTGGCAAACTGGCCGGGATCCTGCTGGAAAGCGCCGGGGCGGGCCGGTCGCTGAGCCATTTCGCCATCGGGATCGGCGTGAACCTGCGCAATGCCCCAGAGACGACCGCGGTCGAGGCCGGAGCGCTGCGGCCCGTCTCGCTGATGGCGGAGACCGGCGTGGGCCTTACCCCAGAGGCGTTTCTCGATCTGCTGGCCCCGGCCTATGCGCGCTTCGAGGCGCAATTCGCCACGCATGGGTTCGAGCCCATCCGGCGTGCCTGGCTGGAGCGGGCGGCGAAACTGGGCGCGGTTATCACGGCCCGCACCACCCGCGACATCCATGTCGGAACCTACGAGACCGTGGACGCGGCCGGCAATCTCGTTCTATTGACGGCAGAGGGCCGGCGCGAGATCGCTGCCGCCGAGGTTTTCTTCTGATCCACGGGGAGGGTCGTGATGCTGCTGGCGATTGATTGCGGGAACACCAATACCGTGTTCTCGGTCTGGGACGGCGAGACATTCCTGTGCACGTTCCGCGCCTCGACCGAGCATCAGCGCACCGCGGACCAGTATTTCGTCTGGTTCACCACGCTGCTGGAGCATCACGGGATCGAGGCCACCATCGATGCGGTCGTCATCAGCGCGACCGTGCCACGCGTGGTCTTCAACCTGCGGGTCTTTTCGGATCGATATTTCGGCTGCCGCCCGGTGGTGGTGGGCAAGCCCGACTGCCGTCTGCCGGTGGATGTGCGGGTCGATCCCGGGACGGATGTGGGCCCCGACAGGCTAGTTAACACGGTGGCAGGCTACGATCTGTATGGCGGCGACCTGATCATCGTGGATTTCGGCACTGCCACGACCTTCGACGTGGTCGACAGCGATGGCGCTTATATCGGCGGGGTGATTTCGCCGGGCGTGAACCTGTCGCTGCAGGCGCTGCACGAAGCCGCGGCGGCCCTGCCGCATGTCGATGTCACCAAGCCGGACCGCGTGATCGGGACGAACACCGTGGCTTGCATGCAGTCGGGCGTCTTCTGGGGTTATGTCGGCTTGGTTGATGGG
>JAVLCJ010000155.1:2466-5162 GCA_031580875.1 Roseovarius sp.
CGCCGGATAAAGGCCGAACGCGGCCGCGCCATGACGGTGATCGCAACGGGCGGGCTGGCGCCTCTCTTCCAGCAGGGCACGGACATGTTCGACATGTTCGAGGACAATTTGACGATGCACGGGCTGACCGTGATCCACGCATACAACAAGGAGGGCTGACGCCCCATGAGCAACGAAAGATTGATTTACCTGCCCCTCGGCGGTGCGGGTGAGATCGGTATGAACGCCTATGTCTACGGTTACGGCCTGCCGGGGAAGGAACGCCTGATCCTCGTCGATCTCGGCCTGACATTTCCCGACATGGACACCACGCCCGGGGTCGACCTGATCCTTCCCGATATCAGCTGGCTGGCCGACCGGCGCGACAGGCTGGAGGCGGTGTTCATCACCCATGCGCACGAGGATCATATCGGTGCAGTAGCGCAATATTATGACCGCCTCGGCGCGCCGATCTTCGCGCGAGCCTTCACCGCGAACCTCACGCGCCGCAAGATGGCCGAGCAGGGCCATCCCGAGACGGCCGTCACGACCGTCTCGCCCTGGCCCAAGGCCACAGAGGCCGGTCCGTTCAGCGTGGGCTACGTGCCGATCTCGCATTCGATCCCCGAAAGCTCGGGACTGGTGATCGACACGCCCGGCGGGCGCATCGTGCATACCGGCGATTTCAAGATCGACCTCACCCCCGGCGTCGGCGAGGCCTTCGATCACGCGCTCTGGGAAAGCCTGGCCGAACCGGGCGTCAAGGCGCTGGCCTGCGACTCGACCAATGTCTTCAACACGCATGAGGGCCGCTCGGAAAGCAGTGTCGCCGAACCGATCACCAACCTGGTAGCACAATCCAGCGGCATGTTCGTCTGCACCACATTTGCCAGCAACGTGGCCCGGGTGAAGACGCTGGCCGAGGCGGGCGTGCGCGCGGGCCGGTCGGTCTGCCTGATGGGCCGGGCGATGCAGCGCATGATCGAAGCCGGCAAGGAGAGCGGCGTGATCACCGATTTCCCGTCCACGATCAGCCCCGAAGAGGCCAAGTCGATGCCGCGCGAAAGGCTGATGCTGATCGTGACCGGCAGCCAGGGCGAGCGCCGCGCGGCGAGCGCGCAACTGGCCGCGGGCAAGTATAACGGCATCGTCCTGAAGGAAGGCGACACGTTCCTATTTTCTTCGAAGACCATTCCGGGCAACGAGCGCGGCGTGATCCGCATCATGAACCAATTTTCGGAGATGGGCGTGGACGTGATCGAGGGCGACGACCGCTATCACGTCTCCGGCCATGCCAACCGCCCCGACCTTGACGTGATGCACAAGCTTCTCAAGCCGCAGATGGTGATCCCGCTGCATGGTGAGCACCGGCATCTGCGCGAGCATGTCAAGCTGGCCCATGCCAACAGCCTTCAGGGCATCCTCGCGGTCAACGGCATGATGATCGACCTCGGCGGCAATGCGCCGAAAGTGGCCGAATATGTCGAAACCGGGCGCACCTATCTCGACGGCTCGGTCCGGGTCGGCGCGCTGGACGGTGTCGTGCGCGATCGCATCCGCATGGCGCTGAACGGGCATGTGATGATCAATGTCATCCTCGACGAAGAGGACGACCCGCTGGGGGACCCTTGGGTCGAGACGATGGGGCTGGCAGAGACCGGCGGCAGCGGCGCGGCCCTCGTCGATGCGATGGAGGACAAGCTGGGGCAGTTCATGGCCCGCGCGAATGACAAGCTGTTAAAGGATGACGCCAAGATCGAGGAAGGCCTGCGTCGCGTTGCACGTCAGAGCGCGCAGGTCGAGATCGGCAAGCGCCCCGAGGTGACGGTGGTGATCAGCCGCCTGACCGAGTGATCGGGTAGAGAGACGGGGTGCCATGCGGATCGGCTACATAACTTCGGACGGGCGCGGTGACATGGACCTTGTGTTGCACGGGCTGGCGACGCGTGCGGCTGCGCGCGGCCTGCGCCTGTGCGGGATTGTGCAGACCAATTCAAACTGCGCCGAGGGCCGGCCCTGTGACATGGATGTGCGGATCCTGCCCGACGGGCCGGTGATCCGGATCTCGCAGTCGCTGGGGGTCGGGGCGCGCGGCTGTCGGCTGGATGCCGGCGCGCTGGAGCAGGCGGTGGCACACACTGCCGCGCGGCTCGCAGAGGGCTGCGATCTGCTGATCGTCAACAAGTTCGGCAAGCAGGAAGCGGATGGCCGCGGTTTTCGCGGCCTGATCGCCGAGGCGCTCGGGGCGGGTATCCCTGTTTTGGTCGGCGTGAACCGCCTGAACCTCGACCGGTTCGAGGCGTTCACCGACGGCATCGCAGAGCCGGTCACGGCAGACAGTGACGCGCTCGAGGCGTGGCTTGCCTCGCTGTCGCGCGCTCCGGCCTGATCCGACCTCTGAAGTCAGGCGACCATCATGCTCTCGACCGCCGTGCCGAAGGACGAGGGCGTCTGCACGATGGTCACGCCGGCCTCGGACAGGATCTCGACCTTTTCCTGGGCCGACTCGCCGAAGGCCGAGACGATCGCCCCCGCATGACCCATCCGCCGGCCCTTGGGCGCCGAAAGCCCGGCGATGTAGGCCGCCACCGGCTTGGTCATGTGGTCGCGGATATAAGCGGCGGCCTCGGCCTCTTGCGGGCCGCCGATCTCGCCGACCATCACCACGGCATCGGTGTCCTCGTCATTCTCGAACAGCTCGAGGATGTCGCGGAAGG
>JAVLCJ010000156.1:0-5154 GCA_031580875.1 Roseovarius sp.
CCCGATCCCGTCCTGCGCGACGCGACGCCCCGGATCGGCCGCACGCTCGACGCGCTGACGCAGCCCATCCGCAACCTGTCCAGTCGCGGCATCAGCATTGACGCCGCCCGCACCGATGCCGAGCGTGACACGCTGACGTCGAAAATGGTCCAGCTCGCGACGCTGAACCTTGTCTTGCTGGCCGCGCTGCTGTCGCTGCTGCTTCTGCTCCGGCGGCTCTACCACGTCCACAGGGACCGCGCCAAGGAGAACCGGACGACGCTCGACCGGCTCGCGGCGATCCTCAACACCTCGCGGGATGCCATCCTCGTCACCGAAACGGACGGGCGCATCGTCGACGCCAACGCCGTCGCGCACCGGATGTTCGGCGGCCCGGATGCCCGCCTCGATGGCATGCGCCGGATATCCGACCTGCTCGGACGCCCGGCCGCCGGTGGTGGCTGGACGCCGCTGACCCCCGACGGCATCGTGAAGGCCGGCCCGCAAAGCCCCGCTCACCGCAGCGATCTCAAGGGGCGACGTGCCGATGGCACGGAATTCCCGGTGGAACTCTCCGCGGACCTGTCCAGCCGTGACGGACGGGACGTGTGCGTCTGTTTCATCCGCGACATCTCGCGCCGGGTCGCGGTCGAAGCCGAAATTCGCGACGCCCGCGAAAAGGCCCTGTCGGGCGTCCGCGCCAAGGCGCGCTTCCTCGGCATGATCAGCCACGAGATGCGCACGCCCCTCAACGGGCTTCTCGGCGCGCTCGACCTGATCGAGGATACCGGGCTGAGCCCCGAGCAGGCGCGCTACGCCCGGATCATGAAGTCCTCCGGTCAACTGCTCGTCACCCAGATCGAGGACGCGCTCGACATCGCGCAGGCCGATCGCCGCGACCTCAGCGTGACGCCCGGCAGCTTCGATCTCGGGGCGCTTGTCTATGCCCTGATCGAGGGCCAGCGGCCCGAGGCGGCCGCGAACGGCACCGAGATCGACCTGCTGGGGCTGGACACGGCCGAGGGGCGGGTCGACGGCGACAGGGACCGGCTTCATCAGGTGCTGCTCAACCTGCTGTCGAACGCCGTCAAGTTCACGCGCAACGGCCACATCACCATCGAGGTGGTACGGCTAAGGTCGGCGGACGGCCCCACCGGCGACGTCGAGATCCGCATTGCCGATACCGGCATCGGCATCTCGGACGCGGACCTGCCGACGATCTTCGACGATTTCGTGCGCGTGGACGACCCCGGGCGCCCGAGCACCGAGGGCACCGGCCTCGGGCTCGGCATCGCGCGTCACCTTGTCGAACTGATGGGCGGGCGCATCGGCGCCGAGAGCGTCAAGGGCGAAGGCAGCCTTTTCTGGATCGTCCTGCCCCTGCCGCCCTCCGCCGCCGCGGCGATCGCCCCCCCTGCGCCCGGAAACAAGACCCCGGCGGCGGCGCCCTGTCCGGCATGCTCGGTGCTGATCGTCGAGGACAACGGTACCAACCGGGAAGTGCTGCACGCCATGCTCGAAAAGGACGGGCACGACGTGGCTCTGGCCGCGGACGGCGCACAGGGCGTGAACCTTGCCAGCGCGCGGCACTTCGACCTCATTCTGATGGATCTCTCCATGCCCGTGATGGACGGGATCGAGGCCACGCGCCGGATCCGCGGCACGGGCGGCCCCTGCGCGAAAACACGCGTCATCGGCCTGACGGCCCATTTCCGCCCCGATGACGACGCCCGGCTCTCGGGCGCGGGGTTCGACGACATACAGGCCAAGCCGTTGCGCCGCAGCCGGCTTGCCGACCTGCTGTCCGGGGGCGCGGCATCGTGCCGTCCGGCAGTATGCGTCGACGGCGCACTGGCGGGCGACGTCCTCGATCAGCTTCACGCGGCCCTGCCCGAGGAAAAGGTCCGCGCGCTGATGACCGAGTTCCTCGACGATGGTCACGCGTTGATGGCCGAACTCGCCACGCTCGACCCGGCGCTGCCCGGCGACCTCGGCGGACGGCTGCACCGGTTGGCGGGCAGCGCTGCCACCCTGGGCGCGGTGGCCCTGCAATCCGCCCTCGCCCGGGCCGAGGCCGCCATCGCCGCCGGCAACACGCATGACAGCGCCACCGCACTGGCTGCCTTGACCGGCCCGCTGCGCAGCGCGCTGGCCGCCGTCGCCGCCTACCGCCCCGCCACCTGAGACACCGGCATGGCGCCACGCAGCTTTCACGGATGGGCGTTTCAAGGCCGATCCGCCCGTTTCCGCGTGGTTCTCGGACCAGCGCCATGCGATAAACTGTCCGATAGCCGGAGGGTCGAGTGATCGAATCACGTGTTCTGAAATTACTGGTGCCCAGCCTCGTCTGGCTGGCCGTCGCCGTTGCGGCCGCCGGCGCCACGGAAACGCGGTTCACGGCGCCCGGCGCGTCCGACGATTTCTCGGACAAGCTGCGCGGCACGTCCCTCTCGCTCGAGGTGGCCGGGCGGGCCGATGCCTCCCCGCAGGATCTTGTCGCCGCCGCACAGGCCGATTACGCGCGGCTGACAGGCGTGCTCTACGCGGCGGGCTATTACGGCGGCGTCATCTCGATCACGATCGACGGGCGCGAGGCGGCCGACATCCCGCCGCTGACGCGGCTTTCCGCGGTCAATCGGCTGGAGATCACCGTGGATCACGGCGCCGCCTTCACCTTTTCCCGCGCCAGCCTCGCCCCGCGCGCCCCGGGCACCGATCTGCCCGAGAATTTCGCCGTCGGCCAGCAGGCCCGCGGCGACCTTGTCCGTCAGGCGGCCCGCGCGGGCATCGACGCATGGCGCCGGGCTGGTCATGCCAAGGCCCGCGTCGCGCAACAGGATCTGGTCGCCGATCACCGCGGCCGAACGCTCGAGGCGCGGCTGGCAGTGGCGCCGGGGCCGCGCCTTTCCTTCGGCACCCTGCGCGTGAAAGGCGACAGCCGCGTACGGGCCGAGCGCATACGCGCCATCGCCGGCCTGCCCACGGGCGAGGTCTACGCGCCCGACGCGGTCAAGGATGCCTCGAAGCGCCTGCGCCGCACGGGGGTCTTCCGGTCCGTCGCGCTGCAGGAGGCCGAACAGGTCAGCCCCGGTGACCGCCTGGATATCGAGGCCAAGGTCGCCGATGCCAAGCCGCGGCGTGCCGGCGCCGGGATCGAGCTTTCCTCGCAGGAGGGCCTCACGCTGTCCAGCTTCTGGTTGCATCGCAACCTGCTCGGCGGGGCCGAGCGGTTCAGGGTCGATGGCGAGGTCGGCGGGATCGGCGGCGATTCCGGCGGCATCGACTACCGCCTGTCCACCCGCTTCGACCGGCCGGCGACCTTTTCGGCCGATACCGGCCTCTTCCTTGTGGCCAGCATCGAGGAACTGGACGACCGCGACTTCCGCGAGCGCAACATCGAACTTGGCGGCGGCCTGACGCATGTCTTTTCCGACAGGCTCACCGGCGAGGCCGGCGTGACCCTGCGCTACGCCGAGATCGACGACGACCTCGGATCGCGCACCCTGAGCCATCTTCTGTTTCCCGCGCGCCTGACATGGGACAGGCGCGACGACACCCTCGACCCGACGACGGGCACCTTTCTCGACCTCGAAGCCGCGCCTTTCATCGGTCTCGACGAAAGCTCGACCGGCGCCCGCCTGTTCGCCGACGCCCGCGCCTACAGGACCTTCGGCGCGAATGACGGCGTGACCCTCGCCGCGCGCGCGCAGGCCGGCTCGGTCGCCGGGGCGGCGATTTCCGACATCCCGCCGGGGATGTTGTTCTTTTCCGGCGGCGCCGGAACGGTGCGCGGGCAGTCCTACCAGTCGCTGGCGGTTGATCTCGGCGGCGGGCAGCGCGTCGGCGGCCGCTCGTTCCTGGGCTTCAGCGGCGAAGTCCGCGCGGACGTGGGCGGCAAGTTCCAGGCCGTCGCCTTCGCCGATACCGGCTTCATCGGAGAGGACGCTTGGGGCACCGAAAACGGCGACTGGCACAGCGGCGCCGGGCTCGGCGCGCGCTATGCCACCGGCGTCGGCCCCATCCGCGTGGACGTCGCCACCCCGCTCGGCAGCGACGCCGGGCAGGATTTCGAAATCTACATCGGTATCGGACAGGCATTCTGATGCGCCTTCTCGTTCTCGTCTCCCTGATGCTCGCCTTGTGGACGGCCCCCGCCCCCGCGCAGGAGACCGCGCAGGACGATCGCGGCTATGTTCAGGCGTTTCTCGAGGACAACCTGTCGGCTGCCGGGCGCGAGGTCCGGATCGAGGGGTTCGAGGGCGCGCTGTCCTCGCGGCTGAGTATCGACCAGCTCAGCATCGCGGATGACTCGGGCCAGTGGATCGTGCTGCGCGATGTCACGCTCGACTGGACGCGCAGCGCGCTCCTGTCGGGGCGGGTGCAGGTCGATACGCTCCGCGCCGGCGAGATCCGGCTGGAACGCCTGCCGGGCACGTCCGAGGATATCTCGGTCGAGGACAGCGCCGCGCAGCCATTCGCCCTGCCCGAGCTGCCCGTGTCAATCGAGATCGGCACGCTCGACGCGCCGCGCGTCACGCTCGGCCCGGCGGTTCTGGGCCAGCGGGCCGACCTTGCCGTTGCGGGCGGCCTGTCGCTCGTCGGCGGCCAGGGCAAGGCCCGGCTCGATATAAAGCGCACCGACCGCGACGACGCGTTCAAGCTGCGGGCGGCATATGACAACGAAACACGCGTCCTGTCCCTCGACGCCGACCTGCGCGAGGCCGAGGACGGGCTGATCGGCACCCTTCTCAACCTGCCCGACCGCCCCTCGCTGGCGCTGCGCGCCGCCGGCGAGGGCCCGCTGAGCGATTTCACCGCCAGCATCTCGCTGGCCACCGGCGGACAGGACAGGCTGGCCGGCGACGTGACGCTGCGCGACACCGGCGATGCGCCCGAAGCGCCGGGCACCACCTTTGCCGCCGAGTTGTCGGGCGACGTGGCACCGCTCTTCCAGCCCGAATTCCGGCCCTTCTTCGGCAGCCGGGCCAGCCTTGCCATCCGCGGCGTGCGGGGCGCCGACGGCAGCCTGCGCCTGTCTGATGTCACGCTGGACGCCGCGGCGTTGTCGCTTGACGGGCAGCTCGATCTCGATCCGCAGGGCTGGCCCAGCCGGTTCGCGCTGTCCGGCACACTGGGTGGCGACGGGCCCGTGCGTCTGCCGATGGGGGGGCCGGA
>JAVLCJ010000157.1:0-5044 GCA_031580875.1 Roseovarius sp.
CCTTAACAACTGGTCCGAATTTTCGCGACCGCCTCTCTTTCGCCATGCGCCGCCAAGCCGACAACTGGTTCGGCCGGATACCATACCGCGCCGCCACCGCGTTGACCGTTGCACCAGGCCGAAGGGTCTCCGCGACAACCTGCGCCTTCACCTCATCCGGCCAGCGTCGTTGACCGGACGCATAGACCTCCACCCCCAACGATCGGAGAAACGCATTCGTAGCACACATTGAGAAACGCACTCCCTGCCTTGTGACAGGACCGGCCTCGCATCGCCCAGAACGTGGTGAAAGGTGGGGGCCAGCTCGCGCTTACCGAAGAAGTTCCGTTTTATCTCACGATAGATCGTTGAACGTTGCCTGCCGATCTCGGTCACGATCTTGCTTACAGGCACTTTCGCATTCAACATATGTTCGATTGTGCGTCTTTCACGCAAATCCAGCTCTGTGTGGGCCATATTCCTTCTCCTTGCTTTCCAGCAAGATAGAGGATTTGTCGCAACCCAGTTTAGAATATGCCCCCGGCTACATCCAAATGTCTTATAATCAATGTTATGTTAACTAAACACGGTTCAGGAGCACTGAAACCCAAAGGGCCAGCGTGCTTGCGACGCTTTGGCGGTACGGCCCGAGCCGGCGCAACGCGGCAAGGCGTGCCGGTAGCGACCCGTGGCGCATCTCCGAGAAATCCGCCAGCGCCTGCCGGTTTTCCGGCGTGAGGTGGGCCTGAAGATCCGAAAGCGTCCGGGCATTCGTTTCGTTCCAGGCCCGGAAATTGCCACGCAGCAATTGGCGCATGCGCTTGAGCCGGGCCGACGCGGTATCGTTGGCGCCGATCTGGTTCACCCCGTGCTGACGGTAGAGCAACGTCGGCCTGTCGTCGTGGACGACCTGCCCGCCGGCCCCGGTGACGAGCTGGTAGACCCACCAGTCATGCACCACGACGCGCTCGACATCCCGGGACGCGGCCTCCACGAGCTGCGCGGCCTCGGGGTTGAGCAGGATGGTGTTGCCCGAGGCGATATTCTGCACGAGCGCGTTGCGGAAGGACGGCGCCCGGGGCCGCGGCGCCGAGAGGCGCCGGTTGCCGAGCGTGTCGTCGGTGATCCATGTGCGGCTGCAGTAAAGGGCCGGGCCGTCCGGGGCCGTGGCGTTCAGCGCGGCGATCCCGCGCGAGAGCCTGTCGGGCAGCCACACGTCATCCTGGTCGCAGAAGGCCAGCCAGTGCCCGGGGGGCGCATGGTCGCACGCCCGGCGGACGAGGGACATGAAATTCTCGGCCCCGCCCCGCCCGGGGCCGTCAAGGCGGATCGACGGGTGCTGCCGAGCGAACCGGTCCAGGATTTCCCGGCTGTCATCGGTGGACCCGTCATCGCCGGCGATGAGCTGCCAGTCGGGATGCGCCTGGTCGGCAAGGCTGTCCAGTTGTTCCTGCAGGTAGGCGCCGCCATTGTAGACGGCCATCAGGATCACGACATGCGGCTGTTCGGGATCCGGCATGGATCAGGCGGTCGGGCCGGCGTACTGCAGCAGGCGTTCAAGGTAGCTTCCGTAGTCGGTCTTGCGGAACAGATCGATCCGCCGGGCCAGGGCCTCCGCGTCGATCCAGCCCTTGATATAGGCGACCTCCTCCAGGCAGCCCACCTGCTGGCCCTGCCGCTGTTCGAGCGTTCGCACGAAGTTGCCCGCGTCGAGCAGGCTGGCATGGGTGCCGGTATCGAGCCAGGCGTAGCCCCGGCCCATCAGCTCGACCGCAAGCTTGCCGTCATGCAGGTACATGTCGAGCAGGGTGGTGATTTCCAGCTCCCCCCGGGCCGAGGGCGTGACTTGCCGGGCGCGCGCGGGCGCCTCCCCGTCGAGGAAATAGAGCCCCGTGACCGCGTAATCCGACCGGGGCGCCTCGGGCTTCTCGACGATCGAGACGGCCCGGCCGGCAGCATCGAACTCCACCACGCCGTAGCGTTCCGGGTCGGCCACCCTGTAGCCGAACACGGTGCCGCCGTCCTGCCGGGCCGAGGCGGCGGCCAGCTGCTCGGACAGGCCGTGGCCGTAGAAGATGTTGTCGCCCAGGACGAGGGCCGAGGGGCTGCCGGCAAGGAAATCCTCGGCCAGCAGATAGGCCTGCGCCAGCCCGTCGGGCGAGGGCTGTTCTATGTAGGTGAACTCAAGGCCCCATTGGCGGCCATCGCCGAGCAGGCGGCGGAATTGCGCCTGGTCCTGCGGGGTGGTGATGATCGCGATTTCCCGGATGCCGGCCAGCATCAGCACCGACAGCGGGTAGAAGATCATCGGCTTGTCATAGACCGGCAGCAGCTGTTTGGACAAACCAAGCGTGATCGGATAGAGCCGCGTGCCGGACCCGCCCGCCAGAATGATGCCCTTGCGCGATGTCGTCATTGCTGCCTCAATTCCTGCAGGACGCCGGAGAGCCCGGCCCGCCAGTCGGGACGGGTAATGCCAAAATCCGTCGCCAATGCGGCACAATCAAGCCTTGAATTCAGCGGCCGGGGCGCCGGCGTGGGATAATCGGCGGTGGGGATCCCGGTGACATCGACCGCCCTGCCCGCCTGTGCGAATACCTCGCGGGCGAAATCCGCCCAGCTGACATCCGGGGCCCCGCTGAAATGGTAAAGCCCGCCGCCCTGCCCCGCGGCCATGGCCCGCCCGATGGTCAGCAGCGCCGCGGCGATGTCGCCCGCCGGGGTCGGCCCGCCGATCTGGTCGGCCACCACGTCGAGCGCGGCGCGGGTTTCCGACAGGCGCAGCATCGTCTTCACGAAATTGCCGCCATGGGCCGAGAAGACCCAGGATGTACGCAGGATGGCGTGTTGGCCGCCGGCCTCGCGCACCGCCGCCTCGCCGGCGAGCTTGCTGCGGCCGTAGGCGTTGCAGGGGGCGACGGGATCGTCCGGCCCGCGCGGCGTGGTGCCGCCCCCGTCGAAGACGTAATCCGTCGAGACATGGCAGAACGGTATGCCCCGGGCCGCGCAGGCGCGGGCCATGGCGCCGGGCGCCGCGCCGTTGATGGTGGTGGCCAAGGCCTCTTCCGTCTCGGCGCGGTCCACGGCCGTGTAGGCGGCGGCATTGATCACCAGGTCGGGCGCATGCGCCGCGATCGCGGCGGCGCAGCTTTCGGGCCGGGACAGGTCGGCCTCCGCGCGCCCGAGGGCCGTCACGTCGGCCCGGCTGCGCAGCTCGGTGGCCACCTGGCCGGTTCTGCCGAAAACGAGGATGTTCATGCCGCCTGTCCTGTTCCTGCGTGATGGGGCCCGCTCAGCCCGCCCCCAGCCGTTTGCCCACGCCGTCGCGGTCCTGCAGGGCGCGCCACCACGGCTCGTTCTCCAGGTACCAGGTGACGGTGCGCCTCAGCCCTTCCTCGACCGTGACCGAGGGACGCCAGCCCAGTTCCTCCCGGATGCGGGTCGGGTCGATGGCATAGCGCGCATCGTGGCCGGGACGGTCGGTGACGAAGGTGATCTGCCCGGCATAGGATTGCCCGTCGGCGCGCGGCCGCAGATCATCGAGAATGGCGCAGAGCGCCTTGACCAGTTCGAGATTGGTGCGCTCGTTCTCGCCGCCGATATTGTAGGACCTGCCGGAGGTTCCCGTCTCCAGCACCAGCAGCAGCGCCTCGGCATGGTCCTCGACATAGAGCCAGTCGCGGATGTTGGACCCGTCCCCGTAAACGGGCAGGTCCCGGCCGGCCAGCGCGTTGAGGATGACGACCGGGATAAGCTTCTCGGGGAAGTGATAGGGGCCGTAATTGTTGGAGCAATTGGTCAGGACCACCGGCAGCCCGTAGGTTTCGTGCCAGGCGCGCACCAGGTGATCCGAGGCCGCCTTCGAGGCGGAATAGGGACTGCGCGGATCGTAGGGCGTCTCCTCGGTGAATTTCACATGCCCCTCGGCGGGCAGCGAGCCGTAGACCTCGTCGGTGGAGACGTGATGGAAACGGAAGGCATCGGGCCGGCCGTTGCGCGTCCAGTACGCGCGGGCGGCCTCCAGCAGGTTGTAGGTGCCCGTGATGTTGGTCTCGATGAAACTGCCCGGCCCGTCGATGGAGCGGTCCACGTGGGATTCGGCGGCCAGGTGCATCACCGCGTCGGGCGCATGGTCGGCGAAGATCCGGTCGAGGGCGGCGCGATCGCGGATGTCGGCCTGCTCGAAGGCATAAAGGGGGCTTTCGGCGACCGGCGCCACGTTGTCGAGGCAGGCGGCATAGGTCAGCGCGTCGAGGTTGACCACGTGGTGCCCCTGCCCCACCGCCTGCCGCACGACCGCCGACCCGATGAAACCCGCCCCGCCCGTCACCAGCAGCTTCATGACGCCGCCTCGAGGACGAAGGGGCTGGTGAAATCCCGGAACCAGGGGGCCCGGGCATCCTTGTCGCTCAGCACCGCTTCGGCGGGATCGATCCCCCAGTCGATGCCGATGTCGGGGTCATCGAAGCGCACCGTGCTGTCCGTCTCGGGGGCATAGTAATCGGAGCATTTGTAGATGATCTCGGTCATCGGCTCGCGGGTGGCGAAGCCGTGCAGGAAGCCTTCGGGGATCAGCAGCTGCCGGCCGTTCTCGAAGCTCAGCTCGACGCCCACCCACGCGCCGTAGGTCGGGCTGCCCCGGCGGATATCGACGGCCACGTCGTAAAGCGCGCCGCGCCCGCAACGCACCAGCTTGGCCTGGGCACGGGGCGGGGCCTGGCAATGCAGGCCGCGCACGGTGCCGGGCCGTTCGGAAACCGAATGGTTGTCCTGCACGAAATCGATGTCGATCCCGGCCTCGGCCATGCGGCGCCGGTTCCAGCTTTCGGAAAAGAAACCGCGATTGTCGCCATGGCGGGCAGGCGTGAGGATGAGCACATCGGGCAGGGCTGTCTGGTCGACCTTCAAATCAGTACTCTCGTGCTGCAAGTTGTTTTGAGCAGTCCTGCCAAATCATGTACCCGACTACCAGCGAAAAGGCGCTGGATCGTCGGTTCGAAGGGGCGTGGCCGGCCTTGCATCGCAGATAATGACAACATAGTAACTGGACCGAATTTATGACGAC
>JAVLCJ010000158.1:0-4948 GCA_031580875.1 Roseovarius sp.
CAAGCGATCCAGAGGCGATCATCACCGGCATGATCGCCAAGCCGTCCAGCCCGTCGGTCAGGTTCACCGCGTTGGCCGCGCCGACGATGACGACCATCGCGAATGGGATGAAGAAAACGCCGAAATTGACCAGTACATCCTTGAAGACCGGCAGCGCGAGCTGCAACTGCAACTCGGCCGGATGGTGCCAGCTGGCCCAGCCCGCCGCCAAGAGCGCGATACCGAACCCCAGCCCCAGCCGCAGCTTCCCGGGCACGCCCTTGACGTTGCCCTTCGAGACCTTGGCGTAATCATCGGCGAACCCGATCAGGCCGAACGCCATCGTCACGAACAGCACCAGCCAGACATACGGATTGTCGAGCCGCGCCCAGAGCAGCGTCGATGTCACCAGCGCGCCGACGATCAGCAGCCCGCCCATCGTGGGCGTGCCGGCCTTGGAAAGGTGCGTCGGGGGGCCATCGCTGCGAATGGGCTGGCCCTTGCCCTGCCGGCGGCGCAGCGACAGGATCAGCGGCGGGCCGAAGAAGAACCCGAACAGCAGCGCCGTCAGGAACGCACCGCCCGCGCGGAAGGTGATATAGCGGAACAGATTGAAGAAATCCCCGCCCTCCGACAGCAGCGTCAGCCAATAGAGCATCTATGCGTTTCCTTCGCGGCGCGGGATTTCCTGATCGAGCTTGCGGATCGCGCGCACCACCGCCGCAAGCCCGGTGCTGAGCGATCCCTTGACCAGCACCACGTCGCCCGCGTCAAGCTCGTGGCGCACCCGCGCGGCCATGTCATCGGCGGTGTCGCAGGCGCGTCCGCGTTTCGCTTGCGGCAGCGCCTGCCACAGCTCTTGCATCAGCGGGCCAACGGTATGGACCACGTCGATGCCGGCCATGGCCGGATGATCGGCCAGCGCGCGATGCATCCCGGGGCCTTGCGGGCCCAGTTCCTTCATGTCGCCGAGATACGCGATGCGCCGCCCGCGCGCGACACGACCGATATCATGCGTCACGTCGGCGGCGGCCAGCACGTCGAGGGCGGCGGCGACCGAGGTGGGATTGGCGTTGTAGCTGTCGTCGTACAGCAGCACGGTCTGCGCCTCGTCGGCGCGGTCCAGCCGGATCACCTCTCGCACGCCGCGCCCGGCATAGGGTGTCCACTGTCCAAGCGCCATGACCGCATGCGCGAGATCGCCGTCAAGCACATGGGCGGTGGCAAGCGCCGCCAGCCCGTTCATCGCGAAATGCCGGCCCGGGCTCTGGATGCGAAACAGGATGCGTGCGCCGTCGATCTCGGCCTCGGCAATCGTCTTGTCCTCGACCAGACGTACGGATCTCAGCGGGCATTCGGTAGCCTCGGACCCGAAATCAAGGATCCGCGCCCCCGCGGCTTGCGCCGCGTCGCGCAGGATCGGCGTCGTTTCCAGATCCGCATTGAGGATCGCCACGCCGTCCGGCTCCAGCCCCTCGAACAGAGTGGCCTTCTCGCGCGCAATGCCGGCGATGTCGTCGAAGGCCTCCAGGTGAGCCGCGGCAACGGTGGTGACTATCCCGACATGCGGACGCGCCATCCGGGCCAGCGGCGCGATCTCGCCGGGATGGTTCATGCCGATCTCGATCACCGCGTATTCCGTGTCTTCGGGCATCCGGGCCAGGGTCAGGGGCACGCCCGAGTGATTGTTGTAGCTGGCCTCGGCGGCGTGCACCCGGCCTTGCGGGCCGAGCACGTCGCGCAGCATCTCCTTGGTCGAGGTCTTGCCGACCGATCCGGTCACCGCCACGACCCGGCCCTGCATCCGCGTGCGACCGGCGCACCCAAGCCCCTCCAGCGCCGCCTGCACTTCATCGACGACCAGCAGCGGCGCGTCCTCGGCCACCCCCTCGGGGACATGGCTGACCATCGCGGCGGCTGCTCCCTTGGCCAACGCGTCGGCGACGAAATCATGCCCGTCCCGTGCGGCCTTGAGCGCGACGAACAGATCGCCGGGGCACAGGCTGCGCGTGTCGATGGAGACGCCGTGGGCTGTCCAGTCGACGGTGGTACGCCCGCCGGTGGCGGCTGCTGCCTCGGCCGCGGTCCAGAGCGTCAAACCCGCCCCCGATCCAGAACCGACACAGCAAGGCTGGCCTGTTCGGCATCGTCAAACGGCAGCACGTCGTCGCCGACGATCTGGCCCGTCTCGTGCCCCTTACCGCAGATCAGAAGCGCGTCACCGGGGCCAAGCACGTCAACCGCGCGCAGGATCGCCTCGGCGCGGTCGCCCACTTCCAGCGCGCCGGGGCAGCCCTGCATCACGGCCGCACGGATGCTCGCAGCATCCTCGGAGCGCGGGTTGTCGTCGGTCACGATGACTCGGTCGGCAAACTCGGCCGCCGCCTGCCCCATGAGCGGACGCTTGCCGCGGTCGCGGTCGCCGCCCGCGCCGACGATCGCACACAGCCGGCCCATCACGTGCGGGCGCATCGCCTTCAGTGCGGTTGCCACGGCATCGGGGGTGTGTGCGTAATCGACAAACACCGCCGCGCCGTTCTCGCGCTTTGCGGCCAGCTGCATGCGCCCGCGCACCGTGCGCATCTCGGGCAGGGTTTCGAACACCCGCTCGGGGTCGGCGCCCGCGCCGATCGCCAGCCCGGCGGCCAAGAGTACATTCTCGGCCTGGAACCCGCCAATGAGGTCGAGCCGCAGCTGATGGGTGCTGTCCTCCCAGTCAAAGCGCAGCACCTGGCCGGTGACGTCAAAGCGCTGCGCCACAAGATGCAGATCGGCGCCGGGCCGGCGGCCCACGGTGATCAGGTCCTGGCCGCGCGCGCTTGCGATCTCGGCCATGCCGGTGCCGCGCGGATCATCGATATTAATCACCGCGACGCCGTCCTCGGGCAGCACGCGGGCAAAAAGTCCCGCCTTGGCGTCGAAATACGCCTCGAAATCGGCGTGATAGTCGAGGTGATCCTGCGTGATGTTGGTGAACCCGGCGGCCATCAGGCGCACGCCGTCCAGCCGCTTCTGCGCCAGCCCGTGCGAGGACGCCTCCATCGCGGCATGGGTTACGCCTTCCTCGGCACAATAGGCGAGCAGCCGGTGCAGGGTGATCGGCTCGGGCGTGGTGTGGGTCATCGGCGCACTGACGGCACCCTCGACCCCGGTGGTGCCGAGATTCACCGCATCATACCCCAGACGTTCCCATATCTGGCGGGTGAAGCTCGCCACGGACGTCTTGCCGTTCGTGCCGGTAACGGCGATGGCGGTGTCGGGCTGCGCACCCGACCAGAGAGCGGCGGCAAAGGCCAGCGTCTGGCGCGGATCCTCGGCCACCACGAGGGCCGCATCGCTGCCGGCAAGCGCGCCTTGGGCAAGCCGCGCACCCTCGGGGTCGGTCAGCACCGCGCGCGCACCTTGCGCCAATGCCGTTTCAATGAACGCCGCGCCGTGCGCGAGGCCCCCCGGCAGGGCGGCAAACAGCATGCCTTCGCGCACCGCGCGGCTGTCGACGGCAAGCCCCGTCACCTGAACCTGTCGCCCTGACATCGCTGTCAGGCCCAGCTCTGCCAATGTCTTGCTCTGCCCCGCCACGATGTCTGCCCCGCTTCAATCAGATGCCCGCTTTATAGCAGCCAGATCGACGGGTTCAATCGCGGGGCGCAGGCCCAGAAGGGGGGCGACGCGGCGAACCACCTCAGAGGCGACCGGAACAGCCGTCCAGCCTGCGGTCCGGCGCGGCTCCTCGCCGGATCGCTCGACCGGCTCGTCCAGCGTGACCACCAGAACGTATTCGGGATCATCGGCGGGAAAGATGCTGGCGAAGGTGGCGATCACCTTGTCGTCGTAATACCCGCCCGTGGGTTTGGGCTTGTCGGCCGTGCCGGTCTTGCCCCCGACGGCATAGCCCTGCACCTCTCCGAGGCTCGCGGTGCCCTCGGTGACCACCTGGCGCAGCATTCGGCGCACGGACCGCGCGGTCGCCTCGGACATCACTCGCGCCCCAGGCGCGTTGGCGTCGTCGCGCAAAAGCGTGGGCACAATCCGCCGCCCACCATTGGCGATCGTGGCATAGGCGGCGGCCAGGTGCATCGGGCTGGTCGACAGGCCGTGCCCGTAGGAGATCGTCATCGTCGAGATCTCCGACCAGTTCTTTGGCAGGAGCGGCTTGCTGCCCGAGGCTTCGGTGATCTCCAGCGGCGAGGCCTCCATGAAGCCCAGCTCGCCGAGGAACGCCTTTTGCCGGGCCGCGCCGATATCCATCGCGATGCGCGCGGTGCCCACGTTCGAGGACTTGATGATCACCTTGGCAAGGCTCAGCTCCGGGCCGTAATTGCGAAAGTCGCGGATGCGGAACCGGCCCCATGTCAGCGGGCTTTCGGTGTTGATCATGGTGTTGGGCGTCGCCAGCCCAAGCTCCAGCGCCTGCGCGATGGTGAACACCTTGAAGACCGAGCCGAGCTCGTAGACGCCCTGCACGGCGCGGTTGAAGAGCGGGCTGTCATCCTGATGCCCTTCGGTCGGCAGCGCCGGGCGGTTGTTGGGGTCGAAATCCGGCAGCGAGGCCACGGCCACCACCTCGCCGGTGTCGACCTCCATCAGGATGCCCGACGCGCCCTTGGCGTTCATGATCTTCATGCCGCCCTGCAGCACCTGCTCCATCGCGGCCTGCACGCTGAGATCCAGCGACAGCGTCAGCGAGCCGTCGGCGCGCGCCGGATCGCGCAGCGCCTCGTCGAGATATTTCTCGACGCCCGCGACCCCCACGACCTCGGCGGCATGCACGCCTTCGCGCCCGAAGCTGGCCCCGCCCAGCACATGCGCGGCAAGCCTCCCGTTGGGATAAAGCCGCATCTCGCGCGGGCCAAACAGAAGCCCCGGCTCGCCGATATCATGGACCGCCTGTTGTTGTTCGGGGCTGATCGTCTTCTTGATCCACAGGAACTTGCGCGCGCCGGTGAAGTCCCGGATCAGCCTGTCGCGG
>JAVLCJ010000159.1:0-4919 GCA_031580875.1 Roseovarius sp.
GCCTTGTCGAGATGGCCTACGCGATGGGCCTGCCGCTGGTGGCGACCAACGACGTCTACTTTCCCGACGCGGATATGTACGAGGCGCACGACGCCATGCTTTGCGTGGCGGAGGGCGCGTATGTCGATCAGGCCCAGCCGCGCCGGCGCCTGACCGCCCAGCATTATTTCAAGACCCCGCAGGAGATGGTGACGTTGTTCGCCGACCTGCCGGAGGCGCTGGAAAACACCGTGGAGATCGCCCGCCGCTGCGCGTTCGGCGCGTACAAACGCGACCCGATCCTGCCGCGGTTCGCCGATGACGAGGTGGACGAGCTGCGACGGCAGGCCAAGGAAGGTCTGGCCGCGCGGCTGGCCGTGATCCCCCATGCCGCGCCGGTGGCGGAGTACGAGAAGCGGCTGGATTTCGAACTGGGCATCATCGAGGGCATGGGGTTCCCGGGCTACTTCCTGATCGTTGCCGATTTCATCAAGTGGGCCAAGGAACGCGACATCCCGGTGGGGCCGGGGCGCGGGTCGGGCGCGGGGAGCCTCGTGGCCTATGCGCTGACGATCACCGACCTTGATCCGCTGCGCTACAGCCTGCTGTTCGAGCGCTTCCTGAATCCCGAGCGGGTGTCGATGCCCGACTTCGACATCGATTTCTGCATGGACCGGCGCGAAGAGGTCATCGCCTACGTGCAGGAGAAATACGGCCGCGACAAGGTGGGGCAGATCATCACCTTCGGCGCGCTGCTGTCCAAGGCGGCGGTGCGCGACATCGGGCGGGTTCTGCAGATGCCCTACGGACAGGTGGACCGGCTGTCCAAGATGATCCCTGTGGAGGGGGTGAAGCCCGTCAGCATCGAGAAGGCGCTGGCCGACGAGCCGCGCCTTGCCGAGGAAGCGAGGAACGAGGAGGTGGTCGACCGGCTGCTGACCCACGGCATGAAGGTCGAGGGGCTTTTGCGCAACGCCTCGACCCATGCCGCGGGCGTGGTGATCGGGGATCGGCCGCTGGACGAGCTGGTGCCGCTCTACCAGGATCCGCGGTCGGACATGCCGGCCACGCAGTTCAACATGAAATGGGTCGAGCAGGCCGGGCTGGTGAAGTTCGATTTCCTCGGGCTCAAGACGCTGACGGTGGTCCAGAACGCCATCGAGCAGATCCACGGCGAGGGGCGCGACCTGCATGTCGCCGCCGATGGCAGTACCATATACGAGCCCTTCGAGGGTGCCGAGAACGATATCGGGCAGATCCCGCTGGACGACGAGAAGACCTATGACCTGTATGCCCGCGCGCGCACCGTGGCCGTGTTCCAGGTGGAAAGCGAGGGGATGCGCGACGCGCTCAAGCGGATGAAACCCACCTGCATCGAGGATATCGTCGCGCTGGTCGCCCTGTACCGGCCGGGACCGATGGAGAACATCCCGAAATATTGCGAGGTCAAGAACGGGCTGAGCGCGCGCGACCACATCCATCCGTCGATCGACCATATCCTTGACGAGACGCAGGGCATTATCGTCTACCAGGAACAGGTGATGCAGATCGCGCAGGAAATGGCGGGTTACTCCTTGGGCGGCGCTGACCTGCTGCGCCGGGCGATGGGCAAGAAGATCCAGGAGGCGATGGACGCCGAGCGGCCGAAATTCATCGAGGGGGCCAAGGCGAACGGCGTTGACGACGACAAGGCGCTGGAGGTCTGGAACCTGCTGGACAAGTTCGCCAATTACGGCTTCAACAAGTCGCACGCCGCCGCTTATGCCGTCGTGAGCTACCAGACGGCGTGGCTGAAAGCCAATCACCCGGTGGAGTTCATGGCCGGCGTGATGAATTGCGACATCCACCTGACCGACAAGCTGGCCGTCTATTTCGAGGAGGTCAAGAAAGGCCTCGGGCTGCCATGGGCCGCGCCCTGCGTGAACCGCTCGGAGGCGATGTTCGTGGTGCGCGGCGGGGTGTTGCATTACGGGCTTGGCGCGCTCAAGAACGTGGGCGTCGAGGCGATGCGGCTGATCACCGGGGGGCGCGGCGACAAGCCCTTTGTCACGCTGTACGATTTCGCGCGGCGGGTGGACCTCAAGCGGATCGGCAAGCGCCCGCTGGAGATGCTGGCCCGTGCCGGCGCCTTCGACGCGCTGGACAGCAACCGCCGCCGGGTGTTCGAAAGCCTTGAACCGCTGATGAACTATTCCGCCGCGATCCAGGAGCAGAAGAGTTCGAGCCAGGTGTCGCTGTTCGGGGAGGCGGGCGAGGACCTGCCCGAGCCGCGGCTGAGCCCGGTGGCCGACTGGCTGCCGGCGGAGCGGCTGACCGAGGAGTTCAGCGCCGTGGGCTTCTACCTGTCGGGGCACCCGCTGGACGATTACATGGGCGCGCTGCGCCGCAAGGACGTCAAGACGCTGGACGAGGTGACGAAGCTGGCCGGGCGCAGCGGGGCGGTGGTGGCCAAGATGGCCGGGGTCGTGGCCGCGCGGCAGGAGAAGAAATCGGCGCGCGGCAACCGCTTTGCCTTCTGCAAGCTGTCCGACACCACGGGCGGGTACGAGGTGACGCTGTTTTCCGAAACGCTGGAGACATCGCGCGAGCACCTTGAGGCCGGCGCGCAGGTCGTTCTCACCGTCGAGGCGACGATGGAGGCCGATCAGCTCAAGCTGCTGGGCCGGTCGGTGCAACCGATCGACGGCGTGGTGGCGGATGCGGGGGCATCCGGTTTGCGCATCTTCATCGAGGCGCCCGACGCGGTGCCGCTTGTCGCCTCGGTGCTGGAGGAGGCGCGGGCGGCGGCACGCAACGCCAGGCCCGGGCCGATCACCTTCTGCCTGATGCGCGGCGACCTGCCCGGCGAGGTCGAGATCGACGCGGGCCGCGAATTTCCCGTCAACCCGCAAATAAAGGGCGCGATCAAGAGCCTCGGGGGCGTGCTGGCGGTGGAGGAGGTGTGATGGACGCCGCGCCGGGCGACGGGGCGGCGCATTTCACGCTGCACCGCGACGTGGTCTATGGCCACGCGCCGCTGGCGGGGGCGCGGACGGCGCTGTCCTGCACGCTCTTCCTGCCCGGGGGCGTCACGGCGCCGCCGCTTTTCGCTTGGTTCCATTCCGGTGCATTCAAGTTCGGCAGCCATGATCACAAGGCCGCCCGGCGGCTGGGCCGGCGGCTGACGCGCGAGGGGATCGCCGTTGCCTCGGTCGGGTATCGCCTGCGCGCGGACGTGTCGGACCTGTCAGGCCCCGTGCGCGCTCGGCTGGATGACCTTGCGGCGCTCCAGGGGCGGCTGATCCGGCCGGGGCTGTGCCAGGCGCGGTCGCTGGCCGCGCTGGAGGACGGGCTGCGTTTCCTCGACTGGGCCGACGCGAACGCCGCGCGCTATGGCTGGGGGCCGCGCCGGGTGGTCGGCGGCGCCTCGGCCGGGGGGATCACGGCGTTCAACATGGCGTTCTCGCCGCCCGCGCTGGGGCTTGCACAACCGGGGCTGGACGGTGTCTTTGCCACGTCGGGGGGTTACAACTACCCGTCGCTCGTGGCGGGCAACGACCGGGTGGTCGCGCTGGCGCAGCACAACCCGGACGATCCGCGCGTTTCGGTCAAGGGGGTGCGCATGGTCAAGCGGGCGCTGGGCGCCCGGATGACGCTGCTGGAATCGCCGGAGATGATGCATGGCCACCTTGACCTCACGCCCGGGGAGAAACCCCGCGTCACCTTCCGCCGGGTGGCGGATTTCGTGCATGCCGCGACGGCGGGCTGAGGCGCGCGGCCCTACCAGTGGGGCGGTGGGCGGTCGTCGCCGAAAACGGCCTGTCCGCCCTCGGCCGCTTCGCGCTCCGCCTCGCGCTGCATGAGCAGTTCGACACGCCGGGTCAGGCGCTCGATCTCGGCCTGCTGGCGGGTGACGATATCCGACAGGTCGTCAAGCTGCCGGGCCAGGTCGGCGATATGTTCTTCCAGCGCGCGCATGGGCCCGCTTTACGCCGGGCGGCCGTGCCGGGTCAATGGGCGGCGCGCGGCCCTGTCACGGAGGCTTGGCTTGCCCCCGTTCCCCCCTTCCGCTAGACCGCGCCGCGAGTGACTGCCGCAGGACCGGATTCCATGGCCAAACCCAAGAAACAGCCCCGCCCCAAGGCCGAGACGCCCAAGGGGTTCCGCGATTATTTCGGCGCCGAGGTGACCGAGCGCGCCGATATGCTGCGCGCCATCGCCGATGTCTACCACGCCTATGGCTTCGACGCGCTGGAAAGCAGCGCGGTCGAGACGGTGGAGGCGCTGGGCAAGTTCCTGCCCGACGTGGACCGCCCGAACGCGGGGGTGTTCGCGTGGCAGGAAGAGGATGAAAGCTGGCTGGCGCTGCGCTATGACCTGACGGCGCCGCTGGCGCGTGTCTATGCCCAGCACCGCAACGACCTGCCGACGCCCTACCGCCGCTACGCGATGGGCCCGGTCTGGCGCAACGAAAAGCCGGGGCCGGGGCGTTATCGCCAGTTCTATCAATGCGATGCCGACACGGTGGGCAGCGCCTCGATGGCGGCGGATGCCGAGATCTGCGCCATGCTGGCGGACACGCTGGAAAAGGTCGGCATCCCGCGCGGCGATTACCTGATCAGGGTGAACAACCGAAAGGTGCTGAACGGCGTGCTGGAAAGTATCGGATTGAGCGATGATCTCCTTCGAAATCCTAGGCCAATGACACCCGATGAAGCTGCGGATGCTTTATATGCCGAGATGGTTCGGCGTAACATCGAAGCAATTTCGCGCGCAGATGTGCTTCGCCAAATCGACAAATTCGACAAGGTGGGCCGTGATGGTGTGAAGCAATTATTGACTGATGGCAGAAAGGACGAATCCGGCGCATTTATTGATGGTGTCGGATTGACAGAGTCAGCCGCAGAGCGAGTGCTTTTGTTCCTCACTTCTAAGGGTAATACAAACGCAGATACTTTATC
>JAVLCJ010000015.1:0-44527 GCA_031580875.1 Roseovarius sp.
CGGCATGAGCTGTTTCACGGTCGAGACCACGGTGAAATACCTGGCCGAGACCCATGCCGGCGAACATGTCCGGGTGCATAGCCGCGTCACCGAGGGCCGCGGCAAGAAACTGCGCTGTTTCCACGAAATGATCCGCGTGAGCGACGGCATGGTGATGGCGACCTGCGACCAGTTGATGCTGCATGTGAGCCTCGAGACGCGCCGCACGTGCGACCCGCCCGATGAGGTGGCCGGGAAGGTCGCGGACCTGGCGGCCCTGCACGGGGGGCTGACATGAATTTCGGACCGAGCGACGAGCAGGAGATGATCGTCTCGACGGTGCGCCGCTTCGTCGAGAACGAGATCTATCCCCACGAGCCGCAGGTCGAGCGCACCGGGCAGGTGCCCGCGGAGCTCGCACGCGAAATCCGGCGCAAGACCCTCGAGCTCGGCTTCTATGCCTGCAACTTCCCCGAAGAGGTTGGCTGCGCCGGCCTTTCCCATCTCGATTTCGCCCTTGTCGAGCGCGAGCTGGGGCGCGGGTCGATGGCGCTCACGCATTTTTTCGGCCGGCCGCAGAACATCCTGATGGCCTGCGCGGGCGAACAGCGCGAGCGTTACCTGCTGCCCGCCGTGCGCGGCGAAAAGATGGACGCGCTGGCCATGACCGAACCCGATGCCGGCTCGGACGTGCGCGGCATGAAATGCACGGCGCGCCGCGATGGCGGCGACTGGGTGATCAACGGGACCAAGCATTTCATCTCGGGCGCCGAGCACGCGGATTTCGTGATCGTTTTCGTGGCCACGGGCGAGGATGACACTCCCAAGGGCCCGAAGAAACGGATCACCACCTTCCTCGTGGATCGCGGCACCCCCGGCTTCGAGATCCGCGAGGGCTACCGCTCCGTCAGTCATCGCGGCTACGCGAACATGGTGCTGGACTTCGACGAGTGCCGCCTGTCCGACGCGCAGGTGCTGGGCGAGGTCGATGGCGGCTTCGCCGTCATGAACGAATGGCTCTACGCGACGCGCATCACCGTCGCCGCGATGAGCGTGGGGCGCGCCCGGCGCTGCTTCGACCTCGCGCTGGCCCACGCGGCCACGCGCGAACAGTTCGGCCAGCCCATCGGCAAATTCCAGGGTGTCAGTTTCCAGGTCGCCGACATGGTGACCGAGATCGACGCGGCCGACTGGCTGACGCTCGCCGCGGCCTGGCGGCTCGATCAGGGCCTGCCCGCCAATCGCGAGATCGCGAGCGCCAAGCTTCACGCCACCGAGATGCTGGCCCGCGTCACCGATTCCACGTTGCAGATCCACGGGGGCATGGGGCTGATGGACGATCTGCCGGTCGAACGCTTCTGGCGCGATGCGCGCGTCGAACGCATCTGGGATGGCACGTCCGAGATCCAGCGCCACATCATCGGCCGCGAACTCCTGCGGCCCCTCGGCGCGTAGCCGCCCGCATGGCCGGGGCGCCGATTTCCATGGCCGGCACGCGCACGGCGACGGCCCGCGATGACGCCGCGGGTTTCTTCTCGGGTGAAATACCCCGGGGTGAATTGGCCGAAGGCCAAGAGGGGCGGCGCCCCTCGACGCGGCGGGCCGTAACGCGACCACCGGAGATGCGATGACGCACGATCTTTCCCGCCTCCTGCGTCCCCGCGCCATCGCCGTCGTCGGTGGCGGCACGTGGTGCGCCAATGTCATCGACCGGTGCCGCGACGCCGGGTTTGACGGCCCCGTCCATCCCGTGCATCCCGCTCGGGCCGAGGTCGCGGGCCTGCCCGCCTTCCCGGCGCCCGAAGCCCTGCCCGAGGTTCCCGACGCCGTCTTCATCGGGGTCAACCGCGAGGCGACCGTCGACACGGTGCGGCGGCTTGCGGCGATGGGGGCCGGCGGGGCGGTCTGTTTCGCCAGCGGCTTCGAGGAGGCCCGGGCCGAGGCGGGCGACGGGGCGCGGTTGCAGGCGGCGCTTCTGGAGGCGGCGGGCACCATGCCGATCATCGGGCCGAACTGTTACGGTGTCATCAATTATCTCGATGGTGTTCCCCTGTGGCCGGACCAGCATGGCGGCGCGCGTGTCGCCAGCGGCGTGGCCGTGCTGACGCAGAGTTCCAACATGGCGATCACCCTGACGATGCAGGCGCGTGGCGTGCCGCTGGCCTATGTCGTCACGGCGGGCAACCAGGCGCAGCTCGGGCTGTCCGGGATCGGCCGGGCGCTGCTGGAGGACACACGGGTGAGCGCGCTCGGGCTGCACGTCGAAGGGGTCGGCGACCTGCGGGCCTTCGAGGCACTCGCGGCGCGGGCGCGCGAGCTCGGCAAACCCGTCGTGGTGCTGAAGGCCGGGGACTCCGAGCAGGCGCGCGCGGCGGCGGTGTCGCATACCGCGTCGGTCGCGGGTACTGGCGCGGGGGCGCGCGCCCTGTTCGACCGTCTGGGCATCGCGCGGGTGGATAGCCTGCCCGCCTTGCTGGAGGCGCTGAAGGTGTTGCACCTCGCCGGGCCGCTGGCATCGGGCCGTATCGCGTCGATGTCGTGTTCCGGCGGCGAGGCGAGCCTGGTGGCCGATGCCGTCCTGCGGCGGAGCCTTGTCCTGCCACCGCTGGACACGGGTCAGGGCGCCGCGCTTCGCGCCGCGCTCGGGCCGATGGTGGCGTTGGCCAATCCGCTTGATTACCACACCTTCGTGTGGGGCGATGTCGAGGCGATGGCGCGGACCTTCGCCGCGATGCTGTCGGGCGATGTGAGCCTGGGTTGCGTGATCGCCGATTTTCCCCGCGTCGATCGGTGTGATCCTGCCGACTGGGACTGCGTCATCACGGCGGGCGCGCGCGCCGCCGCGGAGGCGGGAAAGCCGCTGGCGGTGGTCGCAACCCTGCCCGAGACGATGCCGGAATGGCTGGCGCACCGGATCATCGCGGCGGGGCTTGTTCCCCTCGCGGGGGTGGACGAGGCGCTGACCGCGATCGAGGCGGCGGCCTTCATCGGCCGGGACCGGCCGGTGCCGCTGCCGCTCGTGGTGCCGGGTGATGGCGGCGCGGCGCGCCTGTGGAGCGAGCCCGAGGCCAAGCGCGTGCTGGCCGGATACGGGATCAAGGTGCCGCGCGCCGCGGCGGCGGCGACGCCGGCCGAGGCTGCCGCGCGAGCGGCCGAGATCGGTTTCCCGTGCGTGCTGAAGGGCACCGGCGCCGCGCACAAGACGGAGGCGGGGCTGGTCGCGCTAGGTCTGGCCGATGGCGCCAAGGTTGCAGCGGCGGCCGAAGGCATGGATTGCGGCGCGTTCCTGATCGAGGAAATGATCTGGGACGGCGTGGCCGAATTGCTGATCGGCGTGACGCACGACCCGGCGCACGGGTTCGTGCTGACCCTTGGCGCCGGCGGGACGCTGACGGAGATACTGGACGACAGCGTGTCGTTGCTGCTGCCCGTGCGCGCGCCCGAGGTGGCGGCCGCGCTGGCCGGGCTGCGGATCGCGCCGTTGCTGGCGGGCCATCGCGGCAAACCGGCGGCCTGTCGGGATTCCATTGCCGCGGCGGTGATGGCGCTGCAGGCGTTCGTGACGGCCCATGCCGGGCCGTTGGAGGAAGTGGAGATAAACCCGCTCATCTGCACGCCCGACCGTGCCGTTGCGGCGGATGCGTTGATCAGGACCGGAGAAGAGACATGACGGAAAGCCCCATCAGGACGGAACGGCGCGGCCACGTGCTGGAGGTGACGCTGGACAGGCCGAAGGCCAACGCGATCGATCTGGAGACGAGCCGGATCATGGGCGAGGCCTTCAAGGCGTTCCGCGATGACCCCGAGCAGCGCGTGGCGGTCATTACCGGCGCGGGGGACAAGTTCTTTTGCCCCGGCTGGGATCTTAAGGCCGCCGCCGGCGGCGACGCGGTGGATGGCGATTATGGCGTCGGGGGGTTCGGCGGCCTGCAGGAGATGCGGGCGATGAACAAGCCGGTCATCGCCGCCGTCAACGGGATCTGCTGTGGCGGCGGTCTGGAATGGGCGCTGAGCGCGGACATCATCCTTGCCGCCGACCACGCGCAATTCGCGCTGCCCGAGATACGGTCGGGCACGGTGGCGGACGCGGCCAGCATCAAGCTGCCCAAGCGCATTCCCTATCATATCGCGATGGAGATGCTGCTGACCGGGCGTTGGCTGGATGCCGAGGAGGCCGCCCGGTGGGGCCTCGTCAACCATGTCTATCCGGCCGGTGACCTGATGACGGAAGCGCGCGCCCTGGCGAACAGGCTGGCCGAGGGGCCGCCGCTTGTTTATGCCGCGCTGAAGGAGATCGTGCGCGAGGCCGAGGGCAGCCCCTTCCAGGACACCATGAACCGTGTCACGCGGCGCCAGCTTGCCGCGGTGGATGCCCTCTACGACTCGGAGGATCAGGCCGAGGGCGCGCGCGCCTTTGCCGAGAAACGTGACCCGGTCTGGAAGGGAAAATAGCCGTGGTGGCAGGCCGGGCCGTTACAAAACTTTAGCACGTCCGTCATTTTCCAGTGACGTGCCGCCGATAGCGGGAGGGGTATCCGAATTCCTAAATGACAGGGTACACCCATGTTCACACTTCAGCTGCTGCACGCGAATGACCTCGAAGGCGGCGTCGAGGCGCTTGACAGCGCGCCCAACTTCGCCGCGATCGTCGATACGCTCGAAGACACGCAGGAAAACACCATCCTGCTGTCGGCCGGTGACAATTACATTCCCGGACCGTTCTTTTCGACCGCGGCTGATTTCTCGATGGGCGGCACTCTGACCGATGCCTACACGCGCCTGTTTGACGAGGTGACGGACGAAGACCTGACGGACATCACGCTGGACCTGGGCCGCGGGGGCGGGCGCGTCGATGTCTCGATCATGAACATCCTCGATTTCGACGCCTCGGCTGTCGGCAATCACGAGTTCGACCCGGGCACCACCGCATTCTCGGAAATCATCAACGCCGAGGGTGGCGAAGGTGTCATCGAATGGGTCGGCGCGTCCTTCCCGTACCTGACGTCGAACATCGACTTCTCGGGGGACGGGGCGCTTGGCGGGCTGTTCACCGACGAGATCCTCGATTCCGGCGCTTACGACGAATCGCTGGCCGATCTGGCCGCGGGCAATATCGGGCCTGCGATCGCCCCGGCGACCACGATCGCCCTTGCCGAGGAAAACGTCGGTGTCGTGGGCGCGACCACGCAGTTGATCGAGACGATCTCGTCCACCGGGGGCACGAACGAGATCACGGGTGGCGTCAACGACATGGCGGCACTGGCCGAGGTCATCCAGCCGCAGATCGACGCGATGCTGGCCGACGGTGTCAACAAGGTCATCCTGACGAGCCACCTGCAGCAGATCGAGCTTGAAAAGGAGCTCGCCGGCCTGCTCAACGGCGTCGACATCATCATCGCCGGCGGGTCCAACACCCTGCAGGCGGATGACGAGGACCGGCTGCGCGACGGCGACGAGGCCGCCGAAAGCTATCCCTTCGTGACCGAGAATGCCGACGGCGACCCCGTGGCGCTCGTGTCGACGGACGGCGAGTACAGCTATCTCGGCCGCCTTGTGGCCGAGTTCGACGAAAGCGGCGTGCTGATGCCCGAAAGCATCGACGAGACGGTTTCCGGCACATTCGCCACCGACGAACAGGGCGTTCTGGACGTCACCGGCGAGGCTACGCTGGACGCCGCGCTTGCCAACTCGGCCAAGGCCGATATCGTCGAGGACCTCACAAGCGCCGTTCAGGCCATCGTGGACCAGGCCGACAGCGTCGTTTTCGGAGCGCATGACGTGTTCCTTGACGGTCGCCGCGAAACCGTGCGGACAGAGGAAAGCAACCTCGGCAACCTGTCGGCCGATGCCAATCTCGCCGCGGCGCGGGAAGTGGACGACACGGTGATGGTGTCGTTCAAGAACGGCGGCGGCATCCGGGCCGAGATCGGGTCGGCCACGGATACCGGCACCGATGCCGGCGACGGGCTGCTGTCGCAGCTGGACCTTCAGAATTCCCTGCGCTTCGACAACGGCCTGACCATGGTGACGCTGGCCCCAGAGGGGCTGCTGATGCTGCTGGAGCACGCGGTCGCCGACACCGATACCGAGGCCGGCAACACGCCCGGCCGTTTCCTGCAGATTGGCGGGTTCCGCGTCAGCTTCGACGAGGACGGCGCGGCGCAGGAGCTGGTGACCGACGAGGCGGGCAACTACGTCGTCGATCCCGACACCGGGATGCCGCAGGTCACCACCGAGGGCACGCGCATCGAGACCGTTTCGCTGGTGGACCCGGCGACGGGCGAGGACATCGTCATCGTCCGTGACGGCGCTCTGACCGGGGCGGCGCCCGAAAGCGTCCGCATGGTCACGCTGAACTTCCTCGTGGAGAACAACGGCGACGGCTATCCGTTCCAGGAGCTCGCGTCCGACATCACCTACCTCACGCGGGACGGCGGCACGACGACCGACCCGGAGGCCGAGGATATCCTAGGTGAGCAGGAAGCGCTCGGTGACTACATGGCGGCGAATTTCCCGGATGCGGACACCGCCTTCGCGCGGGGCGAAACGGACGTTTTCAACGATGCCCGCATCGTGCAGCTTGCCCGCAACGGCGACGTTGACCGTATCCTGCTGGATGAAGAAGCGCCGGGGCTCGGCATTTCGGTGGTAAACGAACTGGTTGCCGACGGGACCGAGGCGGATGCCGGCGACTCGGAGGTCGTGTCGGCCGAGGACGGCATCGCTTACGTGACCAATGGCGCGCAGGACCGCGTTGACGTGTTCGACATCGCCAGCGGCGACAAGCTGGACGATTTCGACCTGTCGGTGATCGAGGGCTTCGACGGCGTGCAGTCGGTTGCCGTCAAGAACGGCCTCGTGGCCGTGGCGGTTGCCGTGACGCCGGAAGACGCGAACGGGCAAGTGGCGCTGTTCGACACGGACGGCACGCTGCTGAACACCGTCGAGGTGGGCAACCTGCCCGACATGGTGACGTTCACCCCCGATGGGGGCAAGGTTCTGGTGGCCAACGAGGGCGAGCCGCTTGACGAGACCGACCCGCTTGGCGGCGTGTCGATCATCGATGTGAGCAACGGCGCGGCCGAGGCGCAGGCGGTGACGCTGGATTTCACGGGCTTCGACGGGCAGGAGGACGCGCTGCGCGAGGCCGGCGTTCTGCTGGAGCCGGAGAAATCCGTGTCCGAGGATCTGGAGCCGGAATACATCACCGTGCTGCCTGACGGCGAGACCGCGTGGGTGTCGTTGCAGGAGGCCAACGCCTACGCGGTGGTCGATCTGGTCAACATGGAGGTCAGCGACATCCGCGGCTTCGGTCTTGTCGATCGGTCCGAGGAAGGGTTCGAGCTGGACGCGTCGAACGACGACAACGCGATCAACCTGCAGAACTACGACAACCTCTTCGGGATGCGGCAGCCCGATGCCATCTCGGCGGCCGAGATCGACGGCACCACCTACATCTTCACCGCCAACGAGGGCGACGCGCGCGACGCCACCGAGGCGGATATCGAGGATCTGGAGCTTGACCCCGAAGCCTTCCCGAATGCCGATATTCTCCAGCAGGAAGAAAATCTCGGCAAGCTGGAAGTGCGCAGCGACCTGGGCGACACCGATGGCGACGGGGATTACGACCAGCTGTATCACTATGGGGCGCGGTCGTTCACCATCTATGACGAGGCCGGAGAAGTCGTGTTCGACAGCGGGTCGCAGTTCTCGCAGCTGGTGGCCGAAATCCGCCCCGAACTGTTCAACGAGGACGAGGGCGAGTTCGACGGCCGGTCGGACAACAAGGGCGTCGAGCCCGAAGCGGTCGCCGTGGGCGTCGTGGAAGGCACGCATTACGCCTTCATCGGGCTGGAACGTGACAGCGGCGTGATGGTCTTTGACCTGAGCGATCCGTCCAGCCCGGTCTTCGACCAGTACATCGCGGGCGATGCGACCGGCAACAACGGGCCGGAAACCATCGATTTCATTCCCGCGTCGGACAGCACCAGCGGCCTTGCGCAGATCGCCGTGGCCTACGAGGGCGACGATACCGACACCGCGTCGGACAGCACGGTGGTCTTCGAGCTGGACAACCTGTCGGTGGACAACTCGGCAACCGGTCGGACGGACGCGCCGGATACGCTTGTGGGGGATGAAGGCGACGATATCCTCGGGGCCGGTCCCGGTGACGATCTGGTCAACGGCAATGGCGGCAACGACAGCCTTGGTGGCGGCTTCGACAACGATGTCGTCAACGGCGGGGCCGGCAACGACACGATCGGCGGTGGCTTCGGTGACGACGCGGTGTCCGGCGGCGCCGACGATGACTTCGTCAACGGCGGCTTCGGGACCGACCATGTGCTGGGCGAGACGGGCAACGACACGATCGGCGGCGGCGGCCAGAACGACACCGTGCTCGGCGGTGAGGGCGACGACCTGATGGGCGGCGGCACCGGCATGGACCTCGTCTCGGGCGGTCTGGGCAATGACAGCCTTGGCGGCGGCGAAGGCAACGATACCGTGACCGGCGATGACGGGGACGATTTCGTGGCCGGCGGCGGCCGTGACGATCTGGTCGATGGCGGTGCGGGCGACGATACCGTGAATGGCGGTAATGGCGACGACACCATGACCGGCGGCGACGGTGATGACATGTTCGTCTTCAACACCGTGAAGGCCGGCGAAGTCGACATCATCACCGATTTCGAAGACGGGGCCGAGGTGCTGCGCCTTACCGGTGTCACCTTCGACGACCTGTCGATCACCGACGGGGAGGACGGTGCCGAGGTGGCGCTTGCGGGTCATACCATCGTGCTCGAGGGCGTATCGGCCGCGGACCTGTCGCAGGACGATTTCATGTTCCTGTGACCCCGACCCGGCGCCTGTCGGGATAACGGTAAGAGGGGCAGCGCCACGGCGCTGCCCCTGCGTGTTTGGCGGGGTCCGTTCGCGGTGTCGCGGGCTTATGGGCGGCGCCGGTTTCATGTGCCTCGAATATGTTTCCGATCAGAAACCCGGCTGCGACAGCCCGCCGCAAGCAGGTCCGGATGTGTCGGATTCGCAATTTGTGTACCGCTGCGGACCGGATATAGCCAAGGCACGCAACCCGCCCGGCGGCCACCACGAGGAAACACGATGAGCCATAAATCCGATATCGAGATCGCCCGCGAAGCCAACAAGAAACCCATCCAGGAGATCGGTGACAAGCTTGGTATTCCCGGCGAACACCTGCTGCCTTACGGCCATGACAAGGCGAAGGTCAGCCAGGACTACATCAACACGGTGAAGTCCAACGAGAATGGCAAGCTGATCCTTGTGACGGCGATCAACCCGACGCCGGCCGGCGAGGGCAAGACAACGACGACGGTCGGGCTGGGCGACGGTCTAAACCGGATCGGCAAGAAGGCGATGATCTGCATCCGCGAGGCCAGCCTTGGGCCCAATTTCGGGATGAAGGGTGGCGCCGCCGGCGGCGGCCGGGCGCAGGTGGTTCCGATGGAGGACATGAACCTGCACTTCACGGGCGACTTCCACGCGATCACCTCGGCGCATTCGCTGCTGTCGGCGATGATCGACAACCACATCTACTGGGGCAACGAACAGGAAATCGACGTGCGGCGGGTCCAGTGGCGCCGGGTTGTGGATATGAACGACCGCGCGTTGCGGCAGATCACCTGCTCGCTGGGCGGGGTGGCCAACGGGTTCCCGCGCGAGGGCGGGTTCGACATCACCGTGGCCTCCGAAGTCATGGCGATCCTGTGTCTGGCAAGCGACCTGAAAGACCTTGAGGAGCGTCTCGGCGCGATGATCGTCGCCTACCGGCGCGACCGCACCCCCGTTTACTGCCGCGACATCAAGGCCGAGGGCGCAATGACCGTTCTGCTCAAGGACGCGATGCAGCCCAACCTCGTGCAGACGCTGGAAAACAACCCGGCCTTCGTGCATGGCGGGCCGTTCGCCAACATCGCGCATGGCTGCAACTCGGTCATCGCGACGCAGACTGCGCTCAAGACCAGCGATTACGTCGTGACCGAAGCGGGCTTCGGCGCCGATCTGGGGGCCGAGAAATTCATGAACATCAAGTGCCGCAAGGCGGGCCTTTCGCCGTCGGCCGTGGTCGTCGTGGCCACGGTCCGCGCGATGAAGATGAACGGCGGCGTGGCCAAGGCCGATCTCGGCGCGGAGAACGTCGAGGCCGTCAAGGCCGGGTGTCCGAACCTTGGCCGGCACATCGAGAACGTCAAATCCTTCGGCGTGCCCGTGGTGGTGGCGATCAACCATTTCGTCAACGACACCGAGGCCGAGGTGCAGGCCGTCAAGGACTATGTCGGGGAACACGGCGCCGAGGCGGTGGTGTCGCGCCACTGGGAACTCGGCTCGGAAGGGTCGGAAGGGCTGGCGCAGAAGGTCGTCGAGATCGTCGATGGCGGCAGCGCGAATTTCGGCCCGCTCTACCCCGATGACATGCCGCTGTTCGAGAAGATCGAGACCATCGCGAAACGCATCTACCGCGCCGACGAGGTGCTGGCCGACAAGAAGATCCGCGACCAGCTCAAGCTCTGGGAGGAGCAGGGATACGGCAACCTGCCGGTCTGCATGGCAAAGACGCAGTACAGCTTCTCGACCGACCCCAACCTGCGCGGCGCCCCCACGGGGCACAGCGTGCCCATCCGCGAGGTGCGCCTTTCGGCCGGGGCGGGGTTCGTGGTCGTCGTCTGCGGCGAGATCATGACCATGCCGGGCCTGCCGTCCAAGCCCGCGGCGGAAAACATCCGTCTCGGCGACGCGGGCGAGATCGAAGGCCTGTTCTGAAACCGGGCCGGGGCGACCCGGCCCGCATTTTGCGCAGGGCGGGCCCGGCCCCGCCTTGCCCGACCGAGAGGAAACGTAATGACGGCGCAGACCATCGACGGCAAGGCGTTTGCCGCAAAAGTGCGGGAAAAGGTTGCGGCCCACGTGGCGCGGCTGAAGGATGACCACGGCATAACGCCCGGCCTTGCCGTGGTTCTGGTGGGCGAGGACCCGGCCAGCCAGGTCTATGTCCGCTCGAAGGGCAAGCAGACGGTCGAAGCCGGGATGAACTCCTACGAACACAAGCTCGATGCCGACACGTCACAGGCCGATTTGCTGGCCCTGATCGACAAGCTGAACAATGATCCGGCGGTGCATGGCATCCTGGTGCAGTTGCCGTTGCCCGATCACATCGACTCGGACCTCGTCATCAACGCGATCAATCCGGCCAAGGACGTGGACGGGTTCCACATTTCCAACGTGGGCCTGCTGGGGACGGGGCAGAAAAGCATGGTGCCCTGCACGCCGCTTGGCAGCCTGATGATGCTGCGCGACCACCACGGCAGCCTGTCGGGCATGGACGCGGTGGTGATCGGGCGCAGCAACATCGTGGGCAAGCCCATGGCGCATCTTCTGCTGGGTGACAGCTGCACGGTGACGATCGCGCATTCGCGGACCAAGGATCTGCCCGGCGTGGTGCGTCGCGCCGATATCGTGGTGGCCGCGGTGGGCCGGCCGGAGATGGTGACGGGCGACTGGATCAAGGAAGGGGCCACGGTGATCGACGTGGGCATCAACCGGATCGAGGCGCCCGAGAAGGGCACCAACGAGGATGGCAGCGTCAAGACCCGGCTGGTTGGCGACGTGGAGTTCGAAAGCGCCAAGGAGCGCGCGGGCGCGATCACGCCGGTGCCGGGAGGCGTCGGCCCGATGACGATCGCCTGCCTGCTGGCCAACACCGTGACGGCCTGCTGCCGGGCGAACGATCTGGCGGAGCCCGAGGGCCTGACGGCCTGACGGCCGGGCAAACAGCCCGTTGATGCCATCGCGACACAACCCCGGGCCACCGCCCGGGGTTCTCATACGGGCGGCACGGGCATCATTGTACCGGTCATCAGCGCCACATGGGTTTCCACGCCCTCGACCAGCGCGAACACGTCCGACTGCACGATCACCAGCCGCCGCCCCGGCTTGACGACGCGCCCCCGCGCGATCAGCCGCTCGCCACGGGCGGGGGCCAGCAGGTTGATCTTCATCTCCGTCGTCAGGACCTCGTGATCCGGGGGCAGGATGCCGAGCGCCGCGTACCCTGCCGCGCTGTCACCGATCGCGAAGGTCAGCCCGGCATGGGCGTAGCCGTGCTGCTGGCGACTGGTTTCAAGGATAGGGGCCGTGATCTCGACGCGGCCTGCGCCGACATCCGTCAGGCGCGCGCCGAGCGTCGCCATCATGGATTGCGCGGCGAAGCTGCGGTGAATGGCGCGCGCCGTTTCGGGGCTGAATTCGGTCGTCATCGGCATGTCCACCATTGCGAGAATGTTCCGACACTAGGCGGCGATCCGGGGAATGTGAACTCCGGCCATGCGCCAAATCGGATCGGGGCGGCCGGGCGCCGGGTCAGCGCGGCATCGGCAGGACATGAACGGCCGGGCCCGTCATCACGGCAAGCGCCTCGGGCCGCATGAGCCCGGCAAGCGCAGGATCATGGCTGTAAAGGCCCCCGGTATAGGTGCCGTAGGCCGGCAGGATCACGCGGTCGGCGTCGATCAGGAAGGCAGCGCGCGTGACCGGCCCGGCGCGCGTCCTGACCCTGACCTTGGGATGATAATGTCCCGAAAGTTCCCCGCTGCGGCCGGGTTGCGCGATGTGCCGGAAAACGAGCGGGGGCAGGGGCAGTTCCGCCAGATGGGTGCCGGCCATGCTGACCGGGCCCGGATCATGGTTGCCCTCGATCCAGACCCACCGCCGCCCCGCCTGCAACGCGGTGATCCAGAGCTTTTCGTCCTCGGGCAGGGCCTCGGCGGCGTCGCGGTCATCGAAACTGTCGCCGAGGCAGACGACCGTTTCGGCCCCGGTGCGGCGCAGGTCCTCTTCGAGGCGGGCCAGCGTGTCGCGTGTCTCGTAGGGGGGCAGGGCCGCGTCGCGCAGGCGCGCCTGCCGCTCGGACTTGCCAAGGTGCAGGTCCGACACGCAGAGGAGCCGTTGCGCCGGCCAGTGCAGCGCGCCCGACCCGAGCGCCCTGAGCACCGCGCCCGCAAGAGTGAAATCGTGCCCGTTCATGCCCTGGTCTTTCCAGCTTGGCCCGGGCGTTTCAAGCCTCAGCTTGCCAGCCCGGCCGTCTGCATCAGCTTTTCTGTCTCCTCTGCCAGCAGCCGTTCCCGTGCCGCGCCATCGACCGGGGTTCGCCCGGCCTCGAGGAACAGTGGCGCGGCAAGGGGCGTGACCCGGGGCAGGCGCAGCAGGTCTATCCGGTCGCCGATGCGGTCGAGCATTTCGTCGATCCTGCCGAAGTCGATCAGCCCGCTCATGGCTTCCTGCCGCGTGATGTCCAGCAACAGGTGCCCGGGATCGTACTTGGCCAGCGTGTCATAGATGATGTCGGATGACATGGTGGCCTGCCGACCCGACTTGCGCGCCTGCGGCGCGTTGCGCTGTATGAGCCCGGCGATGGTGGCCGAGGCGCGGAACGTGCGTTTCATCAGCGCGTTGCCGCCCAGCCATGTGTCCAGCCCGTCGCGCAGCGCCTGCCGGTCGAAAAGCGCCGCCGCGTCCGTCAACGGCTCAAGCCCCCAGATCAGCGTCGCGTAATCCGTCGCGACGAAGCCCAAGGGCGCCAGCCCGGTCTCCTCCATCCGCTTGGTCAGCAGCAGGCCCAGTGTCTGCTGCGCGTTGCGCCCGGCAAAGCCGTAGATGCAGGCATGTTCCCGCCCCGCGTGCGGGAAACTCTCGATCAGCAGGCGACCGGCCTGCGGCAGGCGTGACAGGTCGCGGTGCAGGTGCAGCCAGTCTCGCGTGTGGTCGGGAAGCTCGGGCCAGTCGTCTTGCGCAAGCATCCGCAGAATCCGGTCGGAAAGCTGCGTGGAAGTGGCGAATTTCGTCCCGGCGAAGGTCGCGATCTTGGGCGTCCGGCCCGGATCACGGCTGACCTGTACCGTCATCTCGCGCAAGGACTCGAACCGCACGATCTGGCCCCCGATCAGGAAGGTGTCTCCGGGGCTGAGCGCGGCGGCAAAGCCTTCCTCGATCTCGCCAAGGGGTTTGCCGCCCCGGTTCCGGTGCATCCGCACCTTGAGCAGGTCGCTGTCCTGTATGGTGCCGATGTTCATCCGGATGAGCCGGGCCGCGCGCGGGTCGCGCAGTTGCCACAGGCCGTCCGGCCTTTGTTTCAGGCGTTGCCACCGGTCATAGGCGCGCAAGGCATAGCCGCCCGTCGCGCAGAAATCGAGGCAGGCGTCGAATGCGGCGCGGGACAGATCGGCATAGGCGCCGGCGCCTATGACTTCGGCGAACAGCGCGTCGGCGTCGAACGGCCCCGCGCAGGCGCGGATGAGGATGTGCTGGCACAGCACGTCGCGCGGGCCGGGGCCGCGCGGCGCGCCATCCAGATCACGGGCGCGCACGGCCTCGAGCGCGGCGCGGCATTCGACCACCTCGAAGCGGTTGGCGGGGACCAGCAGCGCCTTGGAGGGCGCGTTGTAGCGGTGGTTGGCGCGGCCGATCCGCTGCACCAGCCGCTTGACGTTCTTGGGCGCGCCGATCTGGATCACGAGGTCCACATCGCCCCAGTCGATCCCCAGATCGAGGCTGCCGGTGCAGACGACCGCGCGCAGGTCGCCGCGCTGCATCGCGGCCTCGACCCGCTCGCGCTGGCCACGGTCGAGCGAGCCGTGGTGGATGCCTATGGGCAGCGCGTCCTCGTTGGCAAGCCACAGATTATGAAAGAAAATCTCGGCCTGTGCCCGGGTGTTGTGGAAGATCAGCGTGGTCCTGTGCCGCCGCACTTCGTCCAGAACGGCAGGGATGGCGTGGGCCGCGCCCCCGCCCGCCCATGGCGGCGGCGCGGCGGTGTCGAGCATGGCGATGTCGGGGTCCGGGCCCGGTTCGGCATGGATGATCCGGCAGGGCGCGGGGTGCGGGGCGAGGAACCGGGCAATGGACTCGGGGTCTTCGACCGTGGCCGACAGGCCGGCGCGGCGCAGGCCGGGGCAGAGCGCCTGCAGACGCGACAGCGCCAGCATGAGCTGGTCGCCGCGTTTCGATTCCGCCAGTGCGTGAATCTCGTCGATCACCACGCGCTGAAGGCCGGCGAACATGCGCGGCGCGTCCTCGTAGGACAGCAGCAGCGCCAGGCTTTCTGGGGTTGTCAGCAGGATGTCGGGGGGGGCGACGCGCTGCCGGCGCTTGACATGGGCCGAGGTGTCGCCGGTGCGATCCTCGATGCGGATGGGCAGCGCCATCTCGTCAACCGGGGTGCGCAGGTTGCGCTTGATGTCGGCGGCGAGGGCCTTGAGCGGCGATATGTAAAGCGTATGTATCGCGTCGGCATCAAGGGGGTGGGTCGCGAGCTCGGCCAGCGTGGGCAGGAAGCCCGCCAGAGTCTTGCCCCCGCCAGTGGGCGCGATGAGCAGGGTCGCCGGATCGTCCGCGCGGTCGAGCATCTCGTGCTGGTGCGGGTGCAGCGACCAGCCGCGCGCGGTGAACCAGTCGTGAAATTCGGGCGGAAGCGCAACCATGCCTGCAAGGTAGGGCGGCGCCGCGCCGAAGGAAAGAACCCGGTGGTGCGGCGCCGCGCGGCCCGTCAATTCAGTGCGCGATATCCTCGTCGCGGACGAACATGTTCGCCCATGCCCGGTCGATCAGCTCCGGCGTCATCTGGTAGGGGATGCCCTCGAATTCGCAGATGGCCATCATCTGGTCGATCAGGAAGACCGGCTGGTAGTTGGCGTAGACATTGTCGATGGTGGGGTATTTCGCCTTGAGCAGATGCACCAAGGCCCCCTCGTCCAGCGGCATTCCCTTCTTGCGCGCGACCATCGCGAAGATCTTGAGGAAATCCTCCTGACAGGGGCCGTCCACCTTGATCTTGTAGAAGATGCGGCGCAGGGCGGCCTTGTCGAAGATCTCGTTGGGGTGGAAGTTGGTCGAGAAGATCACCAGCGTGTCGAACGGTACCTCGAATTTCTCGCCCGATTGAAGGGCGAGGATATCCTTGGATTCCTCCAGCGGGACGATCCAGCGGTTGATCAGGCTCTGCGGGGATTCGGCCTGACGGCCGAGGTCGTCCACGATGAAGATGCCGCCGGTGGATTTCAGTTGCAGCGGCGCCTGATAGGTGCGGGCGGTGGGGTTGTAGACGAGGTCGAGCATTTCGAGGCTCAGCTCGCCCCCGGTGATGACGGTGGGCCGTTCGCACCGCACGTAACGTTCATCGAAGGTGCGCCGCCGCCGCAGCGCGTTGGGATCATCCTGCTGCGCCTCGGCCTTGGAGTGCACGATCGGGTCGTAGACCGTGATGACCTGCCCGGCATACTCGATGGCGCGCGGGACGTATATCTTGTCCCCCATCGCGTCGCGGATGCCGTTGGAGATCGACGATTTGCCGTTGCCCGGCGGCCCGTACATCAGGATCGACCGGCCCGCCGACACGGCCGGCCCGAGATGGTCGAGCAGGTTGTCCGGCAGGACAAGATGGCCCATCGCGCTGGTCAGTTCCTCGCGGGTGATCTGGATGTTGCGGATTGACTGCCGCTTGACCTGTTCGCGGTAGACGTCCAGCGGCACGGGCATGGCGCCGAAATATTCCGATTGCGACAGCGCGTCGAGCGCGCGGGACTTGCCTGCCTCGGTGAGTTGATAGCCCATCTCGCCGCCGGAATTGGCGTTGAGCGTGCCGGTGGCCTCGACAAGGGTCTGCTGGCGGGCCATGTCCACGATTTCCTGCGTGATCGCGCGGGGCAGGCAGACGGCGGTCGCCAGTTCCGACACGAGGTCGAGGTTCTTGCGGAACATCGTCTTGAGCACGATGTCGCGCATCATCACGATGGGCAGTTGCATGTCTTCGAGCCGCGAGGGCGGCGGGGGCGCCTGGACGCCGGTGCTGGCTTGCATGTTCATGGGGTGACCTGCCGGTTGGTGTTGCCAGTTGTCGCGGGCCTGCCCGGCCCGCGCGCTTCGCCCCGAGGATGGGGGCAGAAAATGCGCAAATTAAGGAAAGGATCGGGCAGAGGCGCGGCGTGGCGCGGCGCGGCGCGCCTCAGCTTCCGTATGCGACGCCGAGCCCGAGATAGAGGACAAGCGTTCCGCCGAGCGCGAACCCCATCGGGAATTTCTTGCCGCGCGACCAGCTTTCCCAGTGGGGGGCCATGCGGCGCAGGGGCGAGTACATGGCGATGCGGTGGGTGACGAAGGCGCCCAGCAGGCTGGCCGCGAAGATCACGCAGACCAGCGTGAGATCACCCAGTGCCACGAACGGGGCGGCGGCGGCGGCGAACTTGGCGTCGCCCGCGCCCACGAGCCCCGCCGCGTTGGCCACGATCCCCGTGATGAGCACGACCACCAGATGCGTCAGCCGCCACGGATAGTCGGCCAGCGGCAGCGCGACGAGCCCGACAAGCACGAAGATGGCAACCAGCGTCATGACGGCCGTGTTGGGGATGCGCATGGCGCGCAGGTCGCTCCAGATGACCCAGAGGCAGACCGGCACGGCAAAGGGCAGGAACCAGAGCGCCGCGGTAGAGGTGATGTGCATCCGTCGACGCCTTCCGCGTGCTAGTTGGTCAGGTTGCCTTCGAGCGCGCGCAAGCTGCGGGCGGCGGCCTCGAAATGCTGCGGATGGGTTTCGATCGCGTCGCGCAGCAGGCCCTTGCCGATACTGGTATCGCCCTGCTTGATGGCCGACAGGCCGAGCGTGTGAAGAAGCTGGGCGCGTTCGACCTGCGAGGCGGGGATGACGGGCAGCGCGTATTTCTGCTGGGCCCCGCGGGCCATGACAAGGTTGTTCTTGGCCGTGAACATCGTGTCGTCCTGCCGGATCGCGTCGGAAAACAGCCGTTCGGCCGCCGCGTAATCGCCGCGCGTCAGCTTGGAGTAGCCCCAGTTGTTCATCACGCCCGCCGGACGAGTCGTCAGGCCGATGGCGGTTTCGTAGAAACTGTCGGCCTTGTCCCATTCCTCGTTGCTGTCGGCGACCATCGCCTCGAGGCGGTAGCGCTTGAACGTCTCGAAGGTGGGGGGGATGGCGTCGAGCACCTCGTCGGCGCGTTTCCATTCGTTGTTGCGGATCAGCGCGTCGGCGTAATCGACGCGGTCCTCGTTCTTGGCCTCGGCGTGATCGACCACGCGCTTCCATGCCGGCACGGCCTCGGTATGGCGCTTGGCCCGTATGAGGGATTTGGCCAGACCGCGCTGCAGGTCGATCCGGTCGGGGTTCTCGCCGGTGGCGCGCTGGAAATACGAAACGGCCTCGTTCGGGTCCGCCACGGTGAGCATCACGTCGTTGAGGTTGGTTTCATCGACGACGTTGACGCCCTGAAAGGCGCGGTCGACGTCATCGCCCGTCTGCGTGTCACAGGCAGACAGGGCCATGACACCGGTGGTGCACAGGGTGATGAAAACGCGGTGGCGCATGTCTGCGTCCTTTTGCTGCTTCTGCCTCGGTCATGGTATCTCGCGGATCAGGTAGTCGCTGCTGCCCCGCCGTACCAATTTGTAGCCTTGGTCGTTGCCGCCATCATAAAGGGATTTTTGCGATTTTGCGAGGGCCAAGCGCAGATTGTCGCGAATCGCGTCACTTTCGCCATCGTCGAGCGCGTAGGCCCGGCGAAACACCTGTTCGGCCTCGGCGGTCTCGCCCTGTTCCATGAGGATGACGCCGAGGTTGTTCCACGTCTCGGGGGTGGCGTCTTCCTTGTCGACGGCGTCGCGCAGCAGTTTCTCGGCGGTGCCGAGGCGGCCCAGATGCAGATGGGCACTGCCGAGCCCGGCCATCACGTCGGCCGTCATCCCGTGGTCGAGCGCGGCGCGCGAAAAGGCGTCGATGGCCAGTTCGTATTCCCCGGCGGCCACCAGCCTGTGCCCCACGACAAGCCCGTCAACCGCCGCCCCGTCGCGCGCGGTGCCCGGGGCGAAGGGGCCGTCGGGGGCCGGGGCGGGGCCGCAGGCCGCGACGGCCAGCGATGTCATGAGAACGGCCGCCAGACGTGCCATCCGGTCCTTTCCGTTACTGGCCGGCCATCGAGAAGAGCTCCATGATGCCCAGAACCGACGGGCCGACGAGGATGATCAGCAATGCGGGCACCGTAAACATCATCGTGGCCAGTGTCATCTTGACGGGGATCTTGTTGGCCTTTTCCTCGGCGCGCATGACACGTTTGTCACGCATCTCGCCGGCATAGACGCGCAGCGCCTCGGCGATCGAGGTGCCGAAGGTCTGCGACTGGACCAGGACGGTCACGAAGCTGGAGATGTCCTGCACACCGCAGCGATCGGCCAGATCCCCGAAAACCGAGGGCTTGTCGCGGCCCGCCTTGATCTGGTGCGCGACGATCTCGTATTCTTCGGCCAGCGCGGGGAAGGAGGCGCGGATTTCCCGGGAGACGCGGATGATCGTCTGGTCGAGGGATTGCCCCGCCTCGACGCAGACAAGCATCATGTCGAGGCTGTCGGGAAACCCGTCGGCGATTTCTTCCTGCCGTTTCTGCTTGCGCTTGGTCACCCAGTACTTGGGCATGACATAGCCCACGGCGCCGGGGCCGAGGATGTACATCATGGTCTGCTGGGTGCTGGTTTCCTGATCGGACAGGAAGAACAGGAAATACAACACGCCGAGGATCAGAAGCCCCATCCCGAGGGCGAATTGCGCGAAGTGGAAATAGCGTACCGAGTCGCGGTGCCTGTAGCCGGCCTGCATCAGCAACAGCCGGACCTGCGAAAGCTCCTTCTCGTTCTGCGGTTCGAGGAAGGTGGCGTACTTGTCCAGCTTCTGGTTGCGGTTGCCGGCCCGCAGGTTCTTTTTCTTGGGGCTGTCGTCGGTCTTGGCGCCCGACGAGGACTGCTTTAGCTTCTGCAGCGGGTCGTTCTTGTCGCGGACGATGATCGGGATCGTGAGCAGGATGAGCAGCACGCCCAGCACGCCGATGACGATCATTGGGCCGAACGGGCCGAGCGTGTCCGTCAGGAAGGTCGGGATCCGGCTCAGGAATTGCATTGTCTGGCCTCCTCAGACCTTGATCGTCACGAGCGCGCGCATCACCACGAGGTTGAGCACGAGCAGCGCCCCGACAACGATGCAGGCCGGGATGAAGTAGGGGTGTTCCATCGCCTTGTCGTAATAATCGGGCTTGATCACCTGTATCCCGACCAGCGCGAGCAGCGGGAAGGCCGACAGGAAGTTGCCGGACCATTTCGCCTCGGCGGTGATCGCCTTGACCCGCCGGAACAGGCGGAAGCGCGCGCGGATCACCTTGGCGAGACCGGCGAGGATCTCGGCGAGGTTGCCGCCCGATTGCTGCTGGATCGTCACGGCGACGGCGAGGAAGCGCAGATCCTGCATGTCGAGCCGTTCGGCCATGTCCTTGAGCGCGTCGCCCACCTCGCGGCCATAGGCGGATTCGTCGGCGATGATGCCGAACTCCGTGGCGAGGGGGTCGGCGACCTCGGTCGCGACGATGGACACCGCGGCGGAGAACGGATGCCCCACGCGCAGCGACCGCACCATCAGCTCGATCGCGTCGGGGAGCTGTTCCTCCAACAGGGCCATGCGCTTGCCGGCCTTGAAGTTGATCCAGGTGAACACGCCGCCGACCCCCATGGCGACGGCCACCGCGCCGCGTACCGGCAAAGAGGTCGCCGTGCCCACGGAAAGGGCGATGAAGGCCAGCAGGCTCAACCCGCCCATCAGCATGACCAGCTGCCGCGGCGTGAACGCGATCGCCGCCTTCTGCGCCTTGTGCGACAGGATCGAGTAGAGCGGTATCTTGCGCGCTCGAAGATGCTGGGACATCTCCTTGCGCAACTGTTCCATCACTTCCTGACGGTTGCCCGACTTGTCGAGCATTTCCAGCCGGCGGTTCACGCGGCTGTTGAGGCTGATCGATTTGCCGAACACCGTGAGGTAGACCCCCTCGACGAGGACCAGCACACCGATGAAGATCAGCCCGTATATTATCGGTTCGGCGCTCACGGTCATGGTTGTTACTCCGCCTCGGTGGGTTCGTAGATGCCCGGCGGCAGGTCATAGCCCCACAGCCGGAAGCGTTCGGAATAGTTGGACCGCACGCCCGATCCCGTGAAATGGCCGATGATCTTGTTGTCCGGGCTCATGCCCATGCGCTGGAAGCGGAATATCTCCTGCATCGAGATCACGTCGCCCTCCATGCCGGTTATCTCGGTGATCGAGGTCATGCGGCGCGAGCCGTCCTGCAGGCGGCTGGCCTGCACGATCAGGTTGACGGCCGAGGCGATCTGGCTGCGCACGGCCTTGAGCGGCATCTCGATCCCGGCCATGGCGACCATGTTTTCCAGCCGGGCGATGGCATCGCGCGCGTTGTTGGCGTGGATCGTCGTCATCGAGCCGTCATGGCCGGTATTCATGGCCTGCAGCATGTCGATCACTTCCTCGCCGCGGGTCTCGCCCACGATGATCCGGTCCGGGCGCATCCGCAGCGCGTTCTTGAGACAGTCCCGCGGGCTGACCTCGCCCTTGCCCTCGACGTTGGGCGGGCGGCTTTCCATCCGGCCGACATGGGCCTGTTGCAGCTGGAGCTCCGCGGTATCCTCGATCGTCAGGATCCGCTCGGCATTGTCGATGAAGCTCGACAGCGCGTTGAGCGTGGTCGTCTTGCCCGAGCCCGTCCCGCCGGACACGATGACGTTGAGGCGGCAGGCCACGGCCGCCTGCAGGTAGGCCGCCATTTCCTCGGAGAAGGCGCCGAACCCCACAAGGTCGTCGATGCCCAGCTTGTCCTTCTTGAACTTCCGGATCGAGACGAGCGAGCCGTCCACGGCGATCGGCGGGACCATCGCGTTGAAACGCGAGCCGTCGGCAAGCCGCGCGTCCACGTAGGGGTTGGATTCGTCCACGCGGCGGCCGACCGCGCTGACGATCTTGTCGATGATCCGCAGCAGGTGCTTTTCATCCTTGAAGGTCACGTCGCTGAGTTCCAGCCGCCCCGACCGCTCGACGAATATCTTGTGCGGCCCGTTCACGAGGATGTCGTTGACCGAATCGTCCTGCAGCAGCGTTTCCAGCGGCCCGAGGCCCTTGACCTCGTCGTAGAGTTCCTGCGTGAGCGTCGAGCGGTCCTCGCGGTTGAGCACGATGCTCTTTTCCTCGAGGACCTCGGCCGCGATCGAACTGATCTCGGCGCGCAGGTCGGCCTCGGACGCGCTGTCGATCGCGGCAAGGTTCAGGTTATCCAGCAGCGCGCGGTGCAGGTCCAGCTTGATCTCGGCCAGCCGTTCCTTGCGCTTGCGTTCCTTGTCCTTGGGCGCGGGGGCGGCCGCGGCCTTCTGCGCTGGCTTGCGCAACGATTCCGCCTTGGGCGCCGCCGGCTCGGGCCCGGGCGCGGGCGCGTCGGGGGCCTCGGGCGTCTGGGCGGGCTTCACCGGGGTCGCGTTGGATTTCTTGTAGCGTGAAAACATCTTTCGCCTTTTTTCGGGTTACGCGGCCTCGGCGTCGGTCTTGCCGAGCGCGTGCAGCGATCCGGCAAGACGGGCGATTTCGCGGCGCAGCGGGTTCTTGGGGGCGGCCACGGCCAGCGGTTGGCCGTGATCGGCGCTGTGCGGGACTTGCCGGCCACCATCGGGAAGCTGGACCTCGATTCCGATTTCCAGGCTTTCGGCCATGCGCTTGACCCGCGCCTTGCCGTTGAGATCGGTGAACTTGGGCGCGCGGTTCATGCAGAAGCGCAGCTTCTCCACGGGCAGGTCCTCGGACTGGAGCGCGCGCTTCATGCGCAGCGCGTTCTGCGCCGAGCGCATGTCCAGTTCGAGCGTGGTGAAGTACACCTGCGCGTTCGTCAGCACGGTTTCCGTCCACTGGACGAGCGTTGTCGGCATGTCGACGATGACATAGTCGAAATGGTTCCGCGCAAGATCGAGCACGCGCGTCACGTCCTCGGGGGTGATCATGTCGAGCGGCAGAACGTCGCTGGGCGCCGTCAGAACCCAGAGCTTCTGCTCGTAGCTTTCGAGGGCCTGCTTGAAGATGTCCTCGTCCATGCTTTCGGTGTCCGACCACAACTCGTAGACGACCTCGCGCCGGGGCAGGTCGAGGAACGTGGCCGCCGACCCGAACTGCAGCCCGAAATCCAGCAGGCAGACGCGCGGCTGGTCGCCCTTCTTCTCGACGTTGGCCAGTTCCCAGGCGAGGTTGACGGCAAGCGTCGTCGCCCCGGTGCCGCCGGCCAGCCCGTGCACGGCCAGCAAGACACCCTCGGCGGGGGCCTTTCCGCCGGCAAACGGGGCGCTGACGGGCTCGGCGGCAGGTTCGGGCTGCCTGAGCCGGTCGATGGCGGCCTGCAATTCGTTTTCCGGCAGGGGATAGGGGACGAATTCGTTCGCTCCCTGCCGCAACAGTCGGTGCAGGGCGGCGGGGCTGATATCTTCGGCGATGAGGATCACGTTGATCCCCTTGGCGCGGGCCACCGAGATCACCTCGGCCACCATTCCGACGTCGTCCTCGTCCGTGTCGTCGATCGCGATGGCGACGAATTCGAGGGATTCGGCCTCGGGCTGGTTGAAGAAGGCCAGAGCTTCGGCGAAGCCCAGATCGCCCCAGTGTTCGCCCAGGGCGATTTCCATGTCCTCGATCAACAGGTCGAAATTCTGAACGTCCCTGCTGATCGTGCATGCCGTGATCGGGCTGGGATCAGGCTGTTTTGTCGCACTACTCGTCATCTTCTATACGGTCCTGTTCATGGTCGCAAGACGGGCCGGGGCCGCGGTGGCCCGCCCGCTTTCCGGGCGCTTCGAACGGCGCGGGGGACGTCGTTGCCATGCTCCGAATGTTGCCGATGAACTGGGCAACATTTGGGCCAAAAAATCATTTTTGTGCGATGTGCCTGAACAAAAAGGAACCCGCGACGGCGCGGGTTCAAGGCGACCGGCCGGTGCCGGACAGGGAGAGTTTCACCGAACGCGCACGGTCATTCCTGCGCCCCGGCCCCGGCGCCGCCGCCCTCGTCGGTGGCCATCTTGATCGTCGAGGCGGGCGCGGCGCTGCCGACGTATTCGCGGTAGACCACCTCGGCGTATTTGCCGTCCATGATGATGGGGTGCGAGCGGACGAAGCCGGAGACCTCGGTCACGGTGCGGCGGTTGCGGCGCTCGCGGCCCTGTGTCACGACCAGCGGCTGCGTTTCGCCGTAGGACACGACCGCTTCGAGCCGCGCACGGCTTATCCCCTGGCTGACAAGGTAGTTGACCACCGTGTCGGCGCGACGTTGGCCCAGCCTCTTGTTGTAGCGGTCCGAGCCGACGAGATCGGTGTGGCCGTAGACGCGGAACCTGACCTCGGGGAATTGCCGGATCCAGCGGGCCTGTTGGCGCAGCGTCTCGCGCGCGCCGGGGCCCAGCCGGGCGGAGTTGAAATCGAAATTCACGGTGCTGTCGATCTCGGCGGCGAACCTTGTCGCCAGGTCGCGCGCGTAGCCCTTCTCGCCGGTCATGACCATCTGGTTGTTCATGTTGGCATCGCCGAAGGCGCCGCCGTCGGCCAGTGCGCCCGCCTCGCTGAAATATGAGCGGTAAACCTCTCCCTGCTGGGAACAGGCGGCCAGCGCGACAAGTCCCGCGGTTGCCAGAAGGTGCCTCATTTTGCCCGCCTTTCGCTCATTCCATCACGTAGCCGTAGGAGCCGTTGAAATCCTGCTTGGCGACTTCACCCTCGGCGCCCTGTTGCTCATCCGCGCTGCGCGCGACCCGGCCGTTCAGGAACAGGTCCTTCTCGTTGGGCAGCCGGACCCTGTCGGTGGGCAGCGCCAGCGCCTCTCCCCGCGTGGGGGTCACCAGATGCGCGGTGATGATGATGACCAGTTCGGTCTGGGACCGCTGGTAATCGGCACTGCGGAACAGCGCGCCCAGCACCGGCACGTCGCCCAGCCACGGCACCTGGCCGTTGTTGTCGCGGAAATCGTCCTGCAGCAGGCCGGCGATGGCGAAACTCTCGCCGTCGCGCAGCGCCACCGTTGTCGAGGTGTCGCGGCGGCGGAAGGCGTCAACCTGCGTCCCGTTCACGTTGATCCCGTTGGCCGCGTCGATCGACGACACCGCCGCGCCCATTTCGAGGTTGATCACGCCCTCGTCCACGACGCGGGGGACGAAATTGAGCTCGACGCCGAAGGGTTTGAACTCGATCGAGATCGTGTCGCTGTCCTGTGCGACGGGCACCGGGTATTCCCCCCCGGCGAGGAACTGCGCCTCCTGCCCGGACAGGGCGGTGAGGTTGGGTTCCGCCAGCGTGCGCACGACGCCCTTGGTTTCCAGCGCTTCCAGCAGGATGCCCACCTCGACGGAGCCGACATCGAACCCGAAGGAGAAGGCGGCGTTGTTGTCGTTGGCGGCGGGCACCGACCCGCCGAGCGTGTTCAGGATCCCATCCTGCGTGTTCGTCGTGTTGGTGCCGCCGATCACGCCGAGGCCGTTGCCGCTACGCCCGTCGACCGACAGCGAGGAGGACAGCGCCTTGGACACGCTGCGCTGCATTTCCGCGAAGCGCACCTTCAGCATGACCTGCTGCTTGCCGGAAACGGACATGAGGTTGGAAACGCGTTCGGGCGCGTAGCGTTCGGCAAGGTCGAGCGCGCGGTCCATCCGCGCGGCGCTGGACACGGTGCCCGACAGCACGATGCCGTCATTGGCCGACCGCACCTCGATCCCCTCGTCGGGCAGGATCTGCCGCAGTCTTTCCTTGAACTCGGATATGTCGCTGGTGACGTGCACCTCGACATTGGTGATCAACCGGCCCGTGCCGTCCAGCAGGGTCAGCGTGGTGCGGCCGGGCGCCTTGCCGAGCACGTAAATGGTGCGGTCGGACAGCGTCGAGAAATCGGCAATCGCCGGGTTGGCGATGCTCAGTTCGGCGAAGGGCACATCGCTTTCGACGACAACGGCCCTGTTCATCGCGATGCTGAGGTCGCGCGCGGTGCCGTTCCGCACGATCTGCAATGTCTCGGCCAGTGCGACGCCTGAAAGGGGCCCTGTCACAAGGACGGCCCCGGCCAGCACGGCCTTGAGGAAACCAGCGATTTTCATGTGACCTGCCTTTCCGATCACGCCTCGTTTGCCGGGTCTTCGTGCCCGTGTTTGGAAACACTCTGCGCCAAGTCCGACATTTTTTCAACATTTGAAGCGAATTCCGGGATTTTATCGCGTCTTGTGGCCAAATGGCTGCGCGAAAAAAGGACGCCCTGCCGGGCGCCCTTGACCGCCATGCGCGGTGGCGCGCCCTCAGTTGGTGCACGGGATCCGGCTGATGACCACCTCGGCGCCGCGGCGCGTGCGGATCGTGCAGACCTCTTCCTTTTCCTTCGGCTGCTTCTCGACGACCTGCTCCTGTTCGGTGATGCCCAGCAGGCGGCGCTGGTCGATCTCGATGGTGTCGGCGACGGTGTCGTCGTCGGCGCCGACCAGTGACAGGGACAGACGGCCCGTCGATTGCGCCTGCGCGAGCGCGGCAACCTGTTGCGGCCGGGCCGCGACCGTGACGGTGCGGGGGACGACGGCCTCGGAGAAGTCGCCGCCGGCCTTCTGGTCCACCGCGATGACCTCGACGCGGTTCTCGATCAGTTTCGTCACCTCGCCGCTGGAATTGCCCTCGGTACGCAGGTCGTCATTCCCGAGCGTGCCGGTCCAGTAGACATCGACCTGGTTGCCGGGGCGCAGGAAGCCCGAGACGGCACTGGTGGCATCGACCTTGACGGTAAAGGCGCGCATTCCCCGCTCAAGGCGCGCGGAAATGCCGGCCTGTTCGCCCGGCCCGGTGACCTTGACGGCCAGAACGGCCTCGTTTTTCTCCATGTTGCGCAGGGCCGCCCGGGGGGCGTCGGCGCCCTTGGGGAAAAGCTCTTCCTCGGCGGTGAACACGCCCTCGGGCAGCGAGTTCTCGGGGAAGGCCACGAGGCGGACATCGTCCGGCGTGACCGCGTCGCCGTAGGCGAGGGCGCGCTCGGCGACATAGACATCGACCGTTTCGATCTGCGGGGCGCGTTGGGACCGTTCATAGGCCAGTTGCGCGCGGGTCTGCTGGATGTAGCCCTTGGCCATGTAGACGGCGGTGCCGGCCAGGCCGAGACCGACCAGGAGAACCAGTCCGAATACCAAACGCATGGCGTTTCCTTTCGCGGTTAGTGTACCGTCGCATCGTGGCTTTCACGATTCATGCAGGCAACATACCCGGGGATTGTGGCGAAATGTGGGTGGACGGATGGTGGTTTCACGCACCGGGTGACGTCGCGGGTTCAGCGCACGGGGCGCGATGATATGTTGCTTTGCGTGGTTTCGGCCGCGTCCGTGACGCCCCGTTCGGTCGCGAGGTAGCCCGTCCCCGCGAGCACGGTCATGGCGGCGGTCAGCACGACCCAATCCGTCGTCGTTGCGCCATTTTCGTTGTCGCGGAAGCGTCGAATGAGAGCTTTCAAGCCCATGGTGCTCAAACCTTTCCGTGGGGCCGCTTGGCGGAAGTCGGACGTGGCGCTGGTGCCGCGGTATTGAAAAAGAGGTTTTCGCAATGACGCCAGTCGGCAGCGATTGGCGACGGGCCGGAACCACCCCTGAATGACAAGGGCCGCAACGGTGTCGCTGCGGCCCTTGATCTGGTCAAATCTCAGGGTCGCGCTTAGCGGACGGTTTCGTCCGCGACGCCCGAGCTGATCGAGCTGGCCAGCGTGTTGACGCCGCCTTCGACGGTTGCCACGCCGGCAACGCCCAGGCCGACGATGGCCGCGGTCAGAACGACCCAGTCAACAGTCACGGCGCCGTCTTCGTCTTTGCGGAAGTTTTTGATGAACTTGATCATGGTTGGTCCCTCCATAGGATCGGTTTGCTCAGGTTTACAACCGGTCTGACAGTTCGTTGGGCCGCCTCTCTCTTGGCCCGCTGCCGTCGCGGTATGGGAGGATATAGCCACTCAATTCAGGCAGGAATTTGACGCGATTGAAGCCATTTTCGTGATAATCAAACAACTATCGCGATTGGTGGTCAAGCTACTGAAATTAATATAATAAAATTCGAAATTAAGTGGTTGGACAGACCGACTCAAGGTTGATTCTGGCGATTCCGGCGCAATCGGGTTTCCGCTGCCCCGACAAAGCTGGAATTGCACCGCGACTTTTGCGATATTCGACGGGTGAGGCGAAAAAAGCAGGCCCGATGCCCCGGATATCCAGTCTTTTGCGCTTGGCCATGTGGCTGGTCGCACTCGTGCCGCCGGCCGCGGCGGCGGATGATCCGCCGCCCTTTCCCGATTTCACCTTCAAGATGGGCAAGCCGCCCGAGCCCGGGGAAACGCCCCGCATCACCGTTCAGATCACCCCGGATGATCCGGCGGCGGAAACAGGGGCGTCGGCGCCGGACGCGCGCACCGATGCGCCGGCGCGATCGTGGTTCTGGGCGGCGGTGCCGACCGGGCAGGAGGCCGTGGCCGGCAATCGAATAGCCGCCGCGTGGGATCGGCTGCGACAGGATCCGGAGGGCCGGCACGTGCCGGCCCCGCCCCTGCAGCAGGTGCAGGCCATCGCGCGGGCGCACGGCGCCGAGATCCTGCGCGCGACCGTGGGCACGCGCGTGTCGCCCGCGCTGGCGCTGGCCGTGATCGCCGTGGAATCGTCGGGCGACCCGACGGCGCAAAGCGACAAGGGCGCGCGGGGGCTGATGCAGCTCATGCCCGACACGGCCGCGCGTTTCGGCGTGGAAGATGCCTTGGCGCCCGGCCAGAACATCCACGGCGGCGTGGCCTACCTCGACTGGCTGATGGGGGAATTCGGCAACGATGCCGTGCTGGCGCTGGCCGGCTACAACGCCGGGGAAAACGCCGTCAGGGAGCATGCCGGCGTGCCGCCCTTTGCCGAGACGCGCGGGTATGTCCCGCGCGTGCTGGCGGCCTTCGACGTGGCGCGTGCGCTGTGCAAGACGCGGCCCGACCTGATCACCGATGCCTGCGCGCTGGAACTGGCGATGAAGTGACACGCGCGCCCCGGATGAGCCGGGGCGCGCGCAGACGCGGGTCAGACGATCGCCGCTTCGGTCTTGGCGATGACCTCGTCTCGGGTGACGTCCGGCGCGCATTCCTGGATGTGCAGGCCCTTGTGGGTGACGTCGAGCACGCCGAGATCGGTGATGATGCGGTCCACCACGCCCGTGCCGGTCAGCGGCAGGGTGCATTCCCTGAGCAGCTTGCTCTGCCCGTGCTTGTTGGTGTGGTCCATCACCACCACGACGCGGCCCACGCCGGCCACGAGATCCATCGCGCCGCCCATCCCCTTGACCAGCTTGCCCGGGATCATCCAGTTGGCGAGGTCGCCGTTCTCGGCCACTTCCATCGCGCCCAGGATCGCCATGGCGATCTTGCCGCCCCGGATCATGCCGAAGCTCATCGCGCTGTCGAAATAGGCGGTGTGCGGCAGTTCGGTGATCGTCTGCTTGCCGGCGTTGATCAGGTCGGGGTCGACCTCCGCCTCGGTGGGGAAGGGGCCCATGCCGAGCATCCCGTTCTCCGACTGCAGCGTCACCTCCACGCCCTCGGGGATATGGTTGGGCACCAGCGTGGGGATGCCGATGCCAAGATTGACATAGGTGCCGTTCTCGAGCTCCTGCGCCGCGCGGGCGGCCATTTGGTTGCGGTCCCATGCCATGGTCTCAGCCCTCCCTCAGGGTTGTCTTCTCGATGCGCTTCTCGTGATCGCCCTCGATGAGCCGATGCACGTAGATACCGGGCAGGTGGATGGCATCCGGTTCCAGCGCGCCGGGCTCGACGATCTCCTCGACCTCCATGACGCAGGTCTTGCCGCACATGGCCGCGGGCGGGTTGAAGTTGCGCGCGGTCTTGCGGAAGATCGCGTTGCCAGTGGTGTCGGCTTTCCACGCCTTGACGATGGACAGATCGGCAAAAATGCCCCGTTCGAGGATGTAGGTCTCGGGCTGGCCGTTGGGGCCGGTGGGGAAATCCTTGTGTTCCTTGCCCTCGGCGATCTGCGTGCCGACGCCTGTCTTGGTGTAGAAGCCGGGGATGCCCGCGCCGCCGGCGCGCATCCGCTCGGCCAGCGTGCCCTGCGGGTTGAATTCCAGCTCCAGCTCGCCGCTGAGATATTGCTGCATGAAGGTGTCGTTCTCGCCGACGTAGGAGCTCATCATCTTCTTCACCTGCCGCGTCTGCAGCAGGATGCCGATGCCGAAATCATCCACTCCCGCGTTGTTCGAGGCGAAGGTCAAATCGCGCGTGCCCGCGTCCTTGATCGCCTGCAACAGCAGTTCGGGAATGCCGCACAGGCCGAAGCCCCCCGCGGCGATCAGCATACCGTCATGCAAAAGCCCGTCCAGCGCCGCGGCCGCCGAGCCGTAGACCTTGTTCATGGGAATAACCCTCCTCGTGTCCAGATTGGCCATGGTATGGGGCGGGCGCGCGGGCAGAGTCAACGCCGCGCACGCCCCGTGGCGGGTGATTAGGGGTTACTACGTAGCCGCCCCGGGGCCGGGGCGCCACGCGCGGGCCGTCACTTGGCGGCGGCGGATTTCCTTTTCGCGGGGGCCTTGCGCCCCTTGCCCTTCTTCGCGGCCTTCTCGGCGATCAGGTCCACGGCCATGTCCATGGTGACATCCGCCGGGTCGGTCTCCTTGGGCAGGGTGGCGTTGACCTTGTTCCACTTGACATAAGGGCCGTAGCGGCCGTCCATGACGTTGACGGGCCCGCCCTCCTGAGGGTGCTCGCCCAGTTCCTTGAGCGGCTTCGCCGCCGCGCGGCCCTGCCCGCGCGAGGCGGCCTTCTTGGCCAGTTCCTCCACCGCGCGGTTCATGCCGATCGTGAAGACGTCATCGACCTCCTTGAGATTGGCATAGAGCCGGCCGTGCCGCACGTAAGGCCCGTAGCGGCCGATCCCCGCCTCGACCGGTTCGCCGTCATCCGGGTGTTTTCCCACCTCGCGTGGCAGGCTCAGCAGCGTGAGCGCCTTTTCAAGGTCCATCGCCTCGGTCGACCAGCCCTTGGGCAAAGAGGCGCGCGGCGGCTTCTTGTTGTCCTCGGTCGCCTCGCCGCGCTGCACGTACGGGCCGAAGCGGCCCGACCGCAGCGTGATCTCGTCGCCGGCATCCTCGCCGAGCACACGGTCGCCGTTCTCGTCAGCATCGCCGCCGATGGGCCGCGTGTAGCGGCATTCGGGGTAGTTGCCGCAGCCCACGAAACCGCCGCTGCGCGACGTCTTGAGGTGCAGCCGCCCCTCGCCGCAGAGCGGGCAGATGCGCGGGTCGGACCCGTCCTCGCGCGAGGGATAGAGCTGGGGCGCGAGCGCGTCGTCCAGAACGTCGAGCACTTGCGAGATCCTCAGTTCGGACGTTTCGGCGATGGCGGCGGAGAAATCGCGCCAGAAACGGCTGAGCACCTGCTTGTAATCCATCTCGCCCGAACTGACGTTGTCGAGCTCTTCCTCGAGGTTGGCGGTGAACTCGTAGCCCACGTACTTGCGGAAGAAGTTGAGCAGGAAGATCGTGACGATACGGCCCTTGTCCTCGGGGATCAGGCGGTTGCCCTCCTTGCGGACATATTCACGGTCCTGGATCGTGCCCAGCACGCTGGCATAGGTGGAGGGGCGACCGATGCCCAGCTCCTCCATCTTCTTGACCAGCGTCGCCTCGGTGTAGCGCGGCGGGGGCTGGGTGAAGTGCTGCAGCGCAAGCACGGCCTCGTTGGGTGCCAGCACGGCGCCGTCGCTGCGGTGCGTCTGATCACCCTGGCCGGCGGCCTGTTCGGTCGCGGCGTCGGCCTTGCCCTCGGTGGCCTTGGTGAACTGGTCGCGCAGCGAACTGGCCGCGAAATCGGCCTTTTCGCCCTCGGTGATCTGGGGCAGGCGGTTCTCGTCATCGTCGCCATCTTTCGCGTCGCGATCGTCGCGGCCTTCCTCGTAGACGCGCATGAACCCGTCGAAAAGCACGACCTGGCCGGTCGCGCGCAGGCCGACTTGCGCATCCTCGCTGCCGATCTCGACCGTCGTACGCTCCAGCCGGGCCGCCGCCATCTGGCAGGCCAGGGTGCGTTTCCAGATCAGGTCATAGAGCTTGCGCTGATCCTGTTCGGACACGTTGATCGCCTTCGCGTCGCGCGTCATGTCGGTGGGCCGGATGCATTCGTGCGCTTCCTGCGCGTTCTTGGCCTTGTTCTTGTACATGCGCGGGCTGTCGGGCACGTATTGCGCGCCGTAGCGGTCCTTGATGGCGTCGCGGGCGGCGTGCACGGCCTCGGGGGCCATGTCGATGCCGTCGGTCCGCATGTAGGTGATCAGCCCGGCCTCGTAGAGACGCTGTGCCGCCGACATCGTCTGGCGCGCGCCCATGCCGAACTTGCGCGAGGCTTCCTGCTGCAGCGTCGAGGTCATGAAGGGCGCCGACGGGTTGCGCGTGCCCGGCTTGGCCTCGACCGAGGTGACGCTGAGCGCGCGGGAGGTGACCGCCTGCACCGCCAGTTCGGCCTGCGTCGCGTTCCCGAGGTCGAACTTGTCCAGCTTGTTGCCGGCCAGCCGCGTCAGCCGCGCCTCGAATTCCTGCCCGCGCGGCGTGGCGAGGCGCGCCTTGACCGACCAGTATTCGCGCGGGTCGAAGGCCTCGATCTCCATCTCGCGCTCGACGATGAGGCGCAGGCAGACCGATTGCACCCGACCGGCGGACTTGGCGCCGGGCAGCTTGCGCCAGAGCACGGGCGACAGGTTGAAGCCCACGAGGTAATCGAGCGCGCGGCGCGCGAGATAGGCCTCGACCAGCGGGGCGTCGATGTCTCGCGGGTTCTGCATCGCCTCGGTGACGGCGGACTTGGTGATCGCGTTGAACACGACGCGCTTGACTTCGGTGTCCTTCTTGATGGCGCGACGCTTGCGAAGCGCCTCCTCCAGGTGCCAGCTTATCGCCTCGCCCTCGCGGTCGGGGTCGGTGGCGAGGATGAGCTCGTTGTCGTCCTTGAGCGCGTCGGCGATGGCCTTGACGTGCTTGCGCGAATCGGTGCCGACCTCCCATGTCATCGCGAAGTCATCTTCCGGATCGACCGATCCGTCCTTCGGCGGCAGATCGCGCACGTGACCGTAGGACGCCAGAACCGTGTAGTCGGACCCCAGATACTTGTTGATTGTCTTGGCCTTGGCCGGGGATTCGACGACAACGACGGGCATTGAAATTCCTTTCGACTCGGGGCGCAACTTATGGCGGCGCACCATGTGGGCTGGCAAGAGGAATTGTCAATGCGGCTTGCGAGAGGGCGTCATGCGGCCAGTGACGTGCTTTCGTTGTGGACACTCCCGGGGGCTTGGCGCGTCATCGGGCACGCGAGACAAGCCCGCCGGGCGCCCGCGTGATGCGGCCGTCGAGTTCGAGGTCGAGCAGGGCCGGCGCGACCTGTCGGGCCGGCGCGGCCAGATCGCGGATGAGCTGATCCTCGGCCAGCGGGGACGGGCCGAGCCGTTCGAGGATACGGCCGTGCAGCGCCGCCGTTTCCGCCAGGCCGCGTTTTTCGGGGGGCGGGGTCGGCACGTCGTCAAGCGATAATTCGGGCTGGCGCGCCGGCGCGTCGGTGGTGGGCAAGGCCTCCATCACGTCGTCGGCGTTGCGCACGAGGCGCGCCCCGTCACGCAATAGCATGTTGCAGCCCGCCGCACGCGCGTCGAACGGGTGGCCGGGCACGGCCAGCACCTCGCGCCCCTGGTCGAGCGCGGTGCGCGCCGTGATCAGGGAGCCTGACTTGGCCGCCGCCTCGATCACGACAACGGCACGTGACAGGCCGCTTATGATGCGGTTCCGGCGGGGAAATTCGCGCGCGCGGGGCGTAAGCCCCATGGGCTGCTCCGACAGGCGCAGGCCGGTGGCCGCGATATCCCCGGCCAGCCGCGCATTCTCGGCGGGGTACATCACGTCGACCCCGCCGGCCATCACGGCGACGGTGCCGGTGTCGAGGGCCGCGGCGTGGGCCGCCGCGTCGACGCCGCGGGCCAGCCCCGAGACGATGACCTGTCCCTTGCCGCCGAGGTCGGCGGCAAGGGACCGTGCCATCCGGGTGCCGAGAGAGGAGGCGTTGCGGGCGCCCACCAGCGCGACAAGCGGGCGCGCCAGCAACGACAGGTCGCCGAGCGCCCACAGGAGCGGCGGGGCATCGGCCAGTTCCCTGAGGTCGGCAGGGTAGTCCGGATCGGCGACGGAGACGAGCCGCGCGCCGGCTTCGCGGCCGGCCTCGAGTTCCGCCCGGGCCGTGTCGGCGGGGCAGGGCTCGTAATCGTCGACCCCGGCGGCGCGGGCCACGTCGGGCAGCGCGTCGAGAGAGGCGATTGCCGAGCCGTGTTCGTGCATGAGCCGGAAGAAGGTGGAGGGACCAACCCGGCGCGAGCGCAACAGACGAAGCCACGACACCCGATCATCTTCCGTGGTGGGTGGGAGTGGGGGGTGAGTGGAAGGATGTACGTCCTCGGACATCGTGGCTCCGCCTGATTGCATGAGCACTATTGGGCGCGGTCGGTTAATGGGCGGTAAACCAAAATACGCCGGGCCGCGGTTTTTTCGAAAATTCCGCCCAAGATCTTGAAAAGACGCATGAAATGTTTCGAGATGGATCGCCGCGCCCGGTCGGCATCGCGGCGGGGCGGCGGTCAGCCCGCCGCGGACCCCCCGACCGTCAGCCCGCCGATCATCACGGTGGGCTGGCCCACGCCCACGGGCACCCATTGGCCCTGCTTGCCGCAATTGCCCATGCCCGGGTCGAGCGCCATGTCATTGCCGAGGCCGCGGATCTGCTGCAGCGCCGTCGCGCCGTCGCCGATCAGCGTGGCGCCCTTCACCGGCGCGCCTATCTTGCCATCCTGCACGCGGTAGGCCTCGGTGCAGGAAAAGACGAACTTGCCGTTGGTGATGTCCACCTGTCCGCCGCCGAAGCCCACGGCATAAATGCCGTCCCCCAGATCGGACACCAAGTCGTCGGGGCTCGCATCGCCGCCCAGCATGTAGGTATTGGTCATGCGCGGCATCGGCGCATGGGCATAGGATTCGCGGCGGCCGTTGCCGGTGGGTGATACGCCCATCAGGCGGGCGTTCTGCCGGTCCTGCATGTAGCCCACGAGGATGCCGTCATCGATCAGGGTGTTCCGGCCCGAGGGCGTGCCCTCGTCATCCACGGTGAGCGAGCCGCGCCGGTCAGGGATCGTGCCGTCATCCAGAACGGTCACGCCGGGCGCCGCGATCCGCTGGCCCATGAGCCCGGCGAAGGCCGAACTGCCCTTGCGGTTGAAATCGCCCTCCAGCCCGTGGCCGATCGCCTCGTGCAGCAGGATGCCGGGCCAGCCGGGCCCGAGAACGACGTCCATCACGCCCGCCGGGGCTGCCTCGGCCCGCAGGTTCACCAGCGCGATGCGCAGCGCCTCGCGCGTCTTGGCCTGCCAGTCCGTCGCGTCGATCAGCCCGTCCAGCCCGATGCGCCCGCCGCCGCCGGCGCTGCCCTGTTCGCGCCGGCCGTCCTGTTCGACGATCACGGACACGTTCAGCCGGGTCATCGGCCGGGTATCGGCGACCTCGGTGCCGTCGGGCCGAAGGATCACGACCTCCTGGTGCGAGGCGGCGATGGTGGCGGACACCTGCACGACGCGCGGGTCGAGACCGCGCGCGAAAGCGTCGATCTCGCGCAGGGTGTCGAGCTTGACGGGAAAGGCCGCGCCGGCGATCGGATCGGCCCCGGTGTACAGGTGCTTGTTCGTGCGCGGCGGCGCGGCGGCCAGCGTGCCGCCGCCGTCGCCCACGGCCAGCCGGGCGGTTTCCACGGCGCGCGCCAGAGCGGCCTCGGATATGTCGGACGAATGGGCGTAGCCCGCGACCTCGCCGCGAACGGCGCGCAGGCCGAAGCCCTCGGACGCGTCGTAGGAGGCGGTCTTGACCCTGCCGTCATCAAAGACCAGCGCCTCGGCGCGGCGGCGTTCGAGGAAGAGTTCGCCGTCGTCGGCGCCCGTCGTGGCGTCGCGCAGCCGCGCGAGCGCGGTGTCGCGGTCAAGCGCGGTTTCGAAGGGGCGGAAGGGCTGATCTTGCATCGGTGGCTCCTGTCGCGGGGCACGCAGTGATTTGATCTGAATCAAAAAAGCGTCCGTTTGCCGCAATGGTCTTTCTTGTCTGGTGAGACAGAATATGGTTCATAGCGTCGTTGAAACAACGGGAGTCCGCCCGCATTGGCGGCCGTCCCCGTTCAGGACGTGAATAACCGCTAACCGATCAGGGTGCACAATGCGACTAATTTCCAGCCTTCTGGCGGCCTCGGCCGCCTTCTCCGCCGCCCCCGCGCTTGCGCAGGAGGGGCTCGAGTCCGTCGGCAAGCCGGAACCTGGCGGCAAGGGATTCCAGCCCGCGGCGACCGACCTCGCCCGCGACCTGCAATGGCTGGACGGCATGATACTGATCATCATCACGGCCATCACGCTGTTCGTCTGCGCGCTGCTGCTGATCGTGATGGTGCGTTACAACCGCAAGGCCAACCCGAACCCGGCGGGCTTCACCCACAATTCGCCGCTGGAGGTCGCCTGGACGGTGGTGCCGATCGTGATCCTCGTGTTCATCGGGGCGTTCTCGCTGCCGGTGCTGTTCAAGCAGCAGGAGATCCCCGAAGGCGACATCAACATCAAGGTCACCGGCTACCAGTGGTTCTGGGGCTACGAGTACACCGACCACGATTTCGGTTTCGAGAGCTTCATGCTGCCCAAGGAGGAACTGGCGGAATACGGCTACAACGAGGACGAGTACCTGCTGGCCACCGACACCGCCGTCGTCGTGCCCAAGGGCAAGACGGTGGTGATGCGCGTGACCGGGGCGGACGTGATCCACAGCTGGACCATCCCGGCCTTTGGCGTGAAGCAGGACGCCGTACCGGGGCGGCTGGCCGAACTGTGGTTCGAGGCTGACAAGGAAGGTATCTATTTCGGCCAGTGCAGCGAGCTGTGCGGCAAGGATCATGCCTACATGCCGATCACCGTGAAGGTCGTGAGCCAGGAAGAATACGACCGCTGGCTTGACGGCGCGATCGAGGAATATGCCGGGACGCCGCGCGACGTGAAAGTGGTCTCGGCCGAGTAACCCCGACGGGCCGGGGCGTGGCCCCGGCCGCGCCGGGCGGCGCAGGGCGGCCAGTAGCGCCGCCGCTTTGAAAGTGACGACGTGACAATGACCGACGCAAGCATCAACAGCACCGCCCCGGCCGCGCAGGACGACGAAGCCGGGGTCCGGGATTTCTTCGCCCTGCTCAAGCCGCGCGTGATGACGCTGGTCGTGTTCACGGCCGTCGTGGGTCTGATCGCGGCACCGGCGGGCGTGCACCCGCTGATCGGTTTCGCCGCGATCCTGTTCATCGCCGTGGGCGGCGGTGCCTCGGGGGCGCTCAACATGTGGTGGGACGCCGACATCGACGCCGTGATGAAGCGCACGCGCACCCGGCCCATCCCGTCGGGCCGGATCACGCGGGACGAGGCATTCGCGTTCGGCATGGCGCTGGCGGGTTTCTCGGTGGTGCTGCTGTCGCTGGCCACGAACCTGCTGGCGGGCGCGCTGCTGGCCTTCACCATCTTCTTCTACGTCGTGGTCTATTCGATGTGGCTGAAACGCTGGACGCCGCAGAACATCGTGATCGGCGGGGCCGCGGGGGCGTTTCCGCCGATGATCGGCTGGGCGGCCGCGACGGGCGACATCACGCTGGAATCCGTGCTGATGTTCGCGCTGATCTTCATGTGGACGCCGCCGCATTTCTGGGCGCTGGCGCTGTTCATGCGGTCGGATTACGACGATGCGGGCGTGCCGATGCTGACGGTCACGCATGGCCGGCGCGCGACACGGGCGCATATCGTGGTCTACACGCTGCTGCTGGCCGTGCTGGCGATAGGGACGGCCGCGACGGCCATCGGCGGGCCCGTCTACCTGGCCGTGGCGGTTGTTCTGAACGCATTGTTCATGGCAGGCGCGGTGCGCATCTGGCGCCGCGACGAGGCGACCGCGGATGCTGACGGATATGCCGTCGAGAAACGGTTCTTCCGCCTGTCGCTCTATTACCTTTTCGCGCATTTCGGTGCCATCGCGCTGGAGCGCGTGGCGATGCCGCTTGGCCTCGGGGGGTGGTGATGGCGCTGTCGAAACAGCATGAGCTGCACAAGCGCCGTTTCGGCCGCAACCTTGGGCTGGGGCTGGTTCTGGTGGCGCTGGTGGCGCTGGTTTTCGGGCTGACGGTCGTGAAGGTCACGAACGAGGATTTCGCGACACCCGGTACAGAGGAGGCGAACTGATGGCGATGGATGGCAAGACCCGCACCGTGGTGCGTCTGGTCGGAGTCGTGGTGACGATGGGGGCGCTGGCATGGGCCGCCGTCCCCTTCTATGACTGGTTCTGCCGCGTGACCGGTTTCGGCGGCGTGACCGGCGTGGCCGAGGCGGGCTCGGACGAGGTGCTGGACGAGACGATCACCGTGCGGTTCGATGCGAGCAAGGAGCGTGACTTCCCGTGGGAATTCAAGCCCGTCGAGCGTGAAATGGAACTGAAGATCGGGGAGACCGGGCTGGCCTTCTACGAAGCGTACAACCCCACCGACGAACCGGTTGCCGGCAGCGCGTCGTACAACGTCACGCCCTACGAGGCGGGCGGCTTCTTCACCAAGATCGACTGTTTCTGCTTCACCCAGCAGGTGCTGCAGCCCGGTGAACGCGTTGAAATGCCCGTGACTTTCTACGTGGACCCCGATATCACGACCGATCGCGACGCCAAGTACACGCACACGATCACGCTGAGCTACACGTTCTACCAGACCGACCTGCCCGAGCAAACGCAGGCCGCGCTTGCGCCGGCGCAGGAAAACGGTACAACGCTGAACTGACGACGCCTTCGACGAGGGATACCAAAAAAATGGCACATGAAAAGAACCACGATTACCACATCCTGAACCCGTCCATTTGGCCGTTCCTGGCTTCGCTGGCGGGCTTCGTCATGCTGTTCGGGGCGGTCCTGATGATTTCGCCGCGGGTTGACAGCAATCAGCCCTGGATGTTCCTGATCGGGCTGGTGGGTGTCCTCTATGTCATGTTCGGCTGGTGGTCGGACACGGTGAAGGAGAACCAGGCCGGCGACCACACCCCGGTGGTGCGGATCGGGCTGCGCTATGGCTTCATCATGTTCATCATGTCCGAGGTCATGTTCTTCGCGGCGTGGTTCTGGAGCTTCTTCAAACACGCCATGTACCCGATGGGCGAGATGTCCCCGATCAAGGACGGCGTCTGGCCGCCCGCGGGGATCGAGACGTTCGACCCGTGGCATCTGCCGCTGATCAATACGCTGATCCTGCTCTGCTCGGGCTGCGCGGCCACGTGGGCGCACCACGCGCTGGTGCACGAGAATAACCGCAATGACCTGAAATGGGGGCTGATTCTCGCGATCGCGCTCGGCGCGCTCTTCACCGTGTTCCAGGTGTACGAGTACACGCACGCCTCGTTCGGGTTCTCGGGCAACATCTACGGCGCGAATTTCTTCATGGCGACGGGCTTTCACGGCGCGCATGTCGTGATCGGGACGATTTTCCTATTCGTGTGCCTGATGCGGGTGCTGCGCGGGCACTTCACCCCGACAAACCACGTCGGGTTCGAGGCCGCGGCATGGTACTGGCACTTCGTCGACGTTGTCTGGCTGTTCCTGTTCGCCTCCATCTACATCTGGGGCGGCTGAACGCGCCGGTGGGGGCGGCCCCACCCTACGCGAAACGGGTAGGGTGCGTGATTTCACGCACCCTTTTCATTTGGAGGACCGGCCCTTGCGCAACATGATCGTGCCGATTCTTTTCGGGCTCGCCGGGGTGGCTTTGCTGGTGAGCCTCGGTGTCTGGCAGGTTCAGCGCCTGGCCTGGAAAGAGGGCGTGCTGGCCGAGATCGAGGCCACCATCGCGGCCGCGCCGGGGCCCTTGCCGGCGCAGCCCGCCGCCGCCGAAGACAAGTACCGCCCGGTCGAGATCACGGGCAATTTCCGGCAGGGCGCCCTGCGCGTGCTGGTGAGCCGCAAGCGCGTGGGCGCCGGTCACCTCATCATCTCGCCCTTCGAAACGGCTGACGGGCGGCGCATCCTTGTCGACCGCGGGTTTCTGGAACTGGAAACCGAACTGTCCGCGCCGCCGCAGGGCAGGGTGACGGTCACGGGCAACCTGCACTGGCCGGATGACCGCAACGACTCGACCCCCGAGAACGACGTGGCCGGCAACACGTGGTTTGCGCGCGATATCGGGCAGATGGCCGATGTGCTGGACACCGGGCCGGTGCTGGTGGTCGCGCGACGGTTGTCGCAATCCGACACGGACGTGACGCCGCTGCCGGTGGACACCGATCACATCCCGAACGATCACTTGGAATACGCGATCACCTGGTTTTCACTGGCCGCGATCTGGCTGGTCATGACCGTATATTTCCTGTGGCGCACGCGCCGCACGCAAGGGGGCTGGACGCCATGAAATACATCTCGACGCGGGGGCGGGCCCCGGCTTTGAGCTTCGAGGAGGCGATGCTGACCGGTCTGGCCCGCGACGGCGGGCTGTACCTGCCCGAATCGATCCCGCGGATGAGTACGGACGAGATCGCGGCGCTTGAAGGCGCGAGCTACGAGGAAGCCGCGTTCCGCATCATGCGGCCCTATATCGGCGACGCCTTCACCGAGGAGGAATTCCGCGGCATCATCGCGCGCGCCCATGCCGGGTTCGGCCACGCGGCGCGCGCACCGCTGGTGCAGTTGGAACCGGGGCATTTCCTGCTGGAGCTGTTCCATGGCCCGACGCTGGCCTTCAAGGATTTCGCGATGCAGCTGATCGGCCAGCTTTTCGAGGCCTCGCTCAAGCGGTCGGGGCACCGGGTGTGCATCGTCGGCGCCACGAGCGGAGATACCGGGTCGGCGGCGATCGAGGCGTTCCGCGGTCTGGACGCGGTGGACGTGTTCATCCTGTACCCGCATGGCCGGGTGAGCGAGGTGCAGCGCCGCCAGATGACCACGCCCGGCGAGGGCAACGTGCACGCCGTCGCGCTGGACGGGCATTTCGACGATTGCCAGGCGCGCGTGAAGGACATGTTCAACGACTTCGACTTCCGCGACGCGGTGCGGCTGGCCGGCGTCAATTCGATCAACTGGGCGCGCGTGCTGGCGCAGGTGGTCTATTACTTCACCGCCGCCGTCAGCCTCGGCGCGCCGCACCGCAAGGTGAGCTTCACCGTGCCGACGGGCAATTTCGGGGACATTTTCGCGGGCTATATCGCCAAGCGCATGGGCCTGCCGATCGACCGGCTGGTCGTTGCCACGAACCGCAACGACATCCTGCACCGCTGCCTGACCGGGGGGGAATACACGCCCGACGGGGTCATGCCCACGATCAGCCCGTCGATGGACATCCAGGTGAGTTCCAATTTCGAGCGTGCGCTTTACTACGCCTATGGTCAGGACGGCGGCGCGGTGGCGCAGGTGATGGACGAGCTGAAGGCGGGCGGTTTCAAGGTCAGCCAGGGGGCGCTGGAAGCCCTGCGCGAGGCGTTCGACAGCGGGCGCTGCGACGAGGAGGAAACCCGCGCCGCGATCCGGGCCACGCACGATCGCGCGGGCGAGTTGCTGTGCCCGCATTCGGCCGTGGGGGTGAAGGTGGCCGAGGAACAGCGCCGCGCCGGCGTGCCGATGATCACGCTGGCCACCGCGCACCCGGCGAAGTTCCCGGCGGCGGTGGAAGAGGCGAGCGGCCTGCATCCGCCCTTGCCCGAGCGCATGGCGGACCTGTACGAGCGCCCGGAACGCGTGAGCCGGTTGGAAAACGACCTGTCCGCGCTGGAGACATTCATAAAGCAACGGTGTGCGACTTGACGGTTGAACTGACGACACTTTCCAACGGGTTCCGCGTGGCGACCGAGCACATGCCGGGGCTTGAATCGGCCGCGGTCGGGGTCTGGGTGCTGGCCGGGGCGCGGCACGAGCGCGCCGAGCAGAACGGCATCGCGCATTTCCTCGAACACATGGCGTTCAAGGGTACGAAGCGGCGCAGCGCGCTGCAGATCGCCGAGGCGATCGAGGATGTGGGCGGTTATATCAACGCCTATACCAGCCGCGAGGTCACGGCGTATTACGCGCGCGTGCTGAAGGACGACGTGCCGCTGGCGCTGGACGTGGTGGCCGATATCCTGCGCCAGCCGGTTTTCGAGCCGCGCGAGATCGAGGTGGAGCGCGGCGTTATCCTGCAGGAGATCGGGCAGGTTCTGGACACGCCCGACGACATCATCTTCGACTGGTTGCAGGAAAAGGCGTATCCCGATCATCCGCTCGGGCGCACGATCCTCGGGCCCGAGGCGCGGGTGAAGGGCTTTGCCCGGGCCGACCTCGAGACCTTCGTGGCCGAGCAGTATCATCCCGGCCAGATGATCCTTGCCGCCGCGGGGGCGGTCGATCACGACGCGCTGGTACGGGCTGCCGAAGGGTTCTTCGGGGACATGGGGTCCTCGCAGGCCTCCGAGCCGTCGCGCGCGCGCTTCGCCGGCGGTGAAAGCCGGAACGTGAAGGCGCTGGAGCAGGCGCATTTCGCGCTGGGATTCGAAAGCCCGGACTATGCCGATCCGCGCCTTTACGCGGGCCAGATCTATGCCACGGCGCTGGGCGGGTCGATGTCCTCGCGCCTGTTCCAGGAAATCCGCGAGCGGCGCGGCCTGTGCTACACGATCTTCGCGCAGGCCGGGGCCTATGCCGATACCGGCATGACGACGATCTACGCGGGCACCGCGGCCGACCAGATGGGCGACCTCGTGGGCATCACGGTGGACGAGATCAAGCGCACCGCCGAGGATTTGAGCGAGGCCGAAGTCGAGCGCGCGCGCGCGCAGATGAAGGCGGGGCTGCTGATGGGGCTGGAGAGCCCGTCGAACCGGGCCGAGCGCATGGCGCGGATGCTGCAGATCCGGGGCCGGGTGCCCACGATCGAGGAGGTCGTGGCCAAGATCGACGCCGTGACGCTGCCGGAGGTGCGTGACCTGGCCGCGGACATTTCCGGCCGCGCCCCTGCCGCGATGGCGCTCTACGGCCCGGTGGAGGACGCCCCGAGCCTGCAGGCGCTGGACGAAAGGCGCGCGGCCTGATGTTCATGCCGCGCCGGAAGTTCAGGATCGAGACGGAACGTCTGACCCTGCGCCAGCCGGTGCTCACCGATTTTCGGGACTGGGCGGCCCTGCGGGAGGCAAGCGCGGATTTCCTCGTCCCCTGGGAGCCGCTCTGGGCCGCCGATCACCTGTCGCGCAAGGGGTTCTCGAACAGGGTCTACTGGGCGCAACGCTCCATCGCCGCCGGGACGGCGGTGCCGCTTTTCCTGATCCGGCGCGAGGACCAGGTGCTGGTGGGCGCGATCACGCTGGACAACATCCGCCGCGGGCCGGCCCAGTCCGGCACGCTGGGCTGCTGGACCGGCGCGCGCTTCGCCCGGCAGGGCTACATGCGCGAGGCGATCCTCGCGGTGGTGCATCACGCCTTCACCCGGCTGGACCTGAGCCGCATCGAGGCGGCCTGCCTGCCCGAGAACGTGGCTTCGCGCGGGTTGCTGGAAAAATCCGGCTTCAAGTACGAGGGCGTGGCGCAGAGCTATTTGCAGATCAACGGGCGGTGGCGCAACCACGTGCTGTACGCGGCGCTGCGCGCCGACCGGCGCGGGCGCACGGCGGCGGGGTAGGCGGGGGCGCTGCCCCCGTCGCCCTCGCGGGCGACTCCCCCGGGGTATTTCGACCGAGAAGAAACCGGCGCGCGGGATCGCGGACCGCCTGACGGGCGGCGCGGCGGTGCCCGGTTGCGCGCACATGTCCCGGAAACAGTGGGACCCGCGCGGATTTTGGTCTATGATGTTCTTCAGGAGGGCGTTTCATGATCCGGTTTGTTCTTGCCTTCGTTCTGCTTGCCACCGCCGCGACGGCGCAGGGGCGCAAGCCCAGCCACTGCATCGCGGTGGCGGATGCCGCGCCGGGCCTCGAGTATCTCACCAAGGCTTCGTGGGCGGAACCGGTGCCGGACGCGTCGGTCCGGCTGCGGTATATCGCGCATGCGTCCTTCCTCATCCAGACGCATGACGGGGTGTCCGCCGTCACCGATTTCACGGGGTTCATCGGCAACGTGGATTTCACCCCGGACCTCGTGACGATGAACCATGCCCATTCGACCCACTGGACGGCCAACCCCGACCCGGCGATTCCCCATGTCCTGCGGGGCTGGGGCGAAGAATTCGGCGCGGGGGCGGATCATTACCTTGACCTTGGCGGGATGCTGGTGCGCAACGTCCCGACCGACATCCGGTCCCATGCGGGGGAGGTGGAACCGCGCGGGAACTCGATCTTCGTGTTCGAGGCCGCGGGGCTGTGCATCGGCCATCTCGGGCATCTTCACCACGCACCGAGCCCCGAGCAATACGCCGCGCTGGGGCGGCTGGACGTGGTGATGGCGCCGGTCGACGGGGGCTACACGCTGGACCTGCCCACGATGATGAAAGTGTTGCGGCGGCTGAAATCGCGGATCGTGATCCCGATGCACTGGTTCGCCGACGGGTCGTTGG
>JAVLCJ010000160.1:0-4907 GCA_031580875.1 Roseovarius sp.
CGCTCGATCTGGTCTCACAGATCATGCTGCGCTGCGATGCCGACGGCAAGCTGCTGCCGCCAAAGGTGCTCAAGCCCGGCGATCAGGTTGCGCTAACCAAGGGGCCGTTTGCCAACTTCGTGGCCGAGGTCGAACAGATTGCGCCGGACCGCCGCGTCTGGGTCCTGATGGAGATCATGGGCGGGCAGAAACGGGTGGCGGTCGGGGCGGAGCAGCTGCGGGCGATTTGAGGCGGGGTGTGACCTTGTCTTCCACTGGCCGGTTGGATCGGATAGACCTCGACGCATAAAACTCCGCCTGAATCAGTTTTTGCAACACAGCTTTTAAGGACAGATATTTATGTGTGGCATCGTTGGCGTTTTGAGCAGTCATGAAGTTTTCTCCAAGGGGAGAATGGTGCGGTGGCCGCGGCGCAACTGGGTTGCACGAGGTCAGAATTTGCTGCTGTTGCAGGCGGCAGGTCTTGGCTCCCCGGGTTGGTCGCGTTATGCTTTCCGGGTATATTGGAGGGAAGGTGCAATGACACCGCAAAAATACACGTCGTTGGTCTGCCCGGCCGACAGGTTGAGGTGGGCATGAGCGTCGGGCGTATCGTCGTGACGTGCGCACTTGCTCTCGGTCTGGGCGGCTGTGGGGAGTACATGCAATTCCCCGTATCGCAGCAGGGCCAAGAACGCCTCCCGGCGCATCTTGAGGTGATCCGGGTCTCCAAAGAGAACGTCGGTGAGGTCACCTCGGTCTACTACGAACGGCGCAGTGAGGGCGGGGGCACACCCCCTCCCGACCCCGGCCGTTATACGTATCGCCTGGGGGCGGGCGACCAGCTGCGCGTGCAGGTGTGGACGACCCCGGAACGGGCGACGACAGGTGGGGAACAAAACCTGCAACCGGTTGAGGGGCCTATCATCGACGAGACTGGGCATTTCTTCTACCCCTTCGTCGGCGAGGTGCACGCTGAGGGGCGCACCGTGGGCGAGATCCGAGTCGAGCTGACACAGAAGCTGCGTACCTATCTCACGGACCCACAGGTCGAGGTGGCGGTGCAGGAATTTCGGGCGCACCGTGTGATGGTCACGGGCGCTGTCGGTGAGCCTGGGCCGACTAGGCTAACGAATGTTCCGTTGCGCCTGATCGACCTGATCAATGGTGCAGGCACTGACGAGATGTCGGATCTGGCGCATGTGGTGTTGCGCCGTCAGGGCCGGGAGTACACGGTTAACGTGCGCGCGTTCCTCGAACACGGGGTGATGCGTCAGAACCCCGTTTTGCTGCCGGGCGATACCGTCAACGTACCCCGCGACACCGAGAGCCAGGCCTTCGTTTTCGGTGAGATCTCGACGGCCGAGGTGCCGCTGGCGGCCGGTGACAAGTCGCTCACGGAGGTGCTTGCAGAGGTCGGCGGGATCGACCGGACGCGCGCCAACGCCAAGGGCATATTCGTATTTCGCCGCACGGATGTGGAGCGCGAGGGCTTCGATGTCGTCTTCCAGTTCGATCTCAGCGATGCCGCGACACTGGTTCTCATGAAGGATTTTCCGATCGCGCCGCAGGACATCATCTTTGTGACCAAGGATCCGGTGACACGTTGGACGGATAGCGTGAGCCGCGTGCTCGCGCCGGCCTCGAGCCTGTTGCAGGCGAGGGCGATCGTTGACTCTTTGGAAAACGGCGATTGAATGGTTGCCACCGTGCTGTGCGTTTGTACCGGTAACATATGCCGCTCCCCGCTGGCAGCGGATGTGCTGCGTGCGGCCGCGCCGCAAATCGATATTACCTCGGCTGGTCTGCACGCCCTGGTCGGACATGGCATGGATCCTGACACGGCCGCCGCCGCGCAGGCCCTGGGCCTCACGGTCACGGGCCACCTAGCGCGGCAATTCACGGACAGTATGGGCAGCGACACCGATCTGATCCTCGTGATGGACCGGCGGCAGCTGGACGAGATCCGGGCACGATGGCCGCATCTGAGCGGCAAGACCCTGCTGTTGGGGCAGTTCGACGGCCGCCGGGAGATCCCAGACCCTTACCGCATGGGATACGCGATGCATCTGCGCGCCGCCGAACTCATCGCCGAGAGTGCGGAGCATTGGACCCGGCAACTCAGGGCGATGACCTGATGGTTATGCGGCCGGCAAATGCGCCGGAGCGCACCGCGCAGGGCGCGGCGTTAGAGGACGACGGCGAAATCGATCTCGCCAACCTTCTTGCGCAGGTCGCTGCGCGGAAATGGCTCATCATGGCTGTTGTTGTCCTTGGCGGTCTGGTCGGAGCCTTCATCGGCCAGCTTGATCCGGTCGAATACAGGGCGGCCTCCGTTGTCCAGATAGAGAAACGCGCCTCCGGTGTCCCGCTACCCGAAGAGCTGATCGGCAACATGCTCACCGGGGATCGAGGCGCGCAATCCTCGCTGGCCACCGAGGTACACATCATCCGCTCGCGCCTGATCCTCGAGCCCGTGGTCGAGCAGCTTGGCGTGGACCAACGTGTCGAGCCTGTGCGCGCGCCCTTCATCGGCGACCTACTCGCCCGCCGGTCCGTTCCCATGCTCGGCAACTTTCTGCCTGCCGCCTATCAGCGCCCCGAGGAGGCGATATCGCTCGGGTCCATCGAGGTCCCGGACAGCCTGCTCGGTGTTCCATTCCGGCTCCGGGTCACTGGGAACAATACCTATGAGCTGCGCGGTCCGGATGGTGTTGATCACGTCGGAAAGGTCGGCGAGGAGCTGCATTTCGGCGACGGCATCCGGGTCGTCGTCTCCGGTATATCTGCTCCGCCGGGTCGGGCATATACTCTGGTCCGCGAGCCCGTACGCAAAAGCGTTACGCGCTTGCGCCACGGTCTTGCCGTTACGGAACGCGGCAGTACCGGGATCGTCGATTTTCGATATACCAGCGGCAATCCGGCATTCAGCCATGAGGTCGTCAACGCCGTCGTCGCGTCCTATCGCCAGCGGAACCTGCGCCGGCGGTCGGCGGAGATCGACCAGAGCATCGAGTTCATCGAAACCCAGCTTCCGCAAATCCGGGCAGAGCTTGGTGAAGCCACCGCTGAGCTTGCGGAATACCGCCAGGAGCAGGAGGGCATGGAGCTCAGCTTTGGCACCCAGGACCTGCTCGACCGCCTCGTTGCAATCCAGACCCGGCTCGAGGAGCTTGCATTCGAGGAGGAACAACTTGCGCAACGGCTGACACCGAACCATCCCGACTACCAAAAGCTCATCGCGGAGCGGCAGCAACTGCAATCGCGCCTGGAGGAGACCCGCGAGAACCTGCGCGATGTTCCCGAGGCCGAGCAGGAACTGGCGCGGTTTAAGGAGCGCGTCGCCGGTGCGCGGGAGCTCGAAAAGCAGCTGACCGCCCGTGTCGAACAGTTGCGCGTTCTCAAGGCCAGCACCGTGGGCAATATCCGTGTCCTGGAACAGGCCGAGGTCGCGTCAAGCGTCGGCCCGGATCGGCAGCGTCCCGCACTTTTCGGTGGCGGTCTTGGCTTGGTCGGGGCGGTGGCCTTCGTGCTCGGCATGAATTTGCTGCGGCGCGGCGTCGAGGATGCGAGGGACATCGAGGCCTTGGGGCTTTCTGTGTTCGGGTCCGTAAACAAGGTCCCCGCGCTAACGAACCTGAAATCGAGCGCGCCGGCGTACGCGCTTGCTCTGCACGAGCCCGACAACATCGCCGCGGAGGCCCTGCGCGGGCTGCGGACGGGGCTGCAGTTCTCTTTGTCGGCCAACGACGCGACAACGGTGATGATCACTTCCTGCGCCCCGTCGGACGGCAAGTCCTTCATCTCCCTCAACCTGGCGATCGTGCACGCGCAGACGGGCGCGCGCGTTCTCCTGATCGATGCGGACATGCGACGCGGCAAACTGGGTCGGTGTTTTGGCATCTCGCGTCGCGATCCCGGCTTGGCAACTGTCCTGGCTGGTGAGGCGGAGCTTGCCGACTGCGTGTACGCGGACCCGGCGTCAAAGGTCGCGTTTCTCGGAACGGGAGGGTATCCGCCCAACCCGGCCGAACTCCTCGCCGGCGCTCGGTTTTCCGACATTCTTCGCCGCGCGTCCGAGCATTATGATATTGTCATTGTCGACGCGCCGCCGGCGCTCGCCGTTGCAGACCCGAGTATCATCGGACAACAGACGGATGTGACGCTGATGGTCGTTCGGCACCTTGTGACTGCGAAAGCGGAGTTGCAATCGGCCCTTAAATCGCTAGAAACCGCGGGGGTTGTCCCGTCAGGCGCCGTTGTCAACGCATACGATGTTGCCAAAAGTCGCTACGGTCAATACGGCTCGCGCTACGGGCATCATTACGGGGCCTATCGCTACAAATACAAGGCGTGAGGACGTGAGGACCATCCCAGTATAGTTTAGATATCTGTGTCTAAAGGCCGCTCTTCGAGGAGGCGCCGTCCAACTCGCCTCGATAGGCCGTTACGTGCTGACATCGGATATATTCGAGAGCCTGCGCGGCCAGGGCCCAAGCGCGGAAGGGGAAATTCAACTCGCTTACGCCATCAACACGCAGGCGGCCGCAGGGCATGTCGAGGCTGTGACACTCCGCGGCCAGCGGTTTGACTTTCCATCTAATGGATCGAAGCCACCGGCTTCCAGCCGGTCCGCTTCAGCGAATCTGTTGTGATCTTCCTCCCCGGAATCTGAAGCCCCCGAAGGGGTATGGCTTCAGATTCCGGGGAGGAAGATCATGCGCTACTCGTCATCCGCGCACACGCGATTTTATCACAGATACCACGTCGTGTGGGCTACGAAGTACCGGTACAAGGTTCTGCAAGGCGCAATGCGCGAGCGGATCCGTGAAATCGTCATCCAGACTTGCGACGAACTGGGTGTCCATATCGTGAAAGGCGTTTTGGCACGCGATCACGTCCACATGTTCCTGTCGATCCCGCCGAAA
>JAVLCJ010000161.1:0-4625 GCA_031580875.1 Roseovarius sp.
CCGCCCAATGGCCGGATTTTACTCCGCCGTTGACATGCTGATCCAGCAGGCCGCGCTGGGCTGCAGAGTTGATGGCGGGCGCTACAAGATGGGCAGCTACACCCATCCGGATGCCGAGGTGATCGCCGCCACGGTCGCCGGGCTCCCCGACAGCCTCGGCGGCAAGCGCATGGCGATCCGCGTGGCCGAGCTGGCCCGCGCCGGGCTGACGCCGGACTGGATGCCCGGCGCCGTGCCGCGCTGTGTGCCCGTGGAGATCAAGCGCAACAGGTATGGCGACCGTGCTGTGACGGAAGTCGTGGGCACCGAGCGGGTCCTGGTCCGTCGCAAATGGCGCACGGTCGAGGTCCGCGCCTGCCCGGTGACCTACTCACCGCATCCCCAGCAGATCGAGTCCGCCCGGATGGCCTACGACGAATGGTGGCAGGCGCTGGGCTGGGTGCGGGATGGGCTGATCGCCGGAGGTATGCTACGGGAGGTGGAGGTGACTAGCGTACTGCCGAAGGCGCGGCCGTGGGCGACCGGGTAAGCGGCATTGGGCATTGGTTTGGGCACCTGCTACTTTGCATCGAACTACTCGAAGAAATTGCCGACTGGTCGCTGACCAGCCTGCAACTCAAGCTGATCAAGACAGGCGGCCGGGTTGTGCGCCACGCCCAGGCGATCACCTTCCAACTTCGAGGTCGTCGTCACAGGCCCGATGGTCTGCGCCATCCTCGCCGGAATACGCCGATTGCGACCGCCACCGTCATGCGCTTGACCGCAAACACTGAACGAAACCGGCTCGACAGGTGCTTCCAGCGCGCTGAAAGACGCCTCAGATGGCCGAGCATGACCCCGTCGCTTGACCTGAAACACCCACAACCAGAAATCTGCGACAGGCCAAACGAGTTCCGGAAAGGGGAAATGCTTAACCGAGCGGCCTCGACCGGCGACCTTTATGTTTTGTCGCAGTTCACTTGGGAAATGTCTGCCCGAAGACTTTCGCCACCGGTGCCGTCTTCAGGACGCCGGATTTGCGGTAACACCGTGGCGTGCGCCAGATGGCCGCGCGCCTCGACATATAGGTCACCCTACAACGCCGCTGCTGATCCGGGAAATCGCCGGGCCTACATGGCCTCGCGCAGCCCTGCCGCCGAGATCACGGCCCGATCCTGTCGCCAACCAGCCGAGCACGTATTTGCAGGCCCCGAACAGCGCTTCGAAGCCGGGTTGGTCATGCGACACGGGCGGCCGTGACAGGCGGCGGCGACGCCGTGGCTGTCCTTGATGAGGCGCACCGTCACGCCCTTCGCGGGCAGACCATCTTGGGCCGTGCAGGATCAGCGGCCCGATCTAGCGGCCCTCCGCTTGGACGGAAAGGTCCGGGCGCCCTGTCGCGAGCTCGGCAATCTCCCACTAATTGAGAACCAGCCGACACTCTTGCGGCTGTGGAGATCGGCGCTCGGACAGGGGTCGAAGACCGCCCAGCACCGGTGCGGGCAGCCGGGTGATATCCCCCGGGCCACACCGCGCCGGGGGCCCTTGCCCGGCAACCGGCGGGCGGGCGCGACCCCTGCGGCAACTGACGCAGTGCTCGAGCAAGACCGCGTAGCGCCTGGGGTCAGAGCCGACGTAATCGCCCTCGTCTGCCAGCTTGGGAATGATCCGGCTAAGCGGCAGGCGCCAGCGCGGGGCTGTAGCAATCGGCGACCATCCAAGCACGCTCCGCCTTCGTCAGACCGGTCGGCCGCCCGGGGGCCCTGCCCCGGTGTGGCTACCGACAGCCCAACAGGCCCGCGCCGGCGTGCCCGCATCTGCACTGCCAACGCGCCCGGTTGACCGCGGCGTGTCGAGCCGCTTTATTGAATGCGACACCAAGGGAGGATCGGGATGAATTTCCGCAGTTTGACGGCGGCCACGCTGATGGCCGCGATGGCGGTTCCAGCGGCGGCGGAGACGCGCGTTACATACAAGTCGGCCAAGTCGACTTCCTCGTATTACCAGATGGGGGTGCAGATCGCCGAAGCAATGCAGGAGGCCTCTGGCGGCGAGATCAACGTGACCGTCGAGGAAAGCCAGGGCTCGGTGCAGAATGTCATGGAGGTCCGCGCCCGTGGCGGCGACTACATCTTCACCACCCCGCCAGTGCTTGTCCGGCTCGCCAAGGGCGGCAAGGCGATGTTCGATGGCAAGGGCGACCCGGCCTTCGACGGCATCCGCGCGCTCTTCCCGATCCCGTCGCTGACTATGCATTTCGTGGTGCGCGCGGACAGCGGTGTCGAGAGCTTCGACGACCTGCGCGGCAAGACGATTCTGCTGGGCAAGGGAAGCTTCGGCGCGCGCGAGGGCACGAAATATCTAGACCTTTTCACCGACAAGAGCGCGGTACAGATCGCCGATGTCGAGCTGTCGAACGCGGTGCCGGCGCTCAAGAACGGCCAGATCGACGGGTTCGTCACCGCCGGCTCCTGGCCCGCGCCGAACGTAGTCGAGGCCGCCGCCGCCACGGGGGTTGAGGTGCTGTCGATGAGCGACGACCAGATTGCGGAAACCGGCCGCACCAAGCTGGTGATCCCGGCGGGCACCTATGCCGGCCAGCAGGAGGAGATCGTCACCACCTCCCTACCGGTGGTGGCCTACGCTACCCGCAAGATGGATGACGCGACCGCCCACGCGCTCACCCGGACCTTCTGGGAAAGCCAGGACACCATGGTGACGGCCGCCAAATGGTGGAAGGGGGTCGACGCAGGGCTGATGGACACGATCACCGGCCGGATCCACCCCGGCGCCGTGCGCTATTACCAAGAGGCCGGGTTTGAGTTGACCGACGCGCAGAAGTGAGCCCTGCCGATATTGATACACCCGTGCGGTCTAGCGCCGCGCGGGTCTTCTGGGCCAGCTTCGCGCTGGCTTCTGTCGTTTTCCACCTGGGCCTAGTGTTCTCGGGGCTGGTGCCAAACCTCGTAAGCCGCCCGGTCCACCTTGTCTTCGTGCTGCCCTGGGTGCTCGTGCGCGGCCGCGCGGGCGGCGCGCTCTGGAGCGGGCTGGTCCTCGCCGCACTGGGAATCGGCGGCGCGCTTTGGGTGACGCTCAACCATGATGCCCTCGGCGACCAGTACGGTTTCCTCGAAGGCCGGGGCCAGATCGCCATCGCGGTCACGCTCATCCTTGTGGTGCTCGAGGCCGCGCGGCGCGCGATTGGCTGGCCGTTACCCGTCGTCGCGGCGCTGGCGCTCGCCTACGCGCTTCTGGGCCAGTACATTCCGGGCCGTTTCGGCCATGCCGGCACCCCGATCGAGAGCTTTCTAGGCACGCTGACGATCGCGGAAGGCGGGCTCTGGGGCAAGCTGACCTCGGTGTCGGTGAATGTCGTTGCGGTGTTCGTGATCTTCGGCGCGGTGCTCAACGCCGGCGAGGCCGGGCAGGGCTTCATGAACCTCGCCGCAGCGGCGGCCGGGCGTCTCAAGGGGGGCGCGGCCAAGGTCTCGATCCTGTCCTCGGCGCTTTTCGGATCGATCTCCGGCTCGGCCTCTGCGAATGTCGCCTCGACCGGGGCGATCACACTGCCGGCGATGGACCGGCTGGGCTACCCGCGCCGCATCGCGGGGGCGGTGGAGGCCGTGGCCTCCTCCGGCGGGCAGATCATGCCACCGTTGATGGGCGCGGGGGCCTTCGTGATGGTCGAGCTCACCGGCGTGCCCTACACCGGCATCATCGCCGCCGCGGCGCTGCCAGCGCTGCTTTACTTCTGGGCGGCCTGGATCGGGATCGACGGCTATGCGCGCCGCTTCGACCTGCGCGGGCTGGACGCGGCGGACCGCCCCGCCCCGCGCGACGTCGCCACCACGGCTGCGTTTTTCCTCGTGCCGTTCGCGGTGCTGCTGTGGGGGATGTTCGCGCTTGGCGTGACACCGCAATACGCCGCCTGCCTCGCGATCTTCGCCGGCGCCGCGCTGCTGCCGCTGGGCGCGGACATGCGCGTTGACGCCGGCCGAACGCGCGACCGGGCGGAGCGCGCGCTGCTGGCCGCGGGCCAGCAGGTTGCGCTCATCGGGTCGATCATCTTCTGCGCCTCGCTGGTCATCGGCGTGCTTGGGGTGACGGGCCTTGGCGTCAAGCTCACCTCGCTGATCCTGTCGGCCTCGGGCGGGCTGCTGTGGCCCTCGCTGCTGCTGACCGCGCTCGCCTGTCTCGTGCTGGGCATGGAGGTGCCGACCACCGCCGCCTATGTCATCTGTGTGTCGGTCGCCGGGCCCGCGCTGATCGAGCTGGGGCTCGCGCCGCTTCAGGCGCATCTCTTCGTGTTCTGGTTCGCGCTGCTCTCCACCATCACGCCGCCGGTCTGCGGGGCGGTGTTCATCGCCGCCGGCATGGTGGGGGAGAACTGGCTCAAGGTCGCGGTCGCGGCCATGGCGCTGGGGCTCGGCCTCTACGTCATTCCGCTGGGCATGGCGGCGCAGCCGGCGCTGCTGGCGCTGTCCTCCGACCCCTGGGCGGCGCTGGGGGCCATGGCCTGGCTGGGCGCGGCGCTGGCGCTGCTGTCCTTCGCGATCATCGCGCCGGGCGGCGCGGCGCGGCGGCTGGCGCTGGGCGCGGCCGCCGCCGGGGTGTTCGCCCTGGGGCTCTAGCCCGCGCCGGCCAGC
>JAVLCJ010000162.1:0-4608 GCA_031580875.1 Roseovarius sp.
AAGGCGGCGCGCAAGGTCGAGATGGCGCAACTGTCCGTGACCAACGCGAAGGCGCGGCTGGACGCCCTGCACAAGGCCACCGCCGAAAAGTCCGAGGCAACCGCGCAAGCCTCTGGCGCCGCGAAGGATGCGCAGGCGGCAAAGGCGCGCCTAGAAACGCGCCACGCCGAGAAAAACGAGGCCGAGCAGGTACTGGACGCCGCGCAGGCGGCCCTCAAGCAAGCAGAAGACGCCAAGCGCCGGGCCGACCGCGCGCAGGCCGCCCGCGACGGCGCAGATCGGCGCGAAGACCTCGCGAAGCGTATCGCGGACGCTGAAAAGGCGCGCAACGAGATGGAGCTTGCCGCCGCCGCTGCGCGCACGGGCCCCGACGCAAGCGCGTTGCGCGCCCTCGACAAGCTGGACTCGCGGCACGCGGCAGCCATTGCCGCCCGCGACGCGACAGCGACACGGGTGATAGCCCGCTATGCCGGCGACCAGCACGGTATCCATGCCGAGGGCCACAAGCTGCCGGAGGGGGAGAGCGTCCCCCTGCCCCGCACGACGCGCCTGCTGATCGACGGGGTCGGCGAGCTCGAGGTCCGGCCGGGCGGGACGGGCCACGACGAGCGGTCGATCGAGGCGGCCGAAACCGAGCTGCGCGAGGCGCTCGCGGCGATCGGCGCCGACAGTGTCGAGCAGGCCCGCAAAGCGGCAGATCGCCGGCAGGCCGCCGAGCGGCGGCATGGCGCGGCGCAAGCGGTGCTTGAAAACCTCGCACCGGACGGGATCGAGCGGCTGCGCGAGGCGTTGGCGCGGATACCGGAACCGGCGGAAGACGCCGACGCGCCCGCCCCCGAGGCGGCCCAGACCGCGCTGGCGCGGGCCCGCTCGGACCACGATACGGCGCGCGCCGCTCGTGACAGGGCTGTCGATCGGCTGTCCGATGCCCGAGCCGAGGCCACACGGGCCGACACGTCGCTCGCTTCGCTTCAGGAACGGATGAAACGCGCCGAAGACGCCGTCGCCGCGCTCGGTGACATCACGGAGGATGCCATCGCGACCGAGGTGGCCGAGGCAACGGCGACCCTGGACAAAGCGAAGGCGGACCACGCGGAAAAAGAGCGGGCGGCGCCGGATCTCGAAAGCGCGGCCGCCGCGTTGAAACGCGCCGAGTCCGTCGAGCGCAAGGCGCGCGACGAGATCGCGCGGCTGACCCCGCTGCTGGCGACGCTGGAGGAGCGCATCGCGCGGTCGTCCGGTGACGCGGTCGAGGAACGGCTTGCCGAGACGGAACAGGAACTGGACGCGGCGCGGAAAGACCTTGCCCGCGTCGAGCGCGAGGTTGCCGTCCTGATCCGGCTGGAAGAGGCGCTGGAGGCTGCGCGGACAGAGGCGCGCGAGCGCTATTTCGAACCGGTCGCACGGGAATTGAGGCCGCTTCTGGGCCTCCTCTGGCCCGATGCCGAACTGACCTGGGGACAGGACACGCTCCTGCCCGACGCCTTGATCCGCAACGGCCAGGAAGAACGCATCGACATCCTGTCGGGCGGCACACAGGAACAGGTGGCGCTGCTGGTGCGGCTTGCCTTTGCCCGGATGCTCGCCGCGGCGGGACGGGTCGCGCCGGTGATCCTCGATGACGCGCTGGTCTTCACGGACGATGACAGGATCGAACGGATGTTCGACGCCCTTCACCGGCAAGCGGGCGACTTGCAGATCATCGTGCTGACCTGTCGCCAGAGGGTGTTCCGCGAACTGGGCGGCAACACGCTTCGTTTGGGCACACCGCCCGGGGAGGAAGGCGCAGCCTGAGACCGGGCTGCAGGCGCGTATGAGCGCCTGCCTGTGAAAATGTCGTCTGGCGCCAGCGCCACGGTCAACTTGCCCGGCGGCCTTTCCGCGCTGGTCCGGGCGCCACGATCGGCCCGGCGCCTCAGATAGGCGCCGGTGTCGCGCGGATGCGGCCAAGGTCGTCACCGTCAAGCGCGAGCCGGATGCCCAGTGCGCCGCTGTCCTTCAGGACGGGGGATTTCCGGAGCCGGATCTCGGCGCCCTCGATCTCGGGGTAACGCGCGCAGGATTCGGCGATGCGGGTGATCAGCCGCTCCTGCGTGGCATAGGGGCCGTCCCGCGCAACGCGCGCGATGTCCGCGACCAGCGGATCATAATCGAAAACGTGATCCATGCCATCCTCCCCGATCAGGACCAGCGCGGCGCTGATGTGCAGCGTCAGGTCCAGCATGTGCTGTCGAGGGCGCGTGTCCGGCGGCGCGTAAGTGCCGATTTCCGTTTCCAGCGCCAGATCCTGCAGCTCCACCGCGCTCGTGCCGGGCATCGCTTCCTCCGTATTTGCCTGCCTGACCGGACGTAGCGCCACGACCGCCCGCGTCACGCAGGACGATCGAATGCCCGCCGGCGCATGCGGCATTGTCTTATTTCGCGAGCGGGTTAACTGGAGACCCGCTCAAGACGGAGGCACACCACGAATGAAACATCCCGAGCCGACCCGCGCGGCGGGCGCGCATGTACTGGCAGCGTTCGCACCGCGCATGGGACGGCGCTACGCCAACGGACGCAATTTCGACCGTGGGCCGGGGGCACATCGCGACGTGTCAATGCTGTCGCCCTACCTGCGCCGCCGCCTTGTGACCGAGCATGAAACCGTTGCCGCCGCGCTCGGCGCACATGGACACGAGAATGCCGAGAAATTCGTTCAGGAAGTGATCTGGCGTGGTTACTTCAAGGGCTGGCTGGAACGCCGTCCGCAGGTCTGGGACAGCTACCGCGACGGTCTGATCCGTGATCTTGCCACGCTGGACACTGACCGCCGCCTGCGACGCGATGTCGAACGGGCCGAGGCCGGCGAGACGGGATTGGCCTGTTTCGACGCATGGGCCCGGGAGCTGGTCGACACGGGCTACCTGCATAACCACGCACGTATGTGGTTCGCCTCGATCTGGATCTTCACGCTGGAATTGCCGTGGCGGGTCGGCGCGGATTTCTTCTATCGCCATCTGCTAGACGGTGACCCCGCCTCGAACACGCTGGGCTGGCGGTGGGTGGCCGGGCTGCACACGCGCGGCAAGCCCTACAAGGCGCAGGCGTGGAACATCACCAAGTTCACGGATCACCGCTTCGCCCCGCGCGACACGGACCTCGCCGAGGGTGTGCAGGGGTTGGACCATCTTGAGCCCGAGGGGCTGCCCGACGTGCTGCCCCTGCGCGCGCCGGTGCGGCCCGACCCGGACGCCCCGACAGCGCTGCTCCTGACCGAGGAGGACTGCCGCATCGAGGATTTCACGCCCCGATCACTGGATATTCGCGCCGCGGCCACGCTCACGGCCAGCCACCTGCGCTCCCCGCGCGAGGTGTCGGACGATGTCGGCGATTTCGAGGCCGGTGCGTTGGCGGACGCCGCCGCGCGCGCCGGGGTCACGACCACGCCGATGCGCGCGGGCGTGCCCGCCGACCTCGCCCGCTGGGCCGACCGGGCGGGCGCACGCCAGATCGTGACGCCCTATGCGCCCGCAGGCCCGCTGCGCGACTGGCTGGATCAGGCCACCCCCGCGCTTGAAGACGCCGGCATCACCCTGACGGAGTGGCGCCGCGACTGGGACGCGGCCATCTGGCCGCACGCCACCGCCGGGTTCTTCAAGGTCAAGAAACAGATACCACGCATCCTGACCGAGGCCGGCTTGGCATGACCGGCGCGCTTGTCATCGGCGCCGGCATGACCGGTATCGCGTGCGCGCGCGCCCTGCACGCGGCCGATCACCCCGTGCGCGTGCTCGACAAGGGGCGCGGGATCGGCGGGCGCATGGCAACGCGCCGCGCCGCGACCCAGGCGGGAGAGCTGCGTTTCGACCACGGGGCGCAATACGTGACCGCCCGCAGCCCCGATTTCGCCACGCTGCTGACCGGGATGACCGAGGCCGCAGTCTGGCGCGACGGGGCGGCGCAGCCACACCATGTCGGCTTGCCGGGCATGTCAGGCCTGCCCCGCGCACTGGCCGCGGAACTGGACGTCATGCAAGCAACCGAGGTGACGGCGATCCGCCGCGCCGGTGCGGGCTGGCAGGTGACGGCGGGCGACACGGTTTTCAAGGCCGGGCGGGTGATCATAACCGTGCCCGTGCCGCAGGTCGCGCCACTGATCGGCGCCGGCCACCCGCTGATCCCCGCGCTGGCGCAGGTGCAGATGGCCCCCTGCATGACGCTGATGGCCGCCTTTCCTGACGGCTCGCCGGCGCCCTTCGTCAGCCGAAAACCATCCGACGGCGCGCTGACCTTCATCGCGCGGGACAACAGCAAGCCGGGCCGCCCGGCCGGGGCGGTAACATGGGTGGCGCAGGCCGGGCCGGACTGGTCCGCGGCCCATCTCGAAGAGGACAGGCAAACGATCGCCCGCCTGATGCTGCCGCTGCTTTGCGAGGCGGTTGGCGCGACCCCCGAGACGGCCCTGCACCTGGACGCCCATCGCTGGCGCCATGCCCGCGTGACCGCGCCGCTGGGCCGGCCCTTCCTGCGCGATGCCACTGGCACGCTGCACATCGGTGGCGACTGGTGCCTCGGCCCGCGGGTCGAAGCCGCGTGGCAAAGCGGCACCGCCATCGCGCGCGACATTCT
>JAVLCJ010000163.1:0-4462 GCA_031580875.1 Roseovarius sp.
CCCAGATGCAACCCCGCGAAACCGAAGGGCTGGCCGCCACCGGCGCCGTGGCGGGGCTGTGCCCGATCACCGAATCCAGCCTCGGCGACGGGATCTTCGACGGGGTGCGCTGGCTGGGCGCCGACGGGAGCCTCGCCGTCGGGTCGGATTCCAACATCCGCATCTCGCTGAGCGAGGAACTGCGCACGCTGGAATATTCGCAGCGGCTGCGTGACCGGTCCCGGGCCGCGCTGGCCACGCCCGACCGCTCGACGGGGCGGCGGCTGTACGAGGCGGCCTGCCATGGCGGCGCCCGGGCGGCGGGGCGCGCGTCGGGCCGCATCGCGCCGGGGCACTGGGCCGACCTGCTGGCACTCGACGCCGGTCACCGCGATCTCGCTGGTCTGGCTGGCGACGCGACGCTCGACGGCTGGATTTTCGCGGGCGATGACAGGATGGTGCGCGACGTGTGGTCGGCAGGCCGCCACACGGTGCAAGAGGGCCGCCACCGCGACCGCGACGCGATCATCGCCGCCTATCGACGCGCCGTTGCCCCGCTGAGAGAAACGCTATGACCCGCGGCGCGCGCATCGGCGGCTGGCAGGCCGTGCAGGCCGAGGTTCTCCGGCGCATCCACGCGCGCGAATGGCCGCCGGGCCATGTCATTCCCGGCGAGGTCGCGCTCGCGCGGGAATTCGGCTGCGCGCGGGCCACGGTGAACCGCGCACTGCAGGCGCTGGCCGATACCGGGATACTGGAACGGCGCCGCAAGGCCGGCACGCGCGTGGCCCTGCACCCGGTCAGCCGCGCCACGCTGGACATCCCCGTGATCCGGCAGGAGATCGAGGCGCGCGGACAGACCTACGGATACCGGTTGCTGGCCCGGGAAGAACAGGCGCCCGAGGGCTGGGCCCGCACGGTCATGCACCACGCGGGCGCAGCCGGCGGCTGCCTCCACGTCGAGGCCCTTCACAGCGCTGACGGCGTGCCCTTCGTGCTGGAGAACCGCTGGATCAGCCTGTCGACGGTGCCCGGCGCCGCCGAGCGCGATTTCGCGACGGTCAGCGCCAACGAATGGCTGCTGGCCACCGCCCCTTACACCCACGGCGATATCCGGTTCAGCGCCGGCACCGCCGACGCGGACACGGCGCGGCTGCTGGACTGCGCCGTCGGCGCCCCGGTCTTCGTGGTCAACCGCGTCACTTGGGATCATGATGCCCCCATCACCGCCGTCCGGCTGAGCTATGCGCCCGGTTACAGCGTGGAAACCCGCATCGGCACGCTGTCCTGAGGCACGAAACCACCCGCCCGGGCCGACACGCCGTGGCGGCAGGAGAACATCTTTTTTCCGAAAGGGCGGGCGCGGATCGAATGGTGCTGCTGGGGAGGATTGAACTCCCGACCTCACCCTTACCAAGGGTGCGCTCTACCACTGAGCTACAGCAGCCCGCGTGGCGCGGTGATTAGACGCTTCGACCCGATCGTGCAAGCCTAATCTGGACCCTTTTTCCCGCCTGCTGTAAGGAGTAGCGCATGAAGAAAAACGAACCGCGCAATCAAGGCGACAAAACGGGCGAAAGCCGTGAGGACAGGCTGAAAGCCGCCCTCAAGGCCAATCTCGCACGACGCAAGGCGCAGACACGGGCGCGGGCCACGAACAAGCCCGGCAAGACGCCCGACAAGGGGTAGAGCGGATGGATTCGATCATCGTGCGGGGCAACGGCCCGCTCAAGGGGCAGATCCCCATCGCGGGGGCCAAGAATGCCTGCCTGACGCTGATGCCGGCCACGCTGCTCAGCGAGGAACCGCTGACGCTGACGAACGCGCCGCGCCTGTCGGACATCCAGACGATGGCGCATCTCCTGCAATCGCTGGGCGCCGAGGTGACGCAGATGCAGGACGGGCAGGTGCTGGCGCTGTCCAGCCACGCGCTGACAAGCCACGTGGCCGAGTACGACATCGTGCGCAAGATGCGCGCCTCGATCCTGGTGCTGGGTCCGCTGCTTGCGCGGGACGGCCACGCGGTGGTGTCGCTGCCCGGTGGGTGTGCGATCGGCGCGCGGCCCGTCGACCTGCACCTGCGCGCGCTCGAAGCCATGGGGGCCGAGCTCGACCTCCGGGAGGGCTATGTTCACGCCCGCGCGCCCGGCGGGCTCAGGGGCGGCACGGTCGAGTTTCCAATCGTCTCGGTCGGGGCGACGGAAAACACGCTGATGGCCGCAACGCTGGCCCGCGGCACGACCGTTCTGACGAACGCCGCGCAGGAACCCGAGATCGTCGATCTGGCGCGGTGCCTGCGCCGCATGGGCGCGCAGATCGAGGGCGAAGGCACACCGACGATCACCGTACAGGGCGTCGAACGGTTGCACGGTGCGACACACCCCGTCGTGCCCGACCGGATCGAACTGGGCACCTACATGCTGGCCCCGGCGATCTGCGGGGGCGAGGTCGAGTGCCTCGGCGGCCGTATCGAGCTGCTTGGCGCCTTCTGCGAGAAGCTCGACGACGCCGGAATCGCCATCGAGGAGACGAAGAACGGGATCATGGTGCACCGCCGGAACGGCCGGGTGAAATCGGTCGATGTCACCACGGCCCCCTTCCCGGGCTTCCCCACGGACCTGCAGGCGCAGATGATGGCGCTGATGTGCACGGCCGACGGCGTCAGCGTCCTCGAGGAGCGGATCTTCGAAAACCGGTTCATGCACGCCCCCGAACTTATGCGGATGGGCGCGCGGATCGACGTGCAGGGCGGCACCGCGACCGTGACCGGGGTCGAGCGGCTGAAGGGCGCGCCGGTGATGGCAACCGACCTGCGCGCCAGCGTGTCCCTGATCCTTGCCGGGCTGGCCGCGGAGGGAGAAACGGTGGTAAACAGGGTGTATCACCTCGACCGCGGCTATGAACGCGTCGAGGCGAAACTGGGCGCCGTGGGCGCCCGCATCGAGAGGGTGTCCGGCTGATGACCGAAGATGCCAGATTCGAGGACGGACGCGACGCGCCGCTCAACCTTGGCGCGTTCGATGACGACGACCTGCGGGTGATCTCCTCGCTGGCGCAGGACGCGGTGTTCCCGATCACGGAAATGACATGGCGACCCCGCGAACGCCGCTTCGCGCTACTGGTCAACCGGTTCCGCTGGGAGGATACGCGCCGTGGCGAGGGAACGCCCGAACGCGTTCAGTCCGTGCTGCTGGTGGACAACGTCCTGTCCGTGGCCAGCCACGGCATCGACCGCAACGACACGGACACCATCCTGTCGCTTCTGACGGTGACGTTCGAACCCGAGGACGAGTGCGGCGGCCACGTGCTGCTGACGCTTGCCGGTGACGGTGCGATCCGCCTGAACGTCGAAGCGCTCGAGGTCGGCCTGAGGGACGTGACGCGCCCCTACAGGGCGCCCTCGGGACGGGCGCCCTCTCACGATGACGACTCGTGACGGCGCCGCGCTACTCCTGAATCGATTCCAGGTAATAGGCCAGCGACAGCACCCTGCCCCGCACGATCACCTCCGAGCCGTAAGGATCCGCGTTGTCGACCTGGCCGGTGAACCTGTCACCCCAGACGGGCATCGGGTAGCCGTGCCCGCGAATACCCTGCCGGCCGTCGATGGTGTGGATCACATCGAGCATCGGAAAGACACCGTCATTGGCCGCTGTCAGCCCTGTCAGCGGGGGAACTTTCACCGTCATCAGGTCGGCAAGCGGTCCGTCCCCGGCGCCGGTTTCGCCATGGCAGGACGCGCAATTGTTCATGTATTCGTCCTTGCCGGTCTCCTCCGCCAAGGCGGCCCCTGAAACGGCCATCCCGAAAAGCGCGGCGCATGCGGATGCTGCGAAGAATTTCATGGGACTCTCCCTGTAAGTTACGCGTGCCCTTCTTGTCCCGTGCGGCGGACGCGCGCGCATTAACCCCGGTCAATACGCCCGCTTGAGGCCCGGCGCGCATCGGTCTATGTGACACCCGTCCAAGGAGGTCTGCCATGCCCGTCACACTCGATGCGCGCGAACCCGGTTTCGAAACGGCGTTCGATGCGCTGCTGTCCGCCAACCGCGAGGACGCGCCCGAAATCGACGAGGTGGTCGCCGCCATCATCGGCGACGTGTGCACGCGCGGCGATGCCGCCCTGATCGACCTGACCGAGCGGTTCGACCGCCTCGAGCTGACGCCCGAGGGACTCAGGTTCACGACCGAAGAGATCGACGCGCTGGTCGCGCAAGTCCCGATGGACCAGAAGCAGGCCCTGACCACCGCCGCCGATCGTATCCGGGCCTATCACGAAAGACAGGTCCCCGAAGATGTCAGCTGGACCGATGCGGCCGGCGCCACGCTGGGCTGGCGCTGGCGCCCCGTGGGCGCGGCGGGGCTCTACGTGCCCGGCGGGCTGGCCTCCTATCCCTCCTCCGTGCTGATGAACGCGATCCCGGCGAAGGTCGCGGGCGTGGAGCGGCTGGCGATCACCGTGCCGACGCCGGACGGCGTGGCC
>JAVLCJ010000164.1:0-4457 GCA_031580875.1 Roseovarius sp.
GGCGGTCAGCCAGACCGTGTTGGCGATCCCCGCGGCCTTGATAAACGACAGGACGGTGGCGATATCCTGTTCGCGCCCAAGAGCCGGGCCGTCGCCATTGGCACCGTTTTCCATGTTGTCGCCGTCCGTGACCATCATCCCGATGGGCATGTCGGAGGCGATGGCCTTCCAGGTCGCCGTGGAATTCATCATCTCGCGCTTGAGCCAGGCGAGCTGATCGGCGCCGAGGAAGGGCGCGCCGTCTTCCTCGCGATTGGCAGTGTTGTCGCCGCGGTATGTGCGCAGGTCGATCACGAAGATGTCGAGCAGCGGCCCGTAAGCCACCTTGCGGTAGACGCGCATCGGCTCTGCCAGGGTCTGGCGCGTCGGGATCATCTCGTGGAAGGCGCGCCCCGCGCGCGCGGCCAGAAGCTGAGCCGATTTCACGCTGTAGCGATCATCTGACGCGAGGATCTCGTTCGGATACCAGTTGTTGGTGACTTCATGATCGTCCCACTGGGCGATCATCGGCACTTCTGCGTTGAAGGCGCGCACATTCCTGTCGAGGTAATTGTAGAGGTGCTGGCCGCGGAATTCATCCAGCGTTTCGGCCACCTTCATCTTGGACGGTGTCACCAGGTTGGTCCAGATCTTGCCGTCCTCCAGCTCGACCTCTTCTTGCAGGGGGCCGTCGGCATAGACCGTATCGCCCGAATGCAGGAAGAAATCGGGTCGGTGGCCCAGCATCGTCGCATAGGTCGTCATGCCGCCCCGGCTTTCGTCGATCCCCCAGCCTTGGCCGGCGGTGTCGCCCGACCAAACAAAGCTGATATCGCGCTTGCCCATGGGAGCGGTGCGGAACCGGCCGGTCAAGGGCTCGGACATCGTGTTGTCGGCGAGGTCGGCCATTGTCACGCGGTAGAAGATGTCCTGGTCGCTGGGCAGGCCGGTAAGCGCCATCTTGCCCGAAAACGACGTGGGCGTGCCGACGTTCAGACCTGGCACGGCGCGGGCGTCGGCCATGCTTTCCGTGGTGGCCCATTCCACCAGCATTTTCGCCTCGCGGTCGGCGCGGCCCCAGACGATGGCACCGTCATGGGTGACGTCACCGGACATGATGCCATGTTCCATGATCGGACGGGACTGGGCCCGCGATAGCGCTGGAACGGCAAGCGAGGTCCCGAGGGCGACGCCCCCGAGCAAGGTCTGGCGGCGGGTGAAGGAAATCTTCGGCATAAGGGGCCCCTGAGCTGGATCCGATTGTATCTGGCACCCTCCAAGCTGACAGTCCGCGATGTCAGCAACGTTTCGCGGCAATGAAACTTTTGCGACGGCCCGTTGCGCCAGCGATGGTGAGACGTGGTTGCCGAATGCGAATGGGAGACGTCACGCAACCTGTCCCCGGTCCAGGTCAGGCTCCGGCGTGACGACGCTTTGCCAGCAGAACTGGCTGTTCACAGTATGCCCAGTGCGAGACCCTTTCGGAAGCGAAGGGCGAACACGGCGCCATTTGTCATATTTTTGTTTTCGCCGGACTTTAGCTTGCCGGTCACTCGCAGGTGAAATCCCTTGCGCGATGAAACGCCACTCACAAGTCCACGAAGCAAGCCATGACGGAGCAAGTCATGAAAGACAATGACCTGAACAGCATGTCCGCCGACGATTGGGACGAACTGAATTTTCCCCGCCCCAAGGAACAGGATTTTGACCGCGTGGTCGAGCGCGCAGTCTCGCGCCGCGGGTTTCTTTCCGGCGTGCTCGCCTTCGGGTCGGGCGCGGCGGTCATGGGCACCGCCTTCCTCAAGGGCACGACAGCACACGCGCAGCAGGCCTCACGCTTTGCCTTCACGCCGATCCCGACCGCGACCGACGGCACCGTGCACGTGCCCGAAGGCTACAGCTGGCAGACGGTGGTGCGCTGGGGCGATCCGCTGTTCTCCGAAGCCGAGGGCGATTTCGACCAGGAGAATGGCGGCAGCGTGGAAATGTCCGACAAGGTGTTCGGCGAGAATACCGACGGGATGGAGATGTTCCTGCTCGGCGACCGGCACGTGATCGCGGTCAACAGCGAATACACCAACCGTCCCAGCAACCTGCCGCAGGCCGAGGAGGGCGTTCCGCGTGATGCCGACGACGTGCTCAAGCTGCAAAATCTTCAGGGCGTGACGGTGATGGAACTCTCCGAGGGCGAGAATGGCTGGGAAGTGGTGGTCGACAGCCCCTTCAACCGCCGCATCACCCACAACACGCCCATGCGCATCTCCGGTCCCGCCGCCGGGCATGAACTGATGCGGACCGACGCGGACCCGACCGGCACCGAGAGCCTCGGCACGATGAATAATTGCGGCGCCGGCAAGACGCCGTGGGGAACATATCTGACCTGCGAAGAGAACTTTAACGGCTATTTCGGCGCCAACGGCGACGTCCCCGTCGAGGGCCTCGCCGCGCAGGGCCGCGACCGCTACGGTCTTGGGGCCGAGGGTTGGGGTTACGACTATCACAAGTGGGACCCGCGTTTCGACGCCGCGGCCAACCCCAACGAGCCGCACCGCGTAGGCTACATCGTAGAGATCGACCCGTCGGACGCCGACTCTATGCCGGTCAAGCGCACCGCACTCGGCCGCTTCAAGCACGAGAACGCCGTCATGGCCGTGGCGCCCGATGGCCGGGTCGTCGTCTATTCCGGCGACGACGAGCGGGGCGAATTTCTCTACAAGTGGGTGTCCCGCGATGTTTACGTGCCCGGCGGCGATACTTCGACCCTGCTCGACGAGGGCCAGCTTTATGTCGCCAGCTTCAAAGACGACCAAACAGGCCGCTGGCTGCCCCTGACGCCCGAGGCGACCAACATGACCCCGGCGGAGATCGCGATCTTCAGCCGTATCGCCGCCTCCCGCGTCGGTGCGACCACCATGGATCGGCCCGAGTGGGTTGCAGTGAATCCTATGTCGGCCGAGGCCTATTGCTGCCTGACCAACAACCGCGAACGGGGGGTCGATGCGAATGCCGGCGGCGACTGGCAGGCGGTGGGCGGCCCCAACCCGCGCGAGGTCAACAACTATGGCCAGATCGTGCGCTGGATGCCCGATGGCGACGACCATGCCGCCGACGGCTTTGCCTGGGACCTCTATGTTATGGTTGGCAACCCGACCGTACATGACGATGCATATGCTGGGTCGGACAACATGAACGAGGGCAACCTGTTCAACTCGCCCGATGGGATGGTGATCGACACCACCGGCCTGATCTGGATCCAGACCGATGGCGACTACGACAACGAGGGCGAATTTGCCGGCAACGGCAACAATCAGATGCTGGCGGGCGATCCGGCGACGGGCCGGATCGAAAGGTTCATGACGGGTCCCTATGGCTGCGAGGTGACGGGCCTGTGCTGGTCGGCTGACCGGCGCACGATGTTCGTGGGTATTCAGCACCCCGGTGCACCGTTCCCTGATGGAGAGGGGATGCTGCCACGGTCCTCCGTCATCGCGATCAAGCGCGACGACGACGCCCTGTTGGGATGAACTGTCCCTGAAAACCCCGTAAGGCGCGCCATCTCTTTTTCGGAGGCGCGCTTTGCAAACAGCGCAACGCAAATCCGGCTTGAATGTGGCATGTCGCAACCAAGCTGAAATGTCACCGGGCCTGCAAACGAGGAAGGTCAGCTACCTTCCTAGTTTCCTCGAGCCCCGGCGCACGGCCGAGAAGGCCCTCGTGGCTGTGATACAGGAAGCCTACGTTCAGGGGATTTCCACCCGCTCGGTGGACGATCTGGTCAAGGCCATGGGTGCGGGCGGCATGTCGAAGAGCCAGGTTAGCCGGCTCTGTGCCGAGATCGACGAGCGCGTGAACACGTTCTTGTCGCGGCCCCTGGAGGGGGCCTGGCCCTATCTCTGGCTTGATGCGACCTACGTGAAGGTCCGCGAGGGCGGGCGCATCATCAGCCGTGCCGTGATAGTGGCCGTGGCGGTCAACGACGACGGCAAGCGCGAGGTGCTGGGCGTCGCCACAGGGCCTTCGGAAGCCGAGACGTTCTGGACTGATTTCCTGCGCTCCCTGGCCGACCGCGGCCTGCGCGGCGTGAAGCTTGTGATCGCTGACGACCACAAGGGGCTGCGGGCGGCGGCGCGCCGGGTCTTCAGTGCTACCCACCAGCGCTGTCGGGTTCACTGGATGCGCAACGCCCTGGCCCATGCCCCGGCCAAGCAACGCACCGCGGTGGCCGCGATGCTCAAGACGATCTTCGCCCAGGAAAGCAAGGCCGACGCGGAAGCCCAGTGGGACACTGTCGCCGATGCGCTGCGCGAAAAGCAGGACAAGCTCGGCACCTTCATGGACGCCTCGCGCGACGACGTTCTCGCCTACATGGACTTCCCGCGCGAGCATTGGACCCAGATCGCGTCGACGAACCCGCTGGAGAGGGTGAACCGCGAGATCAAGCGGCGCACCGACGTCGTTGGCATCTTCCCGAACGACGA
>JAVLCJ010000165.1:0-4427 GCA_031580875.1 Roseovarius sp.
CAGCACGTCTGCCGCCTCGGCGGTCAGGCGCGCCTTGTCGCCCTTGACCGCCTCGATGATGGCCTCCACGCCTTCCTCGCCGAATTTCTCGGCCGCCTTGTCGGGGCCCTTGGCCAGCAGTTTCGCCGTCCAGCTCGAGGCCGGGTCGGCGTCCGCGCGCGCGGCGACGATATCGGCCAGCTCTTCCAGTTTCATGCGCCCAGCCTCATCGGGATGCCCGCGGCGGCCATGTGCGACTTGGCCTCCGCGATGGAGAATTCGCCGAAGTGGAAGATCGAGGCTGCCAGCACGGCCGAGGCGCCGCCCTCGCGGACCCCTGCGACGAGGTGGTCGAGCGTGCCGACCCCGCCCGAGGCGATGACCGGTATGTCGACGGCCGCGCTGATCGCCCGCGTGAGCGGCAGGTTGAATCCTTGGCGCGTGCCGTCGCGGTCCATCGATGTGAGCAGGATTTCGCCCGCGCCCTTTTCCTCGACCCGCCGCGCGAATGCTACCGCGTCGATGCCCGTCGGCTTGCGGCCGCCGTGGGTGAATATCTCCCACTTGCCGGGTCTGACGGTCTTGGCGTCGATGGCCACGACGATGCACTGGCTGCCGAAGCGGTCGGCGGCGCGGCGCACCACCTCCGGATCGGCCACGGCGGCGGAGTTGAAGCTGACCTTGTCGGCGCCGGCCAGCAGCAGGGCGCGCACGTCCTCGGGCGTGCGCACGCCGCCGCCCACGGTGAGCGGGATGAAACAGGCTTCGGCGGCGCGGCGGACCACGTCCAGCATGACGCCGCGGTTTTCGTGCGTGGCGTGAATGTCGAGAAAGCACAGTTCGTCGGCACCCGCGGCATCATAGGCGCGCGCGGCATCCACCGGGTCGCCGGCGTCGCGCAGGTCCACGAAATTCACGCCCTTGACGATTCGGCCATCGGCGACGTCAAGGCAGGGGATGATACGGATCTTGAGCATGCTGTCGCTGTTACAGGAACTTCACGTCGTTGTTTATGGGCAATCCGTGCGGGATGCCAGAGGATGCACACATGGTACGTTCTTAGAATCAAGGGAGTTCATCATGAAGCGTTTTCTTGCCGCGGCCGCGATCACCCTGTCGGCGCTGCCGGCATTCGCCAGCAATGACGACATCAGGAGGGTCAAGTCCTTCTCGGATGTGGCGACCACCATGGATCGGCTCGAGGAGGCGGTGAGCGGTGTTGGCGCGACTGTCTTCGCCCGGGTGGATCACGCCGCCGGGGCGGCATCGGTGGAAATGAAGCTTGCGCCGAGCCAGGTCCTGATCTTCGGCAATCCCAAGATCGGCACGCAGGCCATGCAGGACGACCCGGGCGCCGGGCTGTTCCTGCCGATGAAGGTTCTTGTCTATCGGGACGGCGCGGGGCAGGTCTGGCTGGCCTACGAGGACCCGGGGGAGATGTTCGACGGGCTCGCCATTTCGGACGATGCCAAATACATCGAGATGATGACTGGCGCGCTCGGCAAGTTGACGGCCAAGGCGGCGGGCGGCTGACCGGGGCGCAGGTCAGGCTTTCATCAAAGCGAGCGCCTCGCGCAGGTCGATGGCGCCGTCATAGAGGGCGCGGCCCGAAATGGCGCCGTTGAGCGGTGCGCCGCAGGCCTTGAGCGCGGCGAGGTCGTCCAGCGAACTGACGCCGCCCGACGCGATCACCGGGATCGAGACGGCGCGCGCCAGCGTTGCCGTGGCGGTGACGTTCGGCCCCTGCATGGCGCCGTCGCGATCGATATCGGTGTAAATGATCGCGGCGACGCCCGCATCCTCGAAGGAACGCGCGAGATCGGTGGCATCGACATCCGTTTCCTCGGCCCAGCCCTTGGTGGCCACCCGGCCAGCGCGCGCGTCTATCCCGACGGCAATCTGCCCGGGAAAGGCGCGCGCGGCCTCGCGCACAAGCGCGGGATTTTCCACCGCTACCGTGCCGAGGATGACCCGCGCCAGCCCCTTCGACAGCCAGCGCTCGATCGTGGCCATGTCGCGGATGCCGCCGCCCAATTGCGCCGGCACATCGCAGGCGGCGAGGATCGCCTCGACGGGGGCGGCATTCACCGGTTCGCCGGCGAAGGCGCCGTTCAGATCCACGAGGTGCAGCCACTCGCACCCTGCTGCGACAAATTCCATTGCCTGTGCCGCCGGATCATCGTTGAAGACAGTGGCCTGGTCCATTTCGCCCCTGAGCAGGCGGACGGCCTTGCCGTTCTTCAGGTCGATGGCGGGATAGAGGATCATCTTGCGGGCCTTTCGATGCGATACGCCCCGCCTTGTGCACCGGTGCGCCGGCGAATGCAACGCGACCCCACGTCAGGCTTGATCGGTCGCGCCCGGCTGTCACAGGCTGTAACGGAGTGCCAAGGGAGGGCGACAACATGAGACGGATGGCAAGCGCCGCGGCGGTGCTGGTCCTCGGGGCGGGGATGGCCGCGGCCGATCCTGCCGAGGGGCTGTGGAAGACCGAGCCGGGGGAGTCCGGCGGATACCTGCACGTCGCGCTTTATAGCTGCGGGTCGTCGATCTGCGGGGTGATCAAGCAGGCGTTCGACGGGGCGGGCGACCTGTCGGACGGATACGACCACCTTGGCAAACGTATGATCTGGGACATGACGCCCATTGGCGGCGGCGTGTACGAAAGCGGCCGGATCTGGGCGCCGGACCGGGACAAGACCTACAAGTCCAACATGACCCTCGACGGGAACCGTCTGGAGGTCGAGGGCTGCGTGCTGGTGATCTGCCGGGCCCAGACATGGACGCGCGTCCGGTAATCGGCCCGGGCGCTTACGGGGTCCAGCCGAGGAAATTCGCGATCAGGCGCAAGCCGGTGGCTTGGCTCTTTTCAGGGTGGAACTGGGTGCCCACGATATTGTCGCGCCCCACCACGGCCGTGATCGGCCCACCGTAATCGACATGCGCCAGCAGATGCGCCGCGTCCGCCACCCGGAACTGGTAGGAGTGCACGAAATAGGCGTGATCGCCCGTGGCGATCCCGTCCAGAACGGGGTGGGGGCGGTCAAGTACAAGGTCGTTCCAGCCCATGTGCGGCACCTTGAGGGCCGGATCGCCGGGGCTGATGCGCTCCACGCTGCCGCCGATCCAGTCGAACCCGGGGGTTTCATGGTACTCCATGCCGCGCGTGGCCAGCATCTGCATCCCGATGCAGATCCCGAGGAAAGGCTTGCCCTGACGGATCACGGCCTCCTCGATCGCCTCGAAAAGGCCGCGATGACCGTAAAGCTCACGCTGGCAGGCGGGGAAGGCGCCGTCGCCGGGCAAGACCACGCGCGTCGCGCGCCGCACCGCGTCGGGGTCGGACGTGACGATGACATCGCCCGCGCCCGTCTCGCGCGCCATGCGTTGAAAGGCCTTTTCGGCGGAATGCAGATTCCCGCTTTCGTAGTCGACGATGACGGTGCTCATGGGGGGCTACAGCGCCCCCTTGGTCGAGGGGATCGACTCAGCCTTGCGCGCGTCGGGCTCCACGGCGTCGCGCAGGGCGCGCGCCACGGCCTTGAACGCGGCCTCGGCCATGTGGTGGCTGTTGATCCCGTGCAGCGCGTCCACGTGCAGCGTGACCCCGCCCTTGGCACTGAATGCCTGGAAAAATTCGCGGACGAGCTCGCAGTCGAACGTGCCGATCCTGGCTGTCGGCAGGTCCACGCCCCAGACGAGGTAAGGGCGGCCCGACAGGTCCAGCGCGGCGCGCACCAGCGCGTCGTCCATCGGCAGCAGGCAGGCGCCGTAACGGCGAATGCCGGTCTTGTCGCCCAAGGCCTCGGCCAGTGCCTGACCGAGCGCGATCCCCACATCCTCGACCGTGTGATGGTCATCCACGTGCCGATCGCCGTCACAGCGCACCTTCATGTCGATCAGCGAATGCCGGGCAAGCTGGTCCAGCATGTGGTCGAAGAAGCCGACGCCGGTTTCGTTGTCATGCAGGCCGGTCCCGTCGAGGCCGAGCTCGACGGTGATGTCGGTTTCGTTGGTCTTGCGGCTGATGTTGGCCTTGCGCATCGGGGCATCCGTTCTGGTTTCCGCGCCCTTATAGGGGCGTCGTGCCGCCACGCCAAGGGGCGCGGTGGGTTCCATCCCGATACTCTGTAAGAGAGAAAATGGAGCGGGTGATGAGATTCGAACTCACGACATTTACCTTGGCAAGGTAACGCTCTACCCCTGAGCTACACCCGCATCCTTGGGTAAGGCGTGGGATATAAAGTCTTGGCGCGGGCTGCAACCCAAAAATTCGGACGTCGGCGAAAAAAATCGGCCAGACGCCAGGCCACGAAAAACCCGGCGCAAACAGGTTGCGCCGGGGTGTCGGTCCGTGACCGGTCCGATGTCAGAGATTGCCGCGCGAAAGCTCGCCGGCAATGTGTTCGGCCTGCCGCATCGCCAGTGCCACGATGGTCAGCGTCGGG
>JAVLCJ010000166.1:0-4391 GCA_031580875.1 Roseovarius sp.
GCATCGGTGTCCGCGGCAGCCGGGCCTGTTTCGGCAACCGTTGTGTCGGGGTCCGGCATGTGCGCAGCCCCCATGATGCGGATCGGGGCCTCGTCGGGCTCGAAAGCCTCCGCATTGTCGAGCACGCCGGCGGCATGGGCCGTGAGGCCGAAAAACGGCTCCCCCGCGAAACTGTCTTCCGCCGGAAGGGCGACGAAGCTGAACGGGTTGAAACGATGTTCCTGCGCGAAAGTCTCTGCTTCTTCCAGCGTTTCGCGCGCCACGGCCGCGACAGTTACAACGCCCTCCGTGGCCGCCCAGTCGTAGACCAGATCGTCAAGCGCGTAGGGTGTCGCGCCATCGAGCGCACCGCGCACGCGCGCCTCGGTGTCGTCCGCGTCCGACGGCGCTTCGAGCGCGATGTACCGGATTTGCTCGTTCGGGATGACAAGCTTGGTCTTGAGCCCTCGCGGCGCCAGCGCCTTGGCCTTGCTGCGTAGTTCCGACAGCTCGGCGGCCAGGTCGTCTGCATCGAGCGAAACCTCGCCCACCAGCAGCCAACCGCCCTCCGACCTGTGAAGCAGGCCGATGCCCTCGAAGGACAGGTTCAAGGCAAAATTCGGTTTCATTTCAACAGTTCTTGTCGTGCACCAACCCGAAAGGAACTTCAATCGTCATCGTAGTGGAACCTACCGCAGAGTCGGGCACAAGGAAAGGGAAAGGCCGGCGCGGGCCGTAATGCCCGCACCGACCGGAGCAGAACGGCCCGATCAGGCGGACGCCTTTTTCAGGGCCTGATCGAGATCGGCAATCAGGTCGTCGGCGTCCTCGATCCCGATCGAGATGCGCACGACGTTGGGCGCGGCGCCCGCCGCCTCCTGTTGTTCGGGCGTCAGTTGGCGGTGCGTGGTCGAGGCCGAGTGAATCACGAGGCTGCGCGTATCGCCCAGATTGGCGACGTGGCTGAAAAGTTCGAGGCTGTCCACCAGCTTGACGCAGGCGTCGTACCCGTCCTTCAGCGCCACGGTGAAAAGGCCGCCCGCGCCCTCGGGGCAGATCCGGGACACCCGAGCGTGATACGGCGAGGAGGCAAGCCCCGCGTAGGTCACGTGATCGACCGCCGGATGCGACTCGAGCCAGCCGGCGACCCTCTCGGCGTTTTCGCAGTGCTTCTGCATCCGCAGGCTGAGTGTCTCGATCCCCATCAGCGTGTAATGCGCCGCCTGCGGGTTCAATGTCATGCCCAGATCGCGCAGGCCGACGGCGATCCCGTGGAAGGTGAAGGCAAGCGGTCCGAACGTCTCGTGGAATTTCAGGCCGTGATAGGCCGGCTCGGGTTCGGACAGGGACGGGAACTTGCCGCTGGCCGACCAGTCGAACTTGCCCGAATCGATCACCACGCCGCCGGTGACGGTGCCGTTGCCCGTCAGGAACTTGGTCATCGAGTGCACGACCAGCGTCGCGCCATGCTCGATCGGCCGGCACAGGTACGGGGTGGCCGAGGTGTTGTCCACGATCAGCGGCAGGCCCGCCGTGTCGGCCAGCTGCGACACCGCGTCCAGATCGGCGATGTGGCCGCCCGGGTTCGCGATCGATTCGCAGAAAATGGCGCGGGTATCGTCGTCGATCGCCGCGCGGATCGCGTCGGCGTCGTCGATATCGACGAATTTCGCCTGCCAGCCGAAGCGCTTGATCGTCTGGCTGAACTGCGTGACCGAGCCGCCGTAAAGCCGGGTGGACACGACGACGTTGCAGCCCGGCGCCATCAGCGGGAAAAGCGCCATGATCTGCGCGGCATGGCCGGATGAACAGCAAACTGCCCCGGCGCCGCCCTCCAGCGTCGCCATCCGCTCCTGCAGCACGGCGACAGTCGGGTTGGTCAGCCGCGAATAGATGTAGCCGACCTCCTGCAGGTTGAACAGCGCCGCCGCGTGTTCCGCATCGCGGAACACGTATGCCGTTGTCTGGTAGATCGGCGTCTGCCGCGCCCCGGTGGCCGGATCGGGCCGCGCGCCCGCGTGAACCTGCAACGTCTCGAAACCATAGGCCATGAACGGTCCTCCCTGAAAGCTTTCCCGTTCGGTCTAGGCCATCTGGCCGGGCCGGACAACTGCGATGGCGCGCGCGCGGCGGTGCGCGTCACAGTTTCGAGGAAATGACGCCCGTGTTGATCCCGCCCATGCGCAGTTCCCCGAACAGTCTCTGGTACTCGATCTTGGGGCAGCGGTTCATCACCACGTCCACGCCGCGGGCCCGGGCGGTCGCGGCGGCCTCGTCATGCTGCACGCCGATCTGCATCCAGATCGTTTGCAGGTCGGGGAACAGGGCGAGCGCCTCGTCCACGATGGCCGGCACATGCTCGGGACGGCGGAAAATGTCCACCATGTCCACCCCGCCGTCGATCTCGCCAAGGCTGCCCATCACCTCGCGGCCGAAGACGCGTGCGCCCGTGTGTGCCGGGTTGACAGGGATCACCTCGAATCCCTTGAGGCCGAGGTATCGGGCAACGTAATAGCTCGGCCGGACCTCGTTGAGTGACATTCCCACAACGGCGATCCGTCGAGTTCGCTGCAGGATGTGGCGCAGGTGGGAATCACTGTAATCTTCTGTCATGTACGCATCCTAGATGCGTCTGGCGCCATAAAAAAGCGCCCGGGCCAAACCCGGGCGCCAGTCGCGGAACGAGGGACAGTGAAGAGAAGCGCCGAGGTTCCGAATTCGACGCTTCAGGTAAAGATGTAGGTGTGCTTTCCCGCATTTAAAGGGACGGTAATACAGCTGTGAATACCGGCGACGCTCAATCGAAAACATCCTCGACCACGTCCCACAATTCCTTCATCATCCAGCGCAGGGCCGACTTGCGCTTTTTCGGTTTCTTGCGCGGTTTGCGCGCGCGTTTCTTGTCCCTTTCAGAGCGGTGGGGCGGCACCTCGCGCGACGTCGTGCGCTTTCGGTCGCGCTTGGTCCTTTTGTCGCTCTTGCTGCCCGACCTGTCCCGGTTTCTGCCGGGCTTGTGGCGCGGTTCCGTGACGGGCAGCGCCTTCATCTCGTGTAGCGGTGCGCCGCAGGCGCTGCAGGCCAACTCGTGCCGGTCGCGGTCGAGCCGCAGCACCGCGCGCGTGCCGCAATAGCAGCAAGTGGCGATCTTGGTTCCCTCGGGCATCACGCTCCTGTCCTGCGGTTGTCGGCGATAAAGGCATTGCGGCATACCCTTTCAAGGCAGTGGCATCGACGTGCCTTCTCAGTTGCGACTTGCATATAGCGCCACCGCCGCCGCGTTCGACACGTTCAGCGATCCGAAGGCGCCGGCGTGGTCGATCCGCACCAGCCGATCGCAGCTTTCACGCGTCTTGGCCCGCAGGCCGGGCCCCTCCGCCCCCAGCACCAGCGCCACGGGCCGGTCCCGCTGCCCGTCCAGCGCCTGTTCAAGGGTCATTTCGGCCTCCCCGTCCAGTCCCAGAACGAGGTAGCCCATGTCCTGCAGTTCCGCGATGGTACGCGTAAGGTTCCGCACCCGCAGATAGGGCTGGCGTTCCAGCGCGCCGCTGGCCGTCTTGGCCAAGGCGCCCGTTTCCGGGGCCGAATGGTGGCGCGGCGCGATCACGGCGCAGGCGCTGAACACTTCGGACGATCGCAGGATGGCGCCCACGTTGTGCGGGTCCGTCACGCGATCCAGCAGCACCGCGCGCGGTGGCCGGTCGTCGGCCGCGATACAGACCTCCTCCGGCGCGCCCCAGTCCAGCGGCCTGACCTCCAACGCGGCGCCCTGATGCACCGATTGCGGGTCGATCGGGGCGATGAACTTGCGCGCATCGGCGATTTCCGGCGCGATACCGGCAGCGGCGATGGCCGGGGCCAGCCGGTCGGCGGCGTTTTTGGTCACGATCAGGCGCAGCTTTTCGCGGGCCGGATTTTCCAGCGCATCCCGCACCGCGTGCAGGCCGAACAGCCAGACGGTCTCAGCGGCGGCGGCCCGTTTCGCCTGTTCCTTCTCGATGACCCAGCGGGGTTTTTTCATGGCCTCCGGCGCCCTTTCTGCGTGGCCGCGCGACCATGCGGCAGGGGGCGGCGGCGCGCAAGCCATTTTCGTCTTGACGCCTCGCGGCACCACTTGTAATCAGCCGCCTACGTCCGGCAACGGCTGCCGGCTTCGTGGGCGACAGGCCGCAAGGTGTGGCAGGGGACTGTAACTCCCTCGCGGAGACGCACGCTAGGTTCGATTCCTAGGTCGCCCACCAAGATACCCCGTAAGTTCCCGATCTGACACAGGATTTTTCCGTGAACGATATTTTGCCCCATCCGGCCCCCCAACGTGATTCGTGATTTTGTGGGGTTTAAAGCGTTTCGAGATTAGTTTGAGACATATCCGGCAGCCTTGAAGTAGTTCCAGCACTCTGCGGGGTCGTATAGGT
>JAVLCJ010000167.1:0-4378 GCA_031580875.1 Roseovarius sp.
CCAAGCGGATGCACGGAGGCCCGCCGATGCTGTGGGTTTTTACACCGCCATAGTTCGCCTTTGTGCTACGCCTCTTCGCCTGATGGTCAAGCTCGCGCTAAACACCCCTGCTCACATCAAAGCTGTTGTCTATCAGCTCAAATCTGCACACTCAGCCGCGTTTGGACGTTGCCCGCCACAACTGGGTGCGGGCTGGCAGCGGTCGGGCGCTACAGGCGCAGCACAGACGCACGCTGACGCCACTGAGCCGCTGGTGCTGGTGTGCCAACCGTCGTCAGTGGGCACGGATTGGCGTTTGTGGACTCTGAGGTTTCAGCCGATCAAAGTCAGCTTGTGTGATGCCTGCGGCAATCCCACTGGTGGAGCCAGCACGTGGTGGGTTTTGGTCTGGCGCTGCTTTGGTCGGAGGTGGCGCTGGCGTGTGTGCTACGAATGCGTTTCTCCGATCGTTGGGGGTGGAGGTCTATGCGTCCGGTCAACGACGCTGGCCGGATGCGGTGCCGTGATGCGCTCACGATAAGTCACGGGTCGGCGTGAGACCGGCAAGGACCGTCCGCCGCGCAAGCACGGCTAACAGGTCTGACCGGGTCGCGATCCCGTCAAGGCGGGCCGCTGTCACCACCGGCGCGGCCTGGACGCCGCCATCCGCGAGAAGGTGAACGAGCGCCCCGATGCCATCCGCCGGTGCAACCGTGCGTAGGTCGGTTGTCATGACGTCACGCGCAACAAGCCCTCCGCGCACGCTATCCAGCATCCCGAGAAGCGCCGAGGCAAAGCCGTCGTGGCGCAGGGCGGCATCGCCGCGGGCGCGTTGGATCAGGTCGTTCTGTGTGATGATCCCGCAGAGCGTGCTGTCCGGTTCCACCACGGGTAGCGTCTTGAAGCGGTGTTCCCGGAACAGGTCGGCCACGCGCCCGAGCCGCGTTGCGGGCGTCACCGTAACCACGTCCCGAGACATCACCTCGGCGCAGGTCAGCCCGTCGAAGTGCCGGTGCGCGGCCTCGGCCTCGGCGGCGGCCAGGATGCGGCCGAAATCCTCCGCACCGATATTGGCGCTCAGGTTGTAACGGTCCAGAAGACCGGCCAGATCTTCGCCGGATAGCCCAAGGCGGCGCTCCGGATCGTAATTACTGGTTGCATGGCGACTGGCAACGATGGGCTGGCGGAAGGGATATTTGCGTCCGGTGGCCCGGTTGTAGAGAACCGCCAACCCGACCAACAGCACCGTGTCGAGCAAGACAGGAGACGCTACGAATCCAAGGCCGAGCGTTCCGCCGTCGGGCGTGGACAGCACCATCGCCAGCGCGACCGCCGCCCCAGGCGGGTGCATGGCACGCAGACCCGCCATGGCGCCCATTGCGAGGCAAACGGCAACGCCGGCCGCAAGCTCCGGGGCAAGGCCGAGGCCGGTCACCGCGACAGCCACGAGAGCCGAGACGGTATTTCCCGTCACTGCTGACCATGGCTGCGCAAGGGGTGAATTCGGCACCGCGAATAGAAGAAAGGCCGTCGCCCCGAGAGGTGCGATGAGAATGAACACCGATACGGTGCCTTGCCAGGTCGCGAGAAGGACAAGGAAGGCGCCGCATAAAGCCAACGCCAACCCGGCACCAATGCCGGCCCGAAAAGCTTCCCGCCACTCCGGTTGCGGCATGACCGGGCCAAATGTCCGAAAGAGGCGCCGAAGCCGAACGCGAGTCCGGCGTATCTGGCGCGTATTTGTCGCCCCCGTGCGACCACGCGGCTCAGCGGGGTCCGTCTGGATTGGATCGTGTCTCGAATGGCGGAGCATTCCTCACCATCGTCGTCTAGGGTCAGGCCGAGCAGCAAATATACGCGATGCCTTTTTGTCCCATGGATTTCGTTGTGACCCTCTGCGTGTCAGTCAGCCTTCGCAGGCAACCACGCCTTCGTCGCGGACTTGGGCACCCAGGCATGCGCAACACGGTCCGCATGCGTCGAATGCCGCCCGCGGCGTTACAGGAACGGCATGGGCGCGTATACGCCCTTTCCAGTGCCGAAGGGCCGAGTTGCGACTGAAATGGCATCAAAGCCGTCCTGTCGTGCGTAATCCATCGACCACGCGATCGGCCATGCCCGCGCATCGCGCGCCGTCGAATGGAAAGACCATGTCGAAGCCGCCGCGCATTTCGGCCTCAAGCGCTGTGCGCAGACGCCGGCGAGCGCGAAAAAGCCGGGTTTTCACCGTCACCGGGTTAAGCGAAAGATCGGCGGCGATCCGGCGGATGGACAGTCCCTCGACCTCGTGCATCAGGAACGCAAGCCGCATGTCCGAAGGTAAAGCGGCCACGGCGTGTTCCATCAGGGCGCGGATCTGAGCCCGGCCAAGCTCTGCCTCTGGCCGGTCGGAGCCAATGCCGGGAAACGACACGACATTGGCGGGTGTGTCGTGATTTTCTGTCACCGTATCATAGCTTTCCTGTGGGCGCGCATTGCGCTGGTGCATGCGTGCGTTATTGATAGCGATTCGCGTAATCCACGTCGAAAACGCCGAGTCGCGCCGGAACTGGTCGAGTTTGCCAAAGGCCGCGAGGTAGCTTTCTTGCACCACATCTTCTGCCTCGGCGTCGCTGGCGACCACACCGCGCGCCACGCGAAACAGCCGTGGGTTCAAGCGACGCACGAGTTCGCGCACGGCGGCTTCGCGTCGGACCGCATTCGACCCGGGGCGGGCGGCGTCCACCAGTTCGGCCTCGGGCGTTGCGGCGTTGATCGGAGGTGCGTTTTCTCGAACGCGCCCCGGACTTGTCATGGCGACACCTCCGGGTATACGCGGCCTTTCGCCAAGATGGTGTCGACGTCTGGAAGTGTGCCGCGCGCTGTATCCGGCAAATCACCCGTGTCTTGCACGGACCCCTGCCAACCTGTGTCCGAAGGCCGACCCACCACGATGCGCCCAACCATGCCGGCCATCTCATGAGGTAAGCAATAGTAATCGTAGACGCCGGGCACGTCGAGCGTGACATCGAAACTTTCCTCGGGCAGCAAATAGTCGCTGTGCCAGGGCATCGCGGCCTCCGGAATGCGGGCGGCGCGATTGAAGTTTTCCGGATGATAAGCGGTGGCGGTATGGCTATTACCAGGGTCGCGATTGACGAAGCGCACGATGGTACCCGGCGCGACGGCCAAGCCCAGCGGTGCGAACCATATTCGTTCCCCGCGGGCGGTGCCGCGCATCTCGACCACCTCAGCGCCCTGAGCGCGCAGGATACGGGGCGTCAGGAGGGTGGCGAGACCGCCACCCCCCGTCGCCAGGATTTGACGACGTGTCCGCATCATTCGGCCAGACGCGCCTTGGCTTCGGCATCGTGAAACAGCACGACGTGCGCGTGCGGCACGTCGACGCCCGGATGACCGGCGTTGTAGTAGATGTCGACTTCGGACACATTGTGATCACCCACGGCGAGATCGTCATAGGAGGTGCCGTTCTCGAGTTCTTCCAGCGGGGTCATGTAGATGGTAGCGGACAGGTTGCCGTCCCGGTCGTAGCCGAGGAACGGCCCGGCGGGCAGCGTATCCGGGTTGACGAAGAGCGTGCCCAGGCCGGGGAGGAAATCGGGCAGAGGCAGTGCCTCGCTCACGCGGATGTAGGGGTCGCCCGGCGGGATCTCGGCCAGCTTTTCCGCATCGTGAGCCAGGGACGGCATTGCAGTGGCGGCCAGCAGGCCGGCAACGAGAGTGAAGGTCTTTGTCATGGATCATATCCTTTCGATCGGGGTGCGACGGCCGCATTTTTTCAACCGTCAACTGCTTGGATGCAAAAGCCGCTGAAAGGTTCCCGAAGCAGGTAATTTTTTTTGCAAGGCTTGATACATCCTGTTTTCCGCGGGCCAAACTGAATGGGCATGGATCGCGTGTTTTCGAACAGGGCAGGATCCGATAATGACCCGAAAAACCCGGCTAGTTGTGTAGGCTGCGGACGATCTAACGACGGTTCCGCTTCGCGCAGCAACACGTAGGACTTCGCCCCCTCTTGCTTCCACAGTGCTTCCACGGGTGGCGGAAACGCAAACGCCGCCCCGAAGGGCGGCGTTTAAGCGCTTGATAACGCGTGATATTTTGGTTGCGGGGGTTGGATTTGAACCAACGACCTTCAGGTTATGAGGCAACCCGAGGGGTTCGAAATAGTTTCGTGAAATCAGCCGCTTACAGGTTTTTCAGGCTCGCAACGTCATCCACGTGTCGCACGGAGCAGACGTAAACCTTTGGGAACGCAGCGCCATTGTTTCACTTGGCCGTTCTATGTCGAGGGCCACAACACGGAGCCAACCCACTGCCAAGGAACTTGCGCAAGAAACTGAGACCCATGCACGAGCCCGAATACTATCGGCACCAGCATCTCGGTCTTGTGAAATGG
>JAVLCJ010000168.1:0-4374 GCA_031580875.1 Roseovarius sp.
GTGTCTACTCCGTCTGGCGGGGACCGAAGCCGGCGTCGAAGAAGGAAAGCCAGTTGTCGCCCATCAGGCCGGCGACCTCGGTGTCGCTGAAACCGATTTCGCGCAGGCCGGCCTCGATGTTGCCGAAGTCGCGGTTGTCGCGGAACCAGCCGGGCTGGGGCGGAAAGCCGGGGTTCGCGGCCGAGCCCTCCCCGTAGTCGGTTTCGCGCGACCAGCGGCCGGTGCGCATCCAGTCGACCACGCTGTCGGGTTGATCCTGGCAGAGATCCGAGCCGATGCCGAAATGCGCGGGGCCGAACCTGTCGGCGGCGCGGGCCACCATGTCGCAGAAGGCGTGCACGGTGCAGTCGGATTTGTCCTTGAGGTGATGGGGATAGAGCGAGAAGCCCATCATGCCGCCATTGTCGACCACGGCGCGGATCACGTCGTCGCGCTTGTTGCGCAAGGCGGGGTGCCACGCATGCGGGTTCGCGTGGGTGATGGCGATGGGGCGTTCGGAGATCTCGGCGGCCTCGATGGTGGATCGGTCGGCGGAGTGCGACATGTCGATCACCAGCCCGACTCGGTTCATTTCCCTGATGACCTGCTTGCCCATGCGGGTTAGCCCCGGATCCTCGGCCTCGTAGCAGCCCGTCGCCAGAAGCGACTGGTTGTTGTAGCTCAGCTGCATGAATCGCGCGCCCAGCGTGTGCAGCACCTCGACGAGGCCGATATCATCCTCGATGGGCGCGGGGTTCTGGAACCCGAAGAAGATCGCGGTGCGGCCCGTCGCGCGCGCGCGGCGCACGTCATCGCCGGTGCGCCCGTGAAAGATCAGGTCGGGGTGGCGTTCGAACCGGCGGTTCCATGCCTCGATGTTGAGGACGGTTTCGCGGAAATTCTCGTGGTAGGCGATGGTGACATGCACCGCGTCGACGCCGCCTTCGCGCATCTGGCGAAATATCTTCTCGGACCAGTTGGCGTATTGCAGGGCGTCGATGCGGTAGGTCATGCGGGGGTCACTCCGGCGTGCCGGCGGCGGTGTAGCTTGTCTTCATCGTGGTGAAGAATTCGGCCGCGGCCTGGCCCTGTTCGCGCGGTCCGTAGGAACTGTCACCGCGCCCGCCGAAGGGCACGTGATAGTCCATGCCGCCGGTGGGCAGGTTGACGGTGACGATGCCGGTGCGGGCGTTGCGCTTGAAATCCGAGGCGCGGGCCAGCGACCTGGTGACGATGCCGGAACTCAGGCCGAAGCGGGTGTCGTTGACGGTGGCCAAGGCCTCGTCATAGCTGCCGACCCTGATCACGCTGCTGAGCGGCGCGAACATCTCCTCGCGGTTGATCTGCATGTCGTTGCGAGTGTTGAGGAAGATACCCGGCGACATGTAGTAGCCTTCGTGCGGCATGTTCAGACGCTCGCCGCCGCAGGCCAGTTCGGCCCCTTCGGCGCGGCCCGTCTCGACCCACTTGAGGTTCTCGGAAAGCTGCTGTTCGCTGACCACCGGGCCCATCTGCGTGCCCTCTTCCAGAGCGTGGCCGACCCGCATCGCCTTGGTCGCGTTGACGAGTTTCTCGACAAAGGCGTCGTGGACGCCCTCGTGCACGACCAGACGCGAGGAGGCGGTGCATTTCTGGCCCGTGCCACTGAAAGCGCCGTTGAGCGTTGCCGCCACGGCGGTATCCAGATCGGCGTCGTTCATCACCACCAGCGCGTTCTTGGAGCCCATCTCCATCTGCAGCTTGGTCATGTTGTCCAGTGCGGCGGCGGCGATGCCGCGGCCCACCGGGACCGAGCCGGTAAAGGTCAGCGCGTCAAGCTTCGCGGATTCCGCCATCGCCTGTCCGATGCCGCCGCCCGACCCCATGACGAGGTTGACGAGGCCCGTGGGGATATCCTGCCGCGAGATGATCTCGGCCAGGGCATGGGCCGAGCCCAGCACGAGGTTGGCCGGTTTCCAGACGACCGCGTTGCCATAGGCCAGCGCCGGGGCGATTTTCCATGCCGGGATGGCCATGGGGAAATTCCAGGGCGAAATGACGCCGACGACGCCGACGGGTTCGCGTTTGATATCCACCTCGACCCCCGGGCGGACGGATTGGGCGTTTTGCCCCATCTGGCGCAGGATCTCGGAGGCGTAATAGGTGAAATGCTGGCCCGAGCGGTAGACTTCGCCGCGCCCTTCGGCGCGGGGTTTGCCCTCTTCCCGGCTTAGCAGTTCGCCCAGTTCGTCGGCCCGGGCCATCAACTCGTTGCCGATATTCATCAGCGCGGCCTGACGGCGTTCGAGCCCGTAGCCGGCCCAGTCGGCCTGTGCCGAGCGCGCCGCGGCGATGGCCGTGTCAAGCTGGTCGGGCGTGCCTTGTGCGAAAACACCCACGAGGTCGGACAGATCGGAGGGATTGCGGTTCTCGATCCCGGTTCCGCCCGCGACCCATTGACCGGCAATATAGTTGCATTTGAGTTCGCTCATCGAGGACCATCCTTGTCATGCCGGGTACTGACGCAAGACTACGCCATGCCCTCTTGATTCAGTCAAATGCAAAGTTATGAACTTCCTTTCAACGGAATTGAAGCGTTTTCGCCCTGACCGAGACCTCGGCCCGCGTGATGGCTTGCACCAGCGCCATGGCGGCCGGTGTCAGCATGGGCTCGGGCGGCGTGACCATCCAGACCTCGCGCCGGGCGGTGCTGTCCACCAACGGCAGGAATTCGAGATCGAGGAATTCGGGCAGGATAGCCAGTTCGGGCAACAGGGTCACGCCGACGCCCGCGCGCACGAGGCTGAGCAGGGAGGCGGTGTTGCGCACCATCATGCGCGAGTCCTTGAGGATCGGGGCGAAATCATCGTCCCGGATGCTGTGGCACAGCCCGTTGGCGATGAAATCCACGCCGGCCAGATCGGCCCATGTCAGCCGTTCCCAATCGCGGGCGAGGGGGTGATCGACCGGGCAGACGACGCCGAAGGCATCCGTGAAGACAAGACGCCGATCGTGCCCGGGCATCGGCGGGAGGCTGGCCAGCCCGATATCGGCGCGCTCGGCGGCAAGCTCGCGTTGAACCGTGGCCGAGTCGGCGTCGGTCATCTCGATCCGGACGCCGGCGTGATCCTTCAGGTAGTCTTGCAGGATCGGTGGCATCACCGTCTGGGCGACCGATGGTGTGACGGCAAGGCGCACATGGCCCAGTTCGGCGCGCGACAACCCCTCGATCGCGGCGACGGTGCGTTCGAAATGCGCAAGCTCGCGCGCCGCTTCGGCATGGACCAGCCGGCCAAGCGGGGTGAGCCGGGATTTGCGGGAACTTTCGAACAGCGGCGCGCCCACGTGGTCCTCGAACTGGCGCAGCATCATCGACACGGCCGAGGAGGTGCGCCCCAGCGTGTCCGCGGCATCGGCGAGGCTGCCGTGATCCGCGACCGCACGGAAACAGCGGAGCATCTCGATTTTTATGGCCAATGGTTAAGCCCTTCTTATCTGGCGCGGCTCAGTAAAAGCATTTCTGAAAGCAGGGGTGAAGGCAAGACTTTCGTTCGGGAAACGGGCCCGATCCCGTGGCGGGCCGGCGCGGGCATTCGGCCTCTTGGCAGCGCAGGGCCATCGCGTTAAGAGAAACCGGCATTAAAGGGGGCGTCCGACGTGAGCGATACCGACAGTTTCATCGACGAGGTGACCGAGGAGGTCCGGCGCGACCGCCTGTATTCGCGTCTTCGGCGCTACGGCTGGATCGGCGTGGTGGCGGTTCTGCTGATCGTCGGCGGGGCCGGCTGGAACGAGTGGCGCAAGGCGCAGGAGACCGAGGCGGCGCGCGCCCTGGGCGATTCGATGCTGGCGGCCCTGCAGCAGGAAGATGCCGCCGCGCGTGCCGACGCGCTGGCCGGGATCGAGGCGCCGGGGCCGGCCAGCCGCGCCGTGCTGGACATGCTGGCGGCGGCGGAGCGGACCGGCACGGCGCCAGAGGCTGCCGCCGAGAGGCTGCTGGCCCTTGCCGACAGGGACGGGATCGCGCCGATCTATCGCCAGATTGCCACGCTCAAGGCGGCGGGATTGCCGGATGGCGGGCTGGACCCCGAGACGCGGCGCAGCCGGCTGGAGGGCATCGCGCTGTCGTCTGGGTTGACCGGGCTGTTGGCCGACGAGCAACTGGCCTATCTCGATATCGAGGCGGGCGACACCGAGGCGGCGCTGGAGCGCCTGCAGACCCTCGTGGCGGCCGCGCAGGCGACGGCGGGCTTGCGCCAGCGGGCGTCGCAGGCGATTGTGGCGATCGGCGGTGAGCCCGAGGGCCCGCCGCAGGAGGCGCAGTGATGGGCTCCGGCCACGTTCCGGCGCAAGGCGAAAGGTGAGGGCAAGAGCGTTGAAACCGACCGGATTGATCCTTGGGCTTGCGGCCCTTTC
>JAVLCJ010000169.1:0-4225 GCA_031580875.1 Roseovarius sp.
TCCCCACCTTTGTGGTCTGCAGACCGCCATCGACCTCGCGGGTGACAACGGCGTGATCGCCGTCGATGTCCAGCCCCGACGCGAAGGTGCCCTGGCTCCAGCCCATGAGCGCCGACAGCATCTGGCCGGTGGCGTTCATGTCGTTGTCGATCGCCTGTTTGCCGGCGATCACCAGGCCCGGCTGCTCGGCGTCGATGACGCCTTTCAGGATCTTGGCGACGGCCAGCGGCTCTATGTCGGTGTGAACGTCATCGGCGGCCACGACGAGGATGGCGCGGTCCGCGCCCATGGCCAGCGCCGTGCGCAGGGTTTCCTGCGCCTGCTTGACGCCGATCGACACGGCAACCACTTCGTCGGCCTTGCCGGCCTCCTTGAGCCGAATCGCCTCTTCCACGGCGATCTCGTCGAAGGGGTTCATCGACATCTTCACGTTGGCGAGATCGACACCCGATCCGTCCGATTTGACACGGACCTTCACGTTGTAGTCGATCACGCGTTTGACAGGCACAAGCACCTTCATTTGCATGGTCTCCCTAGATTTCCGCGCGAGCCGCGGTCGGCCCCGCAAAGCGTTCTCTGGCGTGTTGATATAGGTTTGTTATCGCGGGAAACAGGGCAAAATCGTCACGTTTGCGTCCGGCGACGTCGCGTTTGCGGTCCGTTTCGAAATTTCCTGCGGGTTCGGGACGGCCGGCGCGGTGATTTGCCGTCTCCCCCGGCGGGCATCATGATGTACCCTGCCGACGTGAACCATTGTGCGGGGGAGGTGATGCGCAAACCCGTCGCGAAAGCCATGGTCATCACCGCCTGCCCGCAGGCGGCGTCGGCCCACGCGTCGGAACAGGGCTTCGTGCTGCTGCTGCCGACGGACATGTACATCGCCGCTGGCGTGGCCACCGTCGCGCTGACGGTGGTGCTGCTGGCTTTCATGCCCGAGACGGCGGCCGGACGTCTTTTCCGCCCTTTGCGCCTGCTGCGCGTGCCCCGGCCGCGCCTGCGCCACGTCGCGAGTTGCCTGTCATGGCTGGTTCTGGCCGCGCTGGTCTGGCTGGGGCTGGCCGGCCCGCGCGACCCGCTGGCCAATCTCCTGCCGCTGACGATCTGGACGGTGTGGTGGGTGGTGCTGGTGGCGCTGCAGGGGGTTCTCGGCAACCACTGGCGCTGGACGAACCCGTGGACGGGGCCGGCCGCGCTGCTGGCGCGTGTCAACCGGACGCGCGCGCGGCTGCGTTATCCGCGGTGGCTGGGCCACGGGCCGGCGCTGTTGTCCTTCCTCGCCTTCGCCGCGCTGCTGCTGGCCGATCCGGCGCCGACCGATCCGGGGCGGCTCGCGCTGTTCGTCGCGGGCTATTGGACGTTCGCGTTCGTCGGGCTGCTGGCGTTCGGCCCGCGCTGGATGGTGCGCGGCGAGGGCCTCACCGTGCTGATGCGCGCCTATGGGCGCATGGCGCTCCTTGGTCGTTCGCGCGGCCGTCTCGCGGTCGGCGCGCCGGGCTGGCAGGTGCTCGCCGGGCCCAGGGCCGGTCTCGGGCTGGCGCTGTTCATCCTCGTCCTGCTGGGCACGGGCAGTTTCGATGGCCTGAACGAAACCTTCTGGTGGATCGGCGTGCTGGGGCTCAACCCCCTGGAGTTTCCCGGCCGCTCGGCCGTTGTCACCCAGAACCTGACCGGGCTGGTCGTGGCCAACAGCGCGCTGATCGCGGTGTTCGCCGGCTGTCTCTGGCTGGGGGACCGGCTGGCGGGAACGGGCGAGGGGCTGCTGACGTCGTTCCGCCGGTTCGCCCCGTCGGTCCTGCCAATCGCGCTGGGCTACCACGTTGCGCATTACATCACCGTGTTCCTCGTGAACGGGCAGTACGTGGTCAAGGCGCTGAACGATCCGCTGGCGCGCGGGTCCGACCTGTTGGGGCTGGGACATGTCCACGTGACGACCGGGTTTTTCAATACGCCCGATACCGTCAGGCTGATCTGGCTGACGCAGGCGGGCGCCGTGGTGGCCGGGCACGTGGTCGCGATCCTGCTGGCCCATGCCCTCGCGCTGCGGGCGCATGGCAGCCATCGCCGGGCGCTTGTGGGGCAGGCGCCTGTCGCCGCCTTCATGGTGGCCTACACCTTTTTCGGGCTCTGGCTTCTCGCCTCGCCCCGGGGACTCTAGGCGCAAACCGCTGGACAATCGGCCTACCGCTGCGCAGAGTCCCCGCCCAAACGCCGCCGGTCCACTCCGGGCCGGCCCCGACCGGACACGAAGGAGACCTCGCGATGACACAACAATCCAAGGGCCCCACCCGCCGCGGTGCGCTCGGAGCACTGGCCGGTGGCGCCGTCGGCGCGGCGGCGCTGCCGCTCTGGGCGCGCTACGCGCAGGCCCAGACGGCCGAGCCCATCCGACTCGGCTTTCAGGTGCACCGCACCGGCATCGGTGCGGCCTATGGCCGCTGGTATGACCGGACAACGCGGGCAGCCGCGAAGCTCATCAACGATGCGGGCGGCATCGATGGCCGCCCCGTCGAGATCGTGGCCGAGGATGACGGCACAGATCCCAAGCGCGGCGCCGAGGTGGTCGAGAAATTCGCCTCCCAGCATCGCTGCGACGTCGCCTTCGGCCCGCTTTTCTCGCACGTGGTCACGGGATCGGCACCGCGCGCGGGTGAGCTCAAGCTTCCCTACTTCGTGGTCTCCGAGGGCACGCATGTCTCCTCGGGCATGCTCAACCGCTACACCCTGCAGCCGGGGATCACCGACGTGAAGAGCCAGGTCATCTCGATGGCGCCCTACATAACCGAAAATCTGGGCAAGAAGGTCACGATGATCTTTCCCGATTACGGGTTCGGCTACGATCACCGCGACAATCTCGCCCCGGCCATCGAGGCGCAGGGCGGCGAGATCCTCGAGAAGATCGCGATCCCGCCGTCCGAGACGTCCTTCACCCGGTACTTCCCGCGCATCCCGCGCGAGACCGAGGTGCTTTATCACGTCATGGTCGGGCCCGCCGTGCTGACCTTCGTCAAGGAGCTGGGCGAATTCTTCGGCGGCCGCGGCCCCGAGCTTTTCGGTTTCATCGACAGCCTCGAGGCGGTGGCGATGGACAGCCCCGGCCTCGAATTCCTTGACGGCAGCCATTTCTGGGAGGGCATGCCGCGCCACGCGCAGCCCGACCAGTCCGAGTTCGACAGGTTCTACCGCGAAAAGGTGGGCGTCGACGACTGGGGCGCGTCGGTCAGCGACCCGACGGACATCTCGACCTACGGCCACATGTTCGGTTGCTGGGAAACGCTGTACGTCATCAAGGCCGCGATGGAGGCGTCTGGCTACCGCGGCCCGGAGGACCGCCCCGCGCTGATCGAGGCGACCGAGGCGATGACCGAAATGCCCCACGGCCGCGACCATCCGCAGGGGCCGAAGATCTTCAACGGCAAGACGCACCAGGTCTTCGGGCAGCAGCATGTCTCGCGCGTTGACGGCAGGCGCCTTGTCAAGGTGCATACGACCTCGATCGAGGACACGCTCTACCCCGACGAGGTGGATTACACCAAGCGGCCGTTCTGAACAGGGCAGCGCGCGCGGCCGCCCAACGGGGCCACGATGCCGCGGTGGCACAATTTTCTGACGGTTGCGGAATGTTTCGCGCTGAATGGCATCTTATGTTCAGACCAGAGAAGCCAGTCAGTGTCAGGATAGTGTGCCATGTCCAGCGATCCCCTCGTCGTTTTCACGCCGTCCGGCAAGCGCGGGCGCTTTGCCCGCGGCACGCCCGTGCTCACGGCCGCCCGGCAACTGGGCGTGGACCTTGATTCGGTCTGCGGCGGGCGCGGCATCTGCTCCAAGTGCCAGGTGACGCCGGGCTATGGCGAGTTTGCCAAGCACGGCGTGACGGTGCGCGACGATGCGCTGTCGGAATGGAATGCGGTCGAGGAACGGTATGACCAGAAACGCGGGCTGAAACCGGGCCGCCGGCTGGGCTACCAGGCGCAGATCATGGGCGACGTGGTGATCGACGTGCCCCCCGAAAGCCAAGTGCACAAACAGGTTGTGCGCAAGGCCGCCTCGGCCCGGGTGATCGACATGGACCCGGCCACGCGGCTCTATTTCGTCGAGGTGGACGAGCCCGACATGCACGAACCCACCGGCGATCTGGAGCGGCTGGCCCGCGCGCTCCGGCGCGAATGGGACATCCCGGATATCCGCGCCGATGTTACGCTGCTGCCCCGGCTGCAGACCGTGCTGC
>JAVLCJ010000016.1:0-43992 GCA_031580875.1 Roseovarius sp.
GCTCTTTGACCTCGCGCTCCAGCGCCTTGATGCGGGCCTTCTCTTCGCTGCTCGGCCCGCTGCGTTCGCCCGCGTCACGCGCCGCCTGAATACACCAGCTGCGCAGAGTGTCATGGGAGCAGCCGAGCTTTGACGCGATCGCGCGGTAGGCCGCGTTCTGCGCATTCGAACGGTCCCCCGGACCGTTCGATCCGCTGCGCGGACCAGCTTGAACTCGCTGGTGTAATCAGCCCGTTGCTCGCGGTGGAGCCGAACACCACGCTCGCGAAACTCGGCCGTGTACTTCGGGGTTCGCTTCTTCGATTCCATAAGGGTCATCCTCTGAGAGTTTTACCCTCTCGGAAACCCGGGACGGTTCATCAAGCCGAAACGCTGTAGGCCTGATGACGTGCGCCATCAGGGTCAGGTCCAGCGGCCGGAAACCCTGCACGACCGCCCGCATTCGCGATGAGATCGCTGTTGGATCGCGGGTGGCGAGCCGCCTGTTTCTGGAAAGCACCGAGTGACGGGCGGCCGAAATTCGACCTCGAAAAACAAGATCATCTCGTGTATATGGTAGTTTAAGGTTAAACTATACGGACGACAAGGGAGCGCCCCGTTCATGGCTGCCAGAAAAACCGCAAACAAACCAAATATTTCCGCAGAAGAACTCAAGCAATTTTATCGCGACATGCTTCTTATCCGACGATTCGAAGAAAAAGCAGGGCAACTTTACGGGATGGGCCTGATCGGCGGCTTTTGCCATCTTTACATCGGGCAGGAGGCTGTCGTTGTCGGGCTCGAGGCGGCGGCGGAAGACGGCGACAAACGCATCACGACCTACCGTGATCACGGGCACATGCTGGCTTGCGGCATGGACCCGAACGGCGTGATGTCGGAGCTGACCGGGCGGGACGGCGGGTATTCCCGTGGCAAGGGCGGCTCGATGCACATGTTCAGCAAGGAAAAGCACTTCTACGGTGGCCACGGCATCGTCGGGGCCAATGTGCCGCTCGGCGCCGGACTGGCGTTTGCCGACAAGTATCGCGACAACGATCGCGTGACCTTCACCTATTTCGGCGACGGGGCCGCGAACCAGGGTCAGGTTTACGAGACATTCAACATGGCCGCGCTCTGGGACCTGCCTGTGGTCTTCGTGATCGAGAACAACCAGTACGCCATGGGGACGTCGCAGCAGCGGTCGACGTCCACGCCCGACATCTACACGCGCGGCGACGCATTCGGCATTCCGGGCCAAGCGGTGGACGGTATGGACGTCCTCGCCGTGAAAGAAGCCGGTGACAAGGCCGTGGCGCACTGTCGCGAGGGCAAGGGGCCGTACATCCTGGAGATCAAGACCTATCGCTACCGCGGACATTCAATGTCCGATCCGGCCAAGTACCGCACGCGCGAGGAAGTGCAGAAAATGCGCGAGGAAAAGGACGCGATCGAGCATGTCCGCGAGCTGCTGCTATCGGGCAAGCACGCCACCGAGGAGGACCTCAAGGCGATCGACAAGGAGATAAAGGGGATCGTCAACGACGCGGCCGAATTCTCCAAGGACAGCCCGGAACCGGCCACCGAGGAACTGTGGACGGACGTCTACGCCGACGTTGCCCCGCAAGACGCCTGAGCAGGAGACGACACAATGGCAACTGAAATCCTGATGCCCGCGCTTTCCCCCACGATGGAAGAGGGGACGCTTGCAAAATGGTTGGTGAAGGAAGGCGACGAAGTCAATTCGGGCGACATCCTGGCCGAAATCGAAACGGACAAGGCCACGATGGAATTCGAGGCGGTGGACGAGGGAACCATCGGCAAAATACTCGTTTCCGAAGGCACCGAGGCAGTGAAGGTCAACACGCCGATCGCTGTCCTGCTGGATGAAGGCGAAACGGCCGAGGATCTCGACAGCGCGTCCAAAGGCGGGGCGACGGCCCAACCCGAGCCCGCGCCGGAGTCCGCCGCCACCCCGGCCAAGGCCCCGGCGGCCGCGATGGCCGGGTCCGACAACGGGCCCGACCCCGATACCCGCCCGGATTGGCCCGACGGGACCGAGATGCAGAACATGACCGTGCGCGAGGCGATCAACACCGCGATGATCGAGGAGATGCGCCGCGACGACAGCGTGTTCATCATGGGTGAAGAGGTCGCCGAGTACCAGGGCGCGTACAAGATAACCCAGAACATGCTTGACGAGTTCGGCGCCAAGCGCGTGATCGACACGCCCATCACCGAACATGGCTTTGCCGGGATCGGCGTCGGCGCGGCCTTTGGCGGGCTGCGCCCCATCGTCGAATTCATGACGTGGAACTTCGCCATGCAGGCGATCGACCAGATCATCAATTCGGCAGCCAAGACGCTCTACATGTCCGGGGGGCAGATGGGCTGCCCGATGGTGTTCCGCGGCCCCAACGGCGCCGCGGCGCGGGTCGGGGCCCAGCACAGTCAGGACTTCGCGGCATGGTACGCGCAAATACCGGGGCTCAAGGTTGCTCAGCCTTATTCCGCCGCCGATGCCAAGGGACTGCTCAAGACGGCGATCCGCGACCCGAACCCGGTGATCTTCCTTGAAAACGAGATACTCTACGGCAAGTCCTTCGAGGTGCCGAAACTGGATGATTTCACCGTCCCCTTCGGCAAGGCCAAGATCTGGCGCGAGGGCAGCGATGTGACCATTGTGAGCTTCGGGATCGGCATGACCTACGCGATGGAAGCCGCAGGCCGGCTGGCGGAGGACGGTGTGAGCGCCGAGGTGATCGACCTGCGGACCCTGCGCCCGCTGGATTACGACACGGTGATCGCCAGCGTGATGAAGACCAATCGGTGCGTGACTGTCGAAGAAGGCTGGCCCGTCGCCTCGATCGGGAACCACATTTCGGCTGTTCTGATGCAGCGCGCCTTCGACTATCTCGATGCGCCGGTGATCAATTGCACGGGCAAAGACGTGCCCATGCCCTATGCCGCGAACCTGGAGAAACTGGCGCTGACATCGACCGAGGAAGTTCTCGACGCCGTGCGCCAAGTGACCTATCGGTAAGGAGACAGACGCGATGCCAACGGAAATTCTCATGCCCGCCCTGTCCCCCACGATGGAAGAGGGCACACTGGCCAAGTGGCTGGTCAAGGAAGGCGACACGGTCAATTCCGGCGATCTGCTGGCCGAGATCGAAACCGACAAGGCCACGATGGAATTCGAGGCCGTCGACGAGGGCACGATCGGCAAGATCCTCGTGTCGGAAGGCACCGAGGCGGTGAAGGTCAACACGCCCATCGCCGTCCTGCTGGAAGACGGTGAAAGCACCGACGATATTGGCGATGCCCCTGCCAGCCCCGAGCCCGCGGCGCAATCAGGGTCCGAAGGGTCAGAAACCGCACCACAGGCAAGCACCGAAGCGGCCCCTGCCCCATCGGCAACGGGCGCGTCCGCACCTGTGCAAAGCGATACCAAGGCCCCGGCCGCGCCGCGCGACAACAGTGGAACCCGCATTTTCGCCTCGCCGCTCGCCCGTCGCATCGCGGCCGAAAAGGGGCTGGATCTGACGCAAGTGACCGGCTCCGGCCCGCGTGGCCGCATCGTCAAGGCTGACGTGGAAAGTGCACAGCCCGCCGAGGCGCGGGCCGCGGAAACGGCCAAGCCCGAGGACAAGCCCGCGAGTGCCCCCGCTCCTGCGGGCCCGTCGGCGGACGCTGTCGCGGCGATGTACCAGGACCGCGAATACGTGGAAATCAAGCTCGACGGGATGCGGCGCACCATCGCCGCCCGGCTGACCGAGGCCAAGCAGACGATCCCGCATTTCTACCTGCGGCGCGATATCAAGCTCGACGCGTTGCTGAAATTCCGCAGCCAGCTCAACAAACAGCTCGAAGCGCGCGGCGTGAAACTCTCGGTAAACGATTTCATCATCAAGGCCAGCGCGCTGGCATTGCAGGCGGTGCCGGATGCCAACGCCGTCTGGGCCGGCGACCGGGTCCTCAAGCTGACACCCTCTGACGTTGCGGTGGCCGTGGCCATAGACGGCGGGCTGTTCACACCCGTTCTCAAGGATGCCGAGATGAAATCGCTGTCAGCCTTGTCCGCCGAAATGAAGGACTTGGCCACGCGCGCCCGGGACCGCAAGCTGGCGCCCGAGGAATACCAGGGCGGCAGTTTCGCCATTTCCAACCTCGGCATGTTCGGCATCGATAATTTCGACGCCGTGATCAACCCGCCCCATGGTGGCATTCTGGCCGTCGGCGCAGGGGTGAAGAAACCTGTTGTCGGCGGTGATGGCGAGTTGAGCGTCGCAACGGTCATGTCCGTCACGCTCAGTGTCGATCACCGCGTGATCGACGGCGCGCTCGGTGCGCAATTGCTGGACCATATCGTTCAGAACATCGAGAACCCGATGGTCATGCTGGCCTGACGGATCATCGCGTATTCCGGACTGTTATCCGCCGGTTGGCTGTCTGGCTGAACGCTGGACAGCCATTTTCGCGATCGGCAGGATGCCATCCGGGGTTGACTCGTGAAAGCGGATTTTTCACCGTTCAACTCGTTATGAAAGTGTATTGCTTCATAGAGGGAAGGTGAAAACATGACCTTGAAATACTTGGCATATGCAACTTTTGCTGGCGTCATTTTGACAGGCTGCATGTCAACGGCTCCGATGGAAGAGACCGACCCGCTCCAAGCGCGGCTGTCGGGGATGACCGGCGTTCACGAGTCCGGCACGACGGTCACACTTGGTGAAGATGGCAGCGTTTCCGGGACGACACAGAACGGTGAGGCGATCATCGGCCTGTGGGAGGTGCGCGATGGCCGGTATTGCCGGACCCTCACGGCACCAAAATCCCTAGCCGGGAGCGGCTGCCAGGATGTTGAGTTCGACGGGAACAAGGCGATCTTCACGAAGGATGACGGAACATCGTCAACGTTCGTCATACAAGGATAAAACGACGCTCTGCCATCATCGACGTTTCGCGGGCCCGGAAATTTCCGTTCCGGGCCCGCGTTTCGCGAGTAATTGTAGTCAGCGGACGCCCAGCAGCTGATCCATCGCGACCGAGGGCTGGTCGCAGCCGGCCTCGCCCACGATCTTGGCTGGAACGCCCGCGACTGTCTTGCAAGGCGGCACGTCTGCAAGAACCACCGATCCGGCAGCCACGCGACTGCAATTGCCTACCTTTATGTTGCCAAGAACCTTGGCCCCGGCCCCGATGAGCACACCGTCGCCGATCTTGGGGTGGCGGTCCTCTTCTTCCTTGCCCGTTCCCCCCAACGTGACCGAATGCAGCATGGAGACGTTATCACCAACCACTGCCGTCTCACCGATGACAATCGAATGGGCATGGTCGATCATGATGCCCTTGCCGATCTTTGCCGCAGGATGGATATCGACGCCGAACACCTCGGAACACCGCATCTGGAAGAACCGCGCCAGATCGCGCCGGCCTTGGCGCCACAGCCAATTGGCCACGCGATACGCTTGAATTGCCTGAAAACCCTTGAAGAAAAGCATGGGCAGAATGAACCGGTCACATGCCGGGTCACGATCATTGACGGCAACGATGTCGGCCCGCGCGGCGATGCCGATGCTATTGTCCTGATCGTAAGCCATGTCACAGATCTCGCGAAGGATCTGCTCGGGCATTTCGGTCGATGCCAGCTTCAACGAAATTCGATACGCCAGTGCGGACTCGAGCGTCTGGTGGTGGAGGATGGACGAGTGAACCAACCCGCCGAGCAGCGGCTCGTCATTTATGGATTGCTCGGCCTCTGTCTTGATCCGGGCCCATACCGGGTCCAGCTCGGCAAGTTTCGCGCGGGTTTCGGCCATGGCAGCCTCCTTGTGGACGTCTTTAGAGGATACCAGATAAGATGCATCGGTAAAATGCAAAGGCGTGATGGTTTCAATGTCCGACAAGAATAACGCGACGCTGCAAGAAATGCGCACCCTGATCGAGGCCCGCTTGCAGCAGCTGGCGGAGGAAGACGATCGTGGCGAGGCGGCGCAGGCCACGGTGGAACTGGATCAGCAGGCCGTCGGCAGGCTGAGCCGGATGGACGCTCTCCAGAACCAAGCCATGGCCAAGGCCGGCCACGCCCGCCGCCAAGCCGAGAAAACCCGGCTGACGGCGGCCCTGAAACGCATGGACGCGGGCGAGTACGGCTACTGCGAGGATTGCGGCGAGGAAATCGCGCGCGGCCGCCTCGGCCTCGACCCGGCGGCGACGCGCTGCGTGTCCTGCGCCAGCGGCTGAGGCCGGTCAGACCGTTTGTTCGAGCACGGCGAAGCTGCCGGGCCCGAAAGCGGCTGACACCTGAGCCACGCGCAGTTCGAACGGACCTGTCAAACCGTCGGCAGCCTGTGCCTGTGCCGAATAGGTCCATTCCGGCCCCGGCACCATCACCTCGCGCAACACCTCGCCCTCGTTTGTCACGCGGACGAGGTATCGCTCGGTTTCCTCGCCCAGAGGCACCTCTGGTGTGTCCCACCGATCACCGCCGATCCGCGTCCGCCGCACCCAGCTGTAGTGGCGTGCGCCGCTCTGCTGGTCCATCCTGAGATGCGCGGGCGCATAGGGGCGTAACCCGATCCCGTCGAACGCCAGAACCGCGTGCTGATAGGCCGGGTCGTCGACGGGCCGGTCAGCCGGCCCGATCCGGTAATGGCGTGCCTGCCCCCTCTGCGCATCCGCCATCCCGATCTGCATCGGCGAGCCGTCCAGCCGGACGATGTAGGATCCCGGCGGCCACGGGTCGCGCTGTTGTGTCTCGGTGCCCTGCTGTCCGCGCAGGCGGTTGCGCAGGACATACGTGCCGGTTTCCACCAGCTCCGCATCCCGGAACTGGAACACTTCCCAGTTATCCGGGGTACCATCGCCAATGGCACACAGATTCCCGCCGGCCAGAAATGCCGATTGCTCGATACTTTCCAGCTGGCCGAACAGCATCTTGACGAAAAGCCCCGCCCCACGGTCGATACGTCCGGCCGGGGCCGGGAAGAGCGGTGTCTGCGTGACCCCCACGGGACTACGCGCCGCAAGCAGCGTGTTAAGTTTGTAGGCCGCATCACTGTCCGAGGCGTAAAGCGCTGCCGTCCCCGGCCACGGATCGGCCATGACAGCCAAGTGCGGCGCGTGCGGCACCTCGTCACCGCTCAGTAGCGGCAGATCGAGGAAAAGCGCCGATATCGGAGTCGGGGCTGCGAAGGCCCGCAAGGGCGCCGGCACCTCGTCAACCAGTATGGGACGATAGCTTTCGGGTTCCACGCGCACCGCTTCCAGTTTCTGCGCGTTACCCATCTGCTCCGACCGGTCCACGCGATACAGCCCGTCACCGCCAGTTTCGGGCAACGCCACGACATCGCCCGCGCCCAGATCCAGCATCGAGGGGGGAAGCACCAGCTGCACCCCATCCGTCGCGATACGCGACTCGGAAAGCCACCGCTCCACCGTCTGGCGGCCCTCGGCGCGCGTCATGGCCAGCGGCATTTCCGAGGTGGACACCGCATGGGTTTCATCGTCGGGAAGGATAGCTTCCTCGGCGATGACCTCGAAATCACCGTCAGCCTCGACAAAGCGCAACCGAACACGCCCGGCAAGGTCGGCGGGGTTGCCGCGCGATTGCTCGACTGTCCCGTCAAGCTCGGGATGGCGAACGAGGTGATCGGGGTCCAACCGGCGGTGTTCTTCGCCACCGCGCGGGACGAAACGCAGGAAACCGTCGCGATCGACAGCGTCGAACGCGTAGCGCAGCGACAACGGCTGCAACGTATTGCGTGCTTCGCCGACTTCCTCCACCAGATAGCCGCGCATGTAGCCGTGCAGCCGTGCGGTGTCCCGCGCGGCGAGCCCGGCGCGTGCCGTTATCTCGTCGATGACCGAGGCCAGCGTGCGCCCTGATGCCCGCCCCGTGATCCAGTGGCCGCGCGCGTAGTTCTCGGCGTCCGTCCACAACTGACGGTTCAACGGGAAAAACGGATAAGGCCGTGCATCCCATGCCCAGACATGGGCATGTTCCATGTCGATCATGGGTCCGCCGTATTCCTCGGAAACGGGGTTTTTCGCCGGATCCCGCCAGTAACCCGCCATCGCGCGCAGATACTGAAGCTGGATCAGCTCGTCGCGCTGCCCGCTCGAATGATGCGGCAGGCGCGATTCCGAAGATTTCGGGTCGAGGAACTTGTTGGGCTGGTTGGTGCCCTTGTCGATCGCCGCGCATCCGTATTCGGTAAAGCGCACGGGTTTTGACTGCGGCACCCATGGCGTGGGCGTGCCCTGGCGCTCCCCGTTGACACGATCGTGGTGCGCGTGCCTCCACCAGTTGCGAATATCCTTGTACCGCCAGATCCACGGCTCACCGTGTGCCACATCGGTAATGGGCTCACGGCGCTGCGCCGCGCGTGCCTCGGGGGTCGGGTAGTACCAGTCGTAGCCCTCGCCGCCCTCGATGTTCGACTGAAGATAGCCCAGCTCGTAAATCTCGCCCCAGCGGGAGTCGGCATGTTTCGGGCCGTCGCGCCAATCGGAAAGCGGCATGTAGTTGTCGATACCGATGAAATCGATGTTCGCGTCCGCCCAGAGGGGATCGAGGTGAAAGAACCTGTCACCATTGCCCGGCTTATATCCGAAATACTCCGACCAGTCGGCAGCATAGCTGATCTTGACCTCGGGGCCCAGTATCGTGCGGACCTCCGCGGCAAGGTCTATCAACTGATCGACGGCCGGAAAACTGTTGGCGGGCCCGCGGATCTGCGTGAGGCTGCGCATCTCGGACCCGATGCAGAAGCTTTCCACGCCCCCTGCCGCAGCGCAAAGTGCCGCCTGATGGAGGATGAACCGGCGATAGCTCCATTCCTCCGGCCCGTGGTACGACACGGGACTGCGCTTGGTCACGCCGCCGTAGCTCAGTAGCGACAAGGCGTCGCTTTCCTCGGTTTCGTCGGGCTCGACGGCGTCGACCGGAACGATCGAGAAATCGGTGGCGCGTGCTGTCCCGAAAAACGCCGTTACCTCGGCCACCGCCGCGGCGGTGCCGTCCGGGCTTGCCGGCCGGCCCGGCGCGACCGATGTCGTGATCCGGCCACGCCACGGCAGAACGGGTTGATCCTCGGCGTCGCTCCACGGATCGGGCAAGCCGTTGCCGCGCATCTGCTCCATGAGGATGAACGGATAGACCATGACGTCCTGCCCGGCCTGTTGCAAGCCGAGGATCGCTTCGATCACGGCAGCATCGGCGGGCGTGCCACCGTACACCGGCCGTCCCTCGGCATCCTGTGCGACGGGCTGCGCCGATTGCCGGGTCACGCCCGAAACTTCCCAGGGCATGTTGGCGCTTTCGAATTCCTGCTGTTCCGGCTTGGGCCGGATCGTTGCCTGATCGCAGCGCAGATCGTCACCGAACCAGCTGACGATCAGGGACGTGCCCCGGCATCGTGGCAATTCACCCAGCAACGACTCCACCGAGGTCGTGAAATCGGCCTTGCCCGACGGCGAATTCACATTCGCGAACCGTCCCGAACCCGGACCGAAATCCATCGTTACCGGGGTGGTGGCCAAGGTATATTCGCCACTGCCGGGCAACATCGCCACCCCGGTTACCGCGTGCGCGGGATCCATTTCGGCGCCTGCCTGATCCGGTTGGGCGGGCCGGCAGACCTCGAAAGTGAGCTGGGGCACACGGTTGCCGAACCGCCCGAGCCCGAGATCCTCGATCACCACGTAGGCCGTGCCGCGATAGGCCGGCACCTGACCGGCGCCTTCCACGGCCTCCATCTTGGGGTCGGGCGTCTGGTCCGCGGTCCCGCGGTACACCTGCATGGTCAGGCTGTCGCGCGCGATCTCCGTGCCGTCCGCCCATACGCGGCCGACATGGGTGATCTCGCCCTCGCAAAGCGCGACGCCTAGGCTGAGCGAGTACGTGATCTCGCGTCTTTCGGGTTCGGCCGAGCGCCCGCCCTTGCCGCTGCCGCCACGCACTGTCACTTCTTCGCGAAACTCGGTTGCCCAGATGATCTGGCCGGCGACCCGCATCCGTCCGTACACCCGCGCGACGGGGTCGCCCTCACCGGCCCCGGTGAGGCGCAACCGGTCCGCCCGCCCCGTCTCGACCACGTCCGAGCCTTGGCCGAGCAGACGCTGATCAATGGACCTGCCGATCACGGCACCGGCAAAACGACCGGCCACGGCCGAGGAAAGCCCCAGAACGGTACCGCCCATCGTACCCCCGATCGCCGCTCCGGCCGCGGAGAGAAGAATTGTCGCCATTGCCGATCACTCCCTTGGAAATTCGAACCGGGCCACGATGCGGCGACGCCACGGCGCGCTCAGCGGGCTTTCCAGCACCGCGTGTCCGGAATAAGCGTGAATGAAGCTGGCATCGGCACCCAACCGGGCCGCAACGCCAAGATGCTTGGCGACCGCGCCGCTGCGCATGCGGAACAGCAGGATGTCGCCGGGCGCCTCTGCGGTCAGCGTTTTTCCTCGCAGATGGCGCGCGGCGGCGCGCCACAAGACTTCATCGACTGTCAGCTCACCCCAGTCCATAGAATAGGCGGGCGGCATTTCGGGTTCCGCGCCCATGAGCTCGCGCCAGATCCCGCGCAGCAGCCCGAGGCAATCCGTTCCGGCGCCCTTGCAGCTCGCTTGATGGCAATAGGGCGTCCCGATCCAGCCACGTGCCGCGCGAACGATCGCATGTCCGTCGATGCTCATGACCTGCGGCTCCCGCCATCCAGAGCCCCCGTCTTGCCGGGATCCGTGATGATCCAGTCATCTCCGGGAATATCCGGAAAACCCTGATGATTGATCGCGTTGTTGAATTTAAGCCGACAGGTTTCGAAACGCTTGTCGCACCCGGCTTCCAGCCGCAGCAGGTCCCCGGGGACCACCGCCGCCCTCAACGGGTGCCAAAGTTCGATGACCCGCGCGTGCTCTTCCATCCGATCCCGCTTGATCAGGGCGCGCAAGCTCTCGGCGGCGCCGCTTTTCATCCGCAGCATGCCATGACGGAACCATCCGTCCGTAAAGCCGTCCAGCGCGTCGAAGCGGAAAACGCGGCGATCGGCGACCTGCTGAACCGGAAGCTCGATACTGTACCCCGGCGTATCGAGATCGAACCGGCAAGCGCCGTCGCCAAGGACCGCGCTGCACGGCTTCTGATAAACGCGTCCCAGAGGCACGTTGAGCTTCTCGGTCAAGCCGCGCAGCTCCGCCCGGAAGGCACCGCCGCCGCGCCTTATTTCCCCGATAGTGCCACGAAACTGCAAGTGACGCGCGGCCACATCCTGCCAGTTGACCAACCACGCGCGTATCTCGGCGCCGTCGAAACGGCCCGCCTCTATGTCCGCCTCGGTGATGGCCGCGTCGGTCAGCGCCCCGAGAGCTTCCGTATTGTCAACCGACAGGCCGGTTGTCTGCTGTACGGCCAGCGCGCTCAACCCCGTGCCGGCTTGAAACGTGATGCCATCGAACGCGAGGTCCCGGTCGTGGTCGGTGAAGCCCATGATCCGGCCATCGGTACGCGTGACCGCCCAGCATCGACATGTCGTGGTGATACCGGTTTCCAGATGGGTTTTGAGGGTCTCATCAAGGTCGCTCATGCGCGGATCTCCACCACAGGGACGTTTGGAACATCTCCGGCCTGAAAACTTGCCAGACTGGTCTGGATTCGGTCGGTGTCGAACCTCACGGGAACGTCGAATTCGTAACCGGCGGTTATTTCGACGCCCGTGTTCGGCGGATGGGCAAACGTCACGATCCCCGTGCCAAGGTCGACTTCGTAATGCACGCCTTCCTTCTGTTCTTCCTTGGACAGGCCCAGCCTGACCGTGCCCGCAACGGGCTTGCGGATCGGGCGCCGGTATGTCTGTTCGCCGGACCTGTAATTCTTCACCAGTTGGAAACTGACTGTCCGGTCGTCGCCTGTCGCGATGACCTGATCGCGATAGGACGGTTCTGCCCGCGCCGCCCCTGACTTGAAATCGGTCCAGTCCTTCCAGCGGAACCCGAACAGTTGCCCGCGGCGTGCTTCGAAGAACGCGATCAGCGTTTCGATGTCGTCCAGCGAACGCATCGCCACGCCCGCATCATAGCGCCGGCGCGAATGCGCCCATGGGGTGTTGCGTTCCTCGTACCCGTTGCTCAGCGTGACAACATCGGTCAGGCGCTCGGGCCCGCCGACCGAGCCGAAGCTCAGGCTTGCCGGAAAGCGTACCTCGTGAAAATCCATTCGAGCCTCCTATCCTTCAGCGGTTACGATCGCCGCGGCTGATGGCCCGGCCAAGCTGCGCGGCGACCTGTCCCTGGCTGCGACGAAATCCCTCGACATCTGGGGTGGAGATGTTCATCACCACGCGGACATGGCCGCCACCGCGTGATTGAACACCCAAGCGGCCATCAGGCCCACGGGCCAAGGGCATGATCGCCTCCGGCCCGGCCTCGCCCATCAACCCGGTGCCCCCGCGCATCGGAAAGGCAACGGGCCCCGTCACGACGCCGCCCGACGCAAAGGGCTGCACTCGCCCCTGAGCGAAACTCGCCCCTTTTTCAAAGGGCAGCAGACCGCCGACGGCATCGCCCAGACCTTGCGCCACCATGCTGCCCATGTGGTCTGTGACCGGGCGGACCGCGGCGTTGAACGCCGTGTTGATCATCGTGTTGGCCAAGCCGTGCAGTGAATCCGACAGGCTGTCACCGTCAATGACTGCCCCTTTGATCGCGCGTTTCAAGCCACGGCTCAGGCCGCGCTCGAGGGTGCGAACATCCTTGCCGGTCTCCTCGAGGCTACCACGAACCCGTGTCAGCTCGGCGTTGAAGGCCGCCGCCATCCCGCCCGTGTTTTCCAGCGTCTCGTCCAGTTCGGCTAGTTCCACGCCAAGCTCGTCGAGCTGGTCCAAATCATCCATCTTTCGTCGCTCCGATCTTGTCAGGATAGGCTTGCAGAAGCTCATCCAGCCTTTGCCGCGCCAATGGTGCGGAACCGCGCCCATGGCCCAGCATGACCCGCAGTTCCGCGGGCGTCAGCGCCCAGAATTCGCGCGGTGTCAGGCGCAAGCCCTGCATTCCCGCGCGCATCAGCGACGGCCAGTCAAAGCCATCCTTCATTGCGCATCCGGCACATTGAACGCGTGGGCCAGCAACGCGGCCGCCGTTCGCGCGGCGCCAACCGGGCCGCCCTCGATCTCGGCAGTCGTCAAGTCGGCGATACGTCCCTGCCACCCGCCACCGCGCAGGCCGGCCACGATCAGCGCCAGCACATCACGGCTGGAGAAGGCCCCGCTCTCGAACCGTTCCACGAGCTCGACGAGCGTTCCGGTTTCCAACCTGCCCTCCAGTTCTGCCAGCGCTCCGAGCGTCAGTTTCAGGACGTGCCGCTCACCGTCGATCACCAACGCGACTTCACCTGTCCATGGATTGGCCATGGGTCAGACAGCCGTGAATGTCAGGCGCCCGGCCGACGCGAGCGACAATTCATAAGTGGCTTCGCCATCATGCGTGCCGGCATATTCGATGGCCGCGACCTGGAACGGGCCTTCGACGGTGCCAAAGTCGGGGATCACCACCTGGAAATCCGGCGTTACGCCATCGAAGAATATTTGCCGTACGCGTTCATCGCTGGCCATGTCCCGGAAAATGCCCGATCCGCTGATCGCGGCCGATTTAACGCCGGCCCCGGCGAGCAGTTCACGCCACCCGCCCTGACTTTCAAGGCTGGTGACATCCACGCTTTCGGCGTTGAAGCTCACCCGCGTTGCCCGCAGCCCCGCCACTGTCTGGAAATTGCCATCCCCGGTCAGGTCGATCTTGACCAGCAGGTCCTTGCCGTTCTGAACTGCCATACTTCTTGCTCCGATTTCAGTGAATTAGGGGGTGTCGTCAACGCGTGCCCGAAAGGTCAGGTCGATGCGGCGCACATCCCCCGTACCTTCGCGCCTGGCCCGCGCGCGGTAAAAATGAAGCCCGGTCAAACGGCCTCGCTCCAGCGTCATGTCGGCGCCGATCAGCGCGTCGCTCACGGCCGCCGCTATCTTCTTGGCATGATGAAAGCCTGCCTTGCCGGAAACGACCGAAACTGTCAGGCGATGCCATGCGCCCGCGCCTGTACGATCCGTGCCGGCCCGAACGTCCTCGGGGCCAAGCGTCACATAGCTGTCGGGTAAAGACCCGCGCGGCAACGCATCATAGACCGAACCGCCCACGAGTGCCGTCACGGCGCTGTTGTCAGCAAGGGCCTTATACACGGCCTGCTGCAGGGCAGCGCCCACTGCATACGTCATGTCGCCACCTCTTCTTCCGCGAAACAGGTAAGAAAGCGTCCCGCATCGTCATGTTCCGCCACGGCTTCGATCCGAAGAAGCCTTGCACCGTCGCGAAACCTCTGTCCGGGTACCGGCCGGGAGGGGGCGCCGTAGGGTGCCGCCCGCACCACCACGCTGTAACCGGTCGTGGACACACTGCCCCCCTCGCCCCCGCGCTGCCGCCCAGTGCGGGCGCGCAGGTCGGCCCAAAGCCGTCCCAGCTCGACCCAGGTCTCCACGAAACCGCCGGCGCCGTCCGCGACCCGCTGCCGGGTTTCCAGCACCAGGTGCCTGTTGAGTGCAACGCGCCCCATCACGCACACCCGCCGCCGAGCAAACGGACCTTCCGATACCGTTCGATCAAGCTCGACACGCCGAAAGGCATGCACCCGTCGCCAAGCTTGGTTTCATCGCGATAGGCATGGTAATGTGCTGCGAGAAGCATGACGGCCTGAGCCAGATCACCCGGCAGTCCGCCCCAGTCCTGCGAATAGCCCGCCGTGAACACGATCTCGGCGCGCCCGCCGACGGGGATGGCGGGCAAGCCGGGGCCGACGGCATGCATGACCGGACACTGTGTATCGCGTTCCAGCCGGTAGAAAGCCGGCGAAATCAGCTCGTCATCGCCTTGCGGGTCCTGCAGGGTGAGGGAAATGATCGAATTTACCGGGGCAACGGGCAGGGTCTGGGCACCGGTATCCCGCCATTCGCTCAGCGACCAGGCAAAGTCTCTTGCAATCAGAACCTTGCCGGTACGGCCCTCAACCGCCGCAATCGCGGCACGCAGAAAGTTTTCCAGAACCGGATCCTGGATATCGCTGTCGGAAAAGCCGGTTCCCAATCGCAGGTGCGCCTTGAATTCGGTCAGCGGAAGTGCGGCCGACGGAACCGCGGTTTCTTCGATCAACATGATGAGGCCACTCCAAAAATCTCGTCCCCTCCGTTAGTTCGGGCGCGCGGTCGCCGGCGTTGCTCGTCACGGAGGGGAGCAGCTGGACAACACCATATTGGCCACGCGCGCGCCCAGGGCACGGCGGCGTTGGACACTTCCGTGCCCTATCCGCCACCCTTACGAGACGGCGAACTTCAACAGCTTGATTGCAGCGAAATCACTCACGTCTCCGCCAACCCGCTTGGTTGCATAGAACAGCACATGAGGCTTCGCGCTGAATGGATCGCGCAGAACGCGGAGGTCGGGCCGCTCGGCAATCGTGTAGCCGGCGGCAAAATCACCAAAGGCCACGGCATCGGCGCCACTGGCGATGTCCGGCATGTCCTCTCCGATCAGAACCGGATATCCCATCAGCCGCGCGGGCTCTCCGGCGGCCAGACCATCGGACCACAGAAACCGGCCATCGGCATCCTTCAGCTTCCGCACGGCGCCCGCTGTCTTAGAGTTCATCACGAACGTCGCGTTCGCGCGGTAGGCGGCACCCAGCGAATAGACGAGATCGATGATCGGATCGGCACCGCCAAGATCGCCATCAACACCCGTCGGCACGTAGCCAAGGTTGCCCCATGCCCAGACATCGTTGTCGACACTCGGATGCGTCAGGAAGCCGGTCGGCTTGTCGGCGCCATCGCCGCTGACAAAGGCCGCCGCCTCGGCGCGGGCAAACTTGTCGGCGATGCGCCCGGCAAGCCACGTTTCGACGTCGAAGGCGCTGTCATCCAGCAAGCGCTGGCTTGCCTTCGGCAGGGCGCTCAACTCGTGCAGCGGAATGCTGATACGGTCTATGACGGGCGTACTGGTCTCATTAACGCTGCCGGTTTCCGTACTCCAGCCATGCCCAACATCCGTGTGGTCAACCAGAACATCGAAACTCGTGGCCTCCACCTGCACGACATTCGCGATGGCCCGGATCGAGGCGGTGGCACTCAGCGTGCTCTTGACCGTCTCCGACGTCTGCGGATCGACCAGATACCCACCATCTCCCGCCACGGCGGTGTTCAGCGCCTTACCCTCGAGCTCAAGACCGCGCAGGCCATCATCATCCCCGGTGCGAAGATAGGCATCGAAAGCCTTGTGATGCGGCGTATTGGGCTCGGGTGTGGCGGCCAGTGACGGACGTTTCGCCTGTACCGTGGATTTGTGTTCGATCATCGTCATCTTTTCTTCCTGCTTTTGAAGTCTTTGTTGCATGTCGGCCCGAAAGCCTTTGAATTCGCCTATGAAGTCCGTCACAGCCGATTTCACGTCCGCAACCGGAGACAGATCTTCCCCGGTCCGGGGCTCACCCTCGGTCTTGCTCATCACGAATGTCCTGTTAGTTGGTTTGATCCTAGTGGCGCGCATCCCGCGCCACTTCCCGGCGCGCGGCTCTCAGGGCCGCCGCCACTTCATGCAGACAGGCAGCACCCTTGCCCCCCACCCGCGCACTGGGCAACATCGGGAACGTCACCAGCGAAACTTCCCACAGCTCCAGTTCCTGCAAGAGCCTGCGGCCCTTGTCATTCTTGCTGGCACGAACGGTACGGTAGCCGATACTCAGCCCGTCGATGGCACCGGCCGCGATCAGGGCTGCCGCCTCCCGCGCGCGGTCCACCCCTTCGAGCAGCCGTCCTTTCACGTAGAGACCCTGCCCATCCTCGCGAACCTCGTCCCAGATCCCGATCGGCTGGGCAGGGTCGTGCTGCCAGAGCATCTTGACCCGCCGTCCATCGGCAGCAAGTTGCGCAAGCGACCTGCCGTAGGCCCCGCGCACCACGATATCGCCACACTGATCGGTGGCCCCGAAAAGGCTGGCATACCCTTTGATCACCTCACCATCGATGACCCTGAGCGGGTTATCGTCGAACTGGCAGAACTTGGTTTCCAGCCCAGTATCAGCTTCCATCAGTTTCATCCTTCTTGTTCGGACAAGGTTTCCGACCCGGCGCTTGGTCAGGGCAACGTCGCAAGAACCGGCTGAAAAGCCTGCGCCAGGATCGCCGCCACGACACCGTAAACAGCCAGCCACAGACGCCTTTCGAGCCGGTCCATGGCCTTCTCGATTTTCTCCAGCCTTTGCGTCAGCGCGTCGTGCTGCAGGCGCGAAACCCGCTCATGTGCCTCCAGTCGAAGTGCCGGCGCACAGTCAAAAGCCTCGAAACCGTAACGCGCCTGCAGGCCTTCCTCACTCATCGTTGGAAATCTCTTCGACCGGGGGCAGGCCCAAAAGGACCCGCTTTTCCGACATGGTCAGGAAATCCGCGTTCGTCACACGTCGCCATTGCGCATCACGTTCCGCCGAAAGTGCCGGCACTTGGTCCAGATCGGGCTTCAATTCCAGCGTCTCGCCCGTGAACGCGGCGAGCCAACCGGCCACGTTGGCAACAACGCGTGACGCCAGAGGCAGCACCGTCAACCTGTAGAAGGCACGGTTGGCCTCCTGATAATTTGCATATGTCGCATCTCCCGGTATGCCGAGCAGCATCGGCGGCACGCCGAAGGCCAGCGCGACCTCGCGTGCCGCGGCCTCCTTGGTTTTTTGAAACTCCATGTCCGAAGGGCTGAAACCCATTGGCTTCCAGTCAAGGCCACCTTCCAGCAACATCGGCCGCCCCGCATTGCGCGCACCCTGGTGGTGCGCCTCCATCTCGCCCACGAGCCGGTCGTACTGGTCCGTCGTCAGGCTGCCCTGCCCTTCGGCCCCCTTGTACACGATCGCACCGGACGGACGCGCCGCGTTGTCTAGCAACGCCTTGGACCACCGAGACGCCGCATTGTGCACGTCCAACGCCTGCGCCGCTGCCTGAAGCGGGGAAAAACCATAGTGATCGTCCTGCGGGTGGAAGTTCTTCAGGTGACAGATCACGGGCGGACCAGCACCAATCTCGAAACGATGTTTGCGGCCACCAACATTGTATTCATAGGCCATCGGCCATCCATCGGCGCCGGGCACCACGCTCATCCTGTCCGACCGCAGCACGTGCAGTTCAGCGGGGGTGCCTTCGTTCGCAGCAACCGCCTCCAGGTACCCATTGCCAGTCAGAAGCATCTGGCCATAAAGAGCCTCCAACAATTCAGCCCGACCCTGCGCCGGGTTCGGCGCTTTGAAAACCTTAAGAACGGGATGATCCGAAAAGCGCTGCGTCCCGTCCTGCAAAACCAGCGGGAGCGCGGCGGCCGCTTCTGCGACCAACTTAACGCAGCGAAAACCGACCGGGTTGCCGGCGAAACCGGTACGCGTCAGGCTTACGGTGTCGCGCGGGCTCCATGCGACCCTGCCCGCACTCGCCCACGCCATCACCGGCCCGGTGGCACTCGCCTTCTGCTCTGGCACTTCGCGGGCCGCCGCGCCCTGCCGGAAGAAGTCCAAAATCATTTCTGGGGGTCTCCTTGGGTCTGCCTCAGTCCTGCCGGGCTTGCGCCCCGCGTCTGGACACATCACAACCGCAAAGGTTTACGAAGTTTTTAGTGGACCGCGCGCTGCGATGAGCGGAAGCAGAGCGCTGTCCACTGAATTGCTTTTGAGGCTTCGTTTCGGGACGCGACAACGGTGTTGCCATCCGAAGGGCGGCTGATTGTGGCATCAACCGCGCATGCCGGTGCCGTGTTTTCAGATTGCGCGCACCTGAGGTCGGCGCCATCTGGCGGCCGGTGCGATGATCAATTCGTGCAAGGCCCATACGAGAGCGTCAACACGGTCCGGGCTTCCCTTTCCTTCATAGCCCTGCGAGGTCATCGCGCACATCTGGTCCTCCAGATCGGCAAGCCCCCTGACATGATGCGCGCGCCCTTGTTCGTATAGCGCGGCAACGGGTTCAGCCCGCGCTACCTTGCCGCGACTGGCATGGACGGTTTTTATCGGCACAAGCGGATCGACCTGACGTATCACCTGTTCCACCAGATCCCCGCCCTGGTTGACTTCGGCGACCAGCCGTTCGGCACCGAAGCGCTCCATCGCTCGCATGGCTGCCTCGGCCCATGCGGCCGGGGTTGCCGCGGCAACGCTTTCATCGGCCAGAACGAATGCGCGCCAATCCTGAACGGCGCCACGTGTGACGGCGCCAGCCACCACGATCCCGCATTCATCGGACGCCGCGTTACCTGTCACGGGCGGGTCCAGTGCCACGACGACGCGGTCAAGCGACGGCACGTCGGTCACGGACGCCGCTTCCAGCCCCTTGGGCGTCCATAGGGCGCCGTCCGCCTCGTCGATCAGAACACCGTCCAGTTCCTGCCGTCCCAACCGCGTGCCGGCATAGCGCGCGCGCACCTCGTCCAAGAAGGATTGCGCCAGATAGGCGGAATTGGCCTCCGTCGGGGCACTCGTCACAACAGTAGAAGCACGTCCGAGCAGGTCCTTGAGCACTCCCACGTTGCGCGGGGTCGTGGTGACACAGCAGCGTGGATCGTCACCAAGCCTCAGCCCGAACTGCAGCATGTCCCATGTCTCTCGCGCGCGTTTCCACTTGGCAAGTTCATCGACCCACGCCCCATCGAATTGCGGGCCGCGAAGGCCCTCGGGATCATGCGCAGAGAAAACCTGCGCAACCGCTCCATTCGGCCAGAGCAGCCTTTTGCGTCCCGCCTGCCATTCGGGCCGCCGGTCCGGCGGCGTACAGGCCATGATCCCGCTTTCGCCGAAAACCATCACTTCCCTGACTTGGTCGATGGTCTCGCCAACCAGCGCGATGCGCTGGCATTTACCCGGGTCCAGCGGTCGCGCGCCCTCGACTTGCGCGCGGACCCATTCGGCACCTGCGCGGGTCTTGCCCGCGCCGCGGCCCCCCATGATGATCCAAGTCTTCCAATCATTATCCGGCGGCAGTTGGTGATCCAGCGCCCAGAATTCAAAAAGGTAAGGCAGCGCCAGCAATTCCCCCTCACTCAACCCTTCGATGAACGCGTCCTGGGCATCTTGACCTTCTGAGACGATCCAGGCGGCACCCGACTTCAGCCCGCGCTGCGTCGAAATCGATCCCGTATCCCCCTGCGAGGCCTTGTTCCTGTTTCCTGCGTTTTTCAAGCTGTACCTCCGCTTCCAATGCGATGCGCAGCCATTGACGGATATCGGCAACGGCCGTCTTCGAGTCCTCCAGTCCGCTGAAATTCCCTGCCCTGATCTGTTTGTACCGCTCTTCGAGCTCCTCGCGCATTTCCGCCAATTGACGGGCCAGCGCATCGATCGAGGTCGTCAACCTTGTCGGGTTTTCCTCGGACGTGATCAAAACCATGCGTGCTCATGCCTCATGCGTTGTGTCTGCCCCCGCGCGAACAAACGAAAAGCGGCCCCGGACCATCGCCCGGAGCCGCTCACCCATTTTTCCAGCATGCCACAACTTATAGGTGAAACCGTACGATGCGTCAAGTTCGATTGGCTTGACGGCACCGTGTAACCGTGCGCGATTGTGAGACTTTTTTAACCCTCACACCGGCGCGTTTCACGTCATGGATGATATCCCACGCGTCTCAATCCGACCGTCGCTCCGCCTCGATCTCACGCCAGCGCGCCACGTTGCGGTTATGCTCGGCCAAGGTTTCGGCAAAGGCATGCCCGCCGGTGCCATCAGCGACAAAGAAAACATAATCGGTTTCATCAGGATTAACCGCCGCTTTGAGACTTTCCCGGCCGGGATTCGCGATCGGTGTCGGCGGCAGTCCTTCGATCACGTACGTGTTCCATGGTGTCGCCCGGCGCAGTTCGCTCTGACGCAACCCGCGCCCAAGCACGCCTTCACCCTCGGTGATACCGTAGATGACGGTTGGATCGGTCTGCAGACGCATCCCCCGGCGAAGCCGATTTACGAAAACGCTGGCGACCTGGCGCCTTTCAGCGGCGACACCTGTTTCCTTCTCGATGATCGAGGCAAGGATCAAAGCGTCCTCGGAGGTCTCCAGCGGCAGGTCTTCATCGCGATCACGCCATGCCCCGGCGATACGTTCCTCTTGCCGCGCCTTCATCTCCGCCAGCAACTCAACGCGCTCGGCGCCGTCCGGAACTTCGTAGCTGTCAGGGGCCAGCATGCCCTCCGGTGGAATGTCCGTAATCGGCCCCTGCAGAACATCGAGCTTGCGAAGCGCATCGACGATCTGCCAGCTTGTCACGCCTTCAGCGACGGCAATTCGGTAGCGTGTATCACGCTTCTCGCGAACCGTTTCATAACTGGGGGGAATGTCCGCGGCGGCAAGGTCGAAATCCGCTGTTTCGACATAGGCACTTGTCGCCGGGTCCAGCTCGCGCACCTGCACGCCGGTACTGGCCACGCCTATGCGGAACACAACCTCTGTGCCGCAGGTGCTGGCCCCGCCACGCGTGATGATGTCCGTGATCTCGCTCATGCTGGCGCGCTGCGGGATCAACCAGCTGCCGGCCTTCAAGGCGCGGTCCCGGTCAGTATAGTCGGCTGCGATACGAAAGATCGGTGCGCTCGTTATCGCTCCGTCAGCCAGCAGGTCACGGGACACGCCGCGCATTGTGCTACCCGGGGGCACGCGCAAGCAGATCGCCTCGTCCAGCGGCCCGGCCGCATTGTACTCGCGCTGCCCCCAAAGGATCACGCCGCCGAGCAGGAAGATCACGACGGCAAGAAGTGTCAGCGCGTTCGAGGCGATATGTCGCCACATCAGCGCGGTTTCCCGAAACAGACCGACGCGTTCGTACCCCCGAAGCCGAAACTGTTCGAAAGGGCGACATTGACCTCACGCTCACGCCTCGCATTGGGGGCAAGGTCCAGCGGCGTTTCCACCGCCGGATCATCAAGATTGATGGTTGGCGGCACGACCTGATCGCGAATTGAGAGGATCGAGAATATCCCCTCGATGGCACCCGCGGCGCCCAGCAAATGCCCCGTTGCGGATTTCGTCGAACTCATCGTGGCCTTGTCGGCCGCCTCGCCCATAAGGCGCTCGACGGCCTGCAATTCGATCGTATCGGCCATCGTCGAGGTGCCGTGCGCATTGATGTAATCAACCTCGGACGGCGCAAGCCCGGCATCACGCAGGGCAGCCTGCATCGCCCGGAAGCCGCCGTCGCCATCCTCGCTCGGGGCCGTGATATGGTAGGCGTCGCCACTCAGACCATACCCGAGAACCTCGGCGTAGATTTTCGCGCCCCGCGCCTTGGCATGTTCGTATTCCTCAAGCACGACGACCCCGGCGCCCTCGCCCATGACAAAACCGTCACGTGCCTCGTCATAGGGGCGGCTGGCGGCCTCCGGATTATCGCTCCACTTAATGGAAAGTGCCTTGCAGGCATTGAAACCGGCGATCCCGATTTCGCAGATCGCGGCTTCGGCCCCGCCCGCAACCATAACCTCGGCGTCGCCGTACTTGATCAGCCGGGCCGCGTCACCGATTGCATGAGCGCCCGTCGAGCAGGCGGTCACGACCGAGTGGTTCGGCCCCTTGAACCCATAGCGTATGCCGACCTGGCCGCTGGTCAGGTTTATCAGGGCACCGGGGATGAAAAAGGGTGATACGCGCCTGACGCCCTTGTCGCGAATGGTCAGGGTCGTTTCCTCGATCGAGCGCAGGCCGCCGATCCCCGAACCGATCAGAACGCCGGTCCGCAGGAGGCTTTCCTCATCTTCCGGAGTCCAGCCCGCATCGGCAACAGCCTGATCGGCCGCGGCAAGACCGTACAGGATGAAATCATCAACCTTGCGGCGCTCCTTGGGAGCCATGTGGTGATCAGCATTGAACGTGCCATCCTCGCCATCGCCCAACGGGACCTCGCAGGCGTACTTGGTCTGAACGTTCACCGGGTCAAAGCGCGTGATCGGTCCGGCGCCGGACTGACCATCGAGCAGGCGCTTCCAGCTTTTCTCAACCCCCGACGCAAGCGGTGTGACCAGGCCCAGACCCGTGACGACGACACGACGCATGTTGCTGCCCTTTCAGTTCTTCCTCGTCCGCCGCTCTTACCCTGCCTTGCCCCCGGGGGGCAAGAGCACAGCGCTGTTACCAAGCATGGGGTTGCCTGCGTAGAGCAGCGGTTACTGGAACTCGGCCGTTGGCTCTGGTGTTGCCTCGGCGACCGCAAGCGCTTCGGCAAGATCCACGTTCTTCGCCAGCAAGGCCCGCCCGATCAGCGTTCCGGCGATATTGGGCACGTACTTGAGCCGCGCGACATCATCGAGAGAACGAACCGTTCCTCTTGCGAACACCGGCAGGCGTGTCGCCGACGCGACACTCGAGATCACGCCCAGCGTGCCGTCGCCATCCTCGATATCGGCATCGATATCCGTCACGATGATACCCGCCAGCGGTGTTCCGTCAAAGGCTTTCACATAATCCTCGGCGGCAAAGGCGCTCCGGGTGCGCCAGCCTTCGGTCATGACCGCGCCCTGAAACACATCGACGGCAAGCACGATCTGGTCGGGGTGCAACTTGGCAAGTTCCGCCACAAGATCGGGGTCATGCGCGGCCATGGTTCCGATAACGATCCGCCCGGCACCCTGGTCGATCCAGTTCTCAACCGCATCGCGCGAACGAAAGCCCCCCCCGAGCTGCACAGGTATGCCGGCGGCACGAATGATCTCGGCCAGCAAGTCGTTGTTAGTGCCCTCGCCTGCCAGCGCATTGACATCGGTCACGTGCATCCACTGTGCGCCCGCCTCGGCGAAACCACGGGCGGTCTCGACTGGATCGACATGCCAGATCACGGGTTCTGCAAGCCGGCCACGCGTCAGTGACACGCATTTGCCATTATATAGCTCAAGGGTGGGGAAGATCATCATGACAGCCGCGCCTTTCGTTCGATCCGGCCCCGGTAATTTCCGGGCCAGTACAGGGTGCATTGTATCGCTGATTCCCGGTAGTCCCAAATCGTCATGATGATGCCCTTTAACGCCGCGCCAAACCCTGCCGGAATCACAAACGGCCCCGCCGGTCCGGCGGGGCCTCGTATCACCAAGACAGAACTGCCACCGTATCAGGACGCCTTGTTGATGAACTCCACCGCGTCGCCGAACGTCTGGATATTCTCTGCTGCATCGTCGGGGATCTCGATGCCGAACTCCTCCTCGAAGGCCATGACAAGCTCGACCGTGTCCAGACTGTCGGCACCCAGATCGTCAATGAACGACGCTTTTTCCGACACTTTGTCTTCCTCGACACCCAGGTGCTCCACTACGATCTTCTTCACGCGGTCTGCGATATCGCTCATGTCATAATCCTCATGTTTCCTCAGGCGTCCCCGCCTGCTTGTCCGCCCCTGCATCCGCCGGGAAGCGGTTTGGTTTTGCCCCTCCGGGCGGCTCTCTGATGCCCCGTATCTGCGGGCAACCGGGGTGCCCCGGCCGATCAGCGCCGCCTATAGCACATGGCGCGGCGTTGGCAAACGTTTTCCGGCCGGGACAGCAACGGCGCTCGACATCGGATCGAGCCGGCACATTGCGGGCGACTGTAACCCGGTAATTTGCTGTCAAGACCGGGAACTTCCCGACCCTGATATGCCTGCCAGCGCGCCCTGCGTGCAGGCCGCGCGGTGCGTTCGCGCCTAGATGTTCGACGAGACCCGACATGACCGGCTTGCTGCCCGCCAGCACCATACGTGCGCCTTCACAACATCGCCATACCGCCATTGACGTGCAGCGTGGCCCCCGTCACGTAATTCGCCGCCGGGCTGGCGAGATACAGCACCGCAGCGGCAACATCATCCGGGGTGCCCATCCGCGCCGCAGGAATTTGCGCGTTGATCCGGTCTTTCTGGTCGTCAGTCAGGTTGTCCGTCATCGCGGTGGCAATGAAACCCGGGGCAACCGCGTTTGCCGTGATCCCGCGTGTGGCCACCTCGGCCGCGATTGATTTCGTCATGCCGACAACCCCCGCCTTGGCGGCGGCGTAGTTGACTTGCCCCGGATTGCCAGTCGCGCCCACGATCGAACTGATGTTGATGATCCGGCCCCAGCGTGCTTTCATCATAGGCCGCATGACGCCTCTGCACAGGCGCATCGTGGCGGTCAGGTTGACATCGATCACGCTCTGCCAATCGTCGTCGGACATACGCATGAAAACCTGATCACGCGTTATCCCGGCATTGTTGACGAGGATGTCAGGCCCGCCCATCACCTCTGCCGCGCGCTTGGGCAATTCATCAACGGCCGCGCCATCGCCCAGATCGCAGGGCAATACGTGAGACCGGTCACCCAGCTCGGCGGCAAGCTCCTCCAGCGGCGCCGTTCGGGTGCCGCTCAGCCCCACGGCCGCACCCGCCTCGTGCAAGGTCCTCGCGATCGCCCCACCGATACCGCCGGAAGCGCCTGTTACCAGGGCCGTCTTTCCCGTCAGATCAAACATGTTGTGCATCCTTTCTATCCGGGCGTGTCGTTCAACCCCCCGATGCCCGGAAAATATAATATTTCTGCGTCGGCCTAACTGTCCGATTCGCCTGCCGCCTTGACCACGTCGTCGGGCGTACTGACGGATTTCACGACAATATCCCGCGCTATGCGACGGATCATGCCGCTCAGGGCCTTGCCCGCGCCGAGTTCCCAGCTCTCGGTCACGCCTTGTCTGGCCATGTAAAGCACCGATTCCCGCCACCTGACCGCGCCCGTGACCTGCGCGACGAGCAGCCGGCGGATCTCGTCAGGGTCACTTACCGCCTCGGCGAGAACGTTACTTACCAACGGCACTTTGGGTGTCGTGATCTTCACCTCGGAAAGCGCCGCCTCCATCGCTTCGGCAGCGGGCTGCATTAGCGCACAGTGAAACGGCGCGCTCACCGGCAACAACATGGCGCGTTTTGCGCCCCGCTCCTTGGCAAGCGCGACGGCGCGCTCAACGGCCGCCCGATGACCGGACACCACGACCTGCCCCGGGTCGTTGTCATTGGCCGCGGCGCAAACCTCACTCTCGGCCGCTTTTGCCGCGATCTCGCCGACGATTTCCAAATCGAGTCCCAAGATCGCGGCCATCGCGCCCTCACCGACCGGGACGGCCTTCTGCATGGCTTCGCCACGCGTCCGCAACAGGCGCGCGCAATCTCCCACGTCAAGCGCGCCAGCAGCAGCAAGGGCCGAATACTCGCCAAGAGAATGCCCGGCGACCAATGATGCCGCGTCGATTTCAACACCCTCGGCCTCGAGGGCGCGCATCGCCGCAAGCGATGTCGCCATCAGCGCCGGCTGTGCGTTCTGCGTCAGTGTCAGCTCGTCTTGCGCGCCATCCCAGATCAGCGCGCTCAAATTTTCGCCGAGCGCGGCATCGACCTCGTCGAACACGGCCCGCGCCGCCGGATAGGTTTCCGCCATTGCCCGGCCCATTCCAACTGTCTGTGCTCCCTGGCCGGGAAAAACGAATGCTCGTGTCATTTGGAGTGTCCCCCTCCGCGCCTGTGGCTTTAGCAGTGTTCCGATAGCCTGCCACGCGGCCCAAGGCAACTGGCCTTCGCACCGCTGCACACCCAGCGTGCACGCACTCGGCTTGAGTCCTGCCGGAATAGCTCTAAAAATTGCGGTGGCAACTCAAGGAAAAAGCTGTATGGCAATTACCAACACCGCCGCCTCTTACGGGGCGATCACAAAGCTGTTCCATTGGCTCACGGCGTTGCTGATTTTTACGGCTTTTCCATTGGGTCTGATTGCCAGCGACCTCGCACACCAGATATCCGACGCGTCCACGGATGTGTCACAATCGACAGTCGACCGTGCCGCGCTCCTGTTCTCGCTTCACAAAACCATCGGCGTTACGATCTTTCTCGTTGCGCTAGCGCGGATTCTTTGGGCTTTCGGCCAGCGCAAGCCCGGGCTTCTGAATGGCGACAACACGCTTGAGGCGTGGGCTGCCGAGACCGTGCACTGGCTGCTGTACGGCTCGCTTTTGGCCGTCCCCCTGACAGGCTGGGTGCACCATGCCGCAACCACAGGCTTCGCGCCGATATGGTGGCCGTTCGGTCAGACGCTGCCATTCGTACCGCGAAACCAGATGGTGTCGGAGGTGGCCGCAGCGTTGCATTACATCCTGCAATGGGTCCTTCTGGGTGCGATAACCCTGCATATCGCGGGTGCGATGAAGCATCATTTTGTTGACGGCGACGCGACGTTGCGGCGGATGCTGCCCGGCCGTCTCGATGGCATGCCATCGGACCGGCAACCGAACCATGTACTCCCGTTTTTGACGGCACTTGCGATCTGGGCCGCGGCTCTTGGAGGCGGCGCCATGCTCGGATGGTTCGCCCCGCCGGAACAAACACTGCGCTCGACACGCCTCCAAGCCGTCGAAAGCGACTGGAAGGTTCAAAGCGGCACGCTAACGATCGAAGTCATGCAAATGGGCTCGACGGTCACAGGGCAGTTCAATGAATGGACGGCCGACATCACCTATGCGGAATCGCCGGACAGCAATGGCCGACACGGTGACGTCACCGTCACCATTGCGGTCCCGTCTCTCGAGTTGGGCTCGGTCACGGACCAGGCGATGGGCGCCGATTTCCTCGCCGCCGAGTCGCACCCCACGGCGACATTCACGGGCGACATCTTCTCGGGTGAAAAAAAGCACGTCGCACGGGGGTCGCTGACGATCAAGGATCGGTCGATACCGCTGGACCTGACTTTCACGCTAGACATCAAAGATCAGATGGCTACCGCCGAAGGCAGTGTCACCGTAGACAGGCGCGATTTCGGAATAGGCATGGACACCAAGGACCCAAGCACCCTCGGATTTTCCGTAACCGTCAATTTCAAGGTTAAAGCTTCACGTGCTGATTGACGGCAGTCAATCATCTAGCGGCCGAGCCTCGTCGACAAGCATCACGGGAATGCCGTGGCGAATTGGAAAAGCCAGATGGGCCGACCGGCTGATCAATTCCTGCGCGTCGGCATCATATTCCAGCCCGCGTTGCGTCTGCGGACAGACAAGCGCCTCGAGCATGCGGCGATCGAAGGCCGGCGCGGCTTGGTCCTGTTCTGCATCCGCGACCCGGTCATCGTGTGATGGGTCACTCATTGGATCATCTCGTCGTTATCGCCCCCGCGAAGAGCGAATTCTAGCAGTGTCACCAATGTCTCCCGCCGCGTGCTGAGCGACGGCGCCTCCAGCAATGCCTGCTTGTCCTCAGGTTCAAAACCCAGCAACATGGCCAGAGAATTCACAAGAAGTTCGTCATCGGCTTCTTTCAGAGAGTCCCAGTCGGTTTCCAGTTCCCTGATCTGGAAATACCGTTCCAGAAGCTTCAGGAAACCAGCCCGGTCGAAGCGCGGGTCCGCATCCGGCGGGCCCAGATCGCGTTCGAATCCGTTCCACGACACCTTCGCGCGTCGATACGGCGTGAAACCATTTACTTCCTCGACAAGGCGGAACCGCGATATTCCCGTCAGGGTGATCATGTAGCGGCTATCTTCGGTCTCGGAGAACTGGGTGACCCGTCCGACACACCCGATGGAATGAAGCCCGTTGCCGCCTCGGCCCGGCACCTCGTTGGGCTGGATCATGCCGACCAAGCGCTCGCTCGTCTTGAGGGCATCGTCCAGCATGGCAAGGTACCGCGGCTCGAACAGGTGCAACGGCAATCTTGACCGCGGCAGCAACAACGCGCCCGGCAATGGGAAAATCGGGATGGTGTCGGGCAGATCGGCTTGGTTAATCATAGGTTTGACCTAGGCCGCATAGCGGCTCAGGCAAATATCATCGAGCTCAATTTCCGCCGCCCGTTCAGAACCACCGGGTCGTTCGGCTTAAGCGCATCGAAAATCGTGAACAGCTGCTCCTTGGCGGCGCCGTCGTTCCACTCGCGGTCGCGCCTGAAAAGCTCGAGCAGCTGGTCAACGGCTTCCTCCGTTTCTCCGGCCCCGCTCAACGCCAATGCCAGATCGAAGCGCGCCTGATGATCATCGGGATCCGCCTCGACCTTGGCGCGCAATTCGCCGACCGGCCCCGTGTTGGCTGCCTGACGCGCCAGTTCAAGCTGCGCATGCGCGGCTTCCAGTTCCGGCGCCTCCGAAATATCGGCCGGCGCACCGTTTATGATCGCCTCGGCCTGCTCCAGATCATCCATCGCAATATGGGCCTTGGCCATTCCCGCATAGGCGGCGGCGTTCTTCGGGTCCTCCTGCAGGATCGCCGCGAAGGTCTGCGCAGCGTCCGTTGCCGCCCCCTGTGCAAGCATCTCCTCGGCAGCGGTCACCGCCTCGTCGAGGCTACCACCCGCCTGACCACCGGCGGAACCGCCCGCCGCCTCGATCACGCGGTTGACGAACCCGTCGATCTCGGACGGCGCGATGGCACCTTGAAACCCATCCACGGGCTGACCCTTCCAGAAGGCATAGACAGTGGGAATGGACTGCACCCGCAACTGCCCGGCGATCATCTGGTTCTCGTCAACATTGACCTTGGCCATCCTGACGGCGCCGCCGGCCTTCTTCACGGCCTCCTCCAACGCCGGACCAAGCGTTTTGCAAGGCCCGCACCAAGGGGCCCAGAAGTCGACGATGACCGGCACGTTCTGGCTGGCCTCGACGACTTCGGCCATGAAATCAGCCTCGGACACGTCCTTGATCAGATCAGTTGCAGCAGGTGTCTGGCCACCAAGTTCAAGCATTTGCGGCACTCCGGAATGGGTTCTCTTGCGACTTGGCGTTTACATGGCCCAGCAGAAGGCATGTTGCAAGAGGCGATACATTTCGTACCCTGCGGCGGGCCGGCATGGCGTCGCCTCAGTCGAAGGCCGGTCCGCATCCCGAACGTCGAAATCAAAAGTCGAATGTCGCGAAAACGGGCGCGTGGTCGCTGGGCTTTTCCCAACCCCGCGCCGCGCGCAATACCCGGCTGGAATGTGCGGCGTTCTTCAGATCGGAGCTGGCCCAGACGTGATCAAGTCGCCGGCCCTTGTCGGCAGCGTCCCAATCGGGTGAGCGATACGACCACCAGCTGTAAAGCTGGCCATCCGGGATATCCGCACGGGTCACGTCCGTCCATCCCCCCGCCTCCTGCGCATCGCCCAGATGGGCCACCTCCATCGGGGTGTGGCTAACGACTCTCAGAAGCTGCTTGTGGGACCAAACATCGTCTTCGCGCGGCGCGATGTTCAGATCGCCGACCAGAATCGACTTTTCCGGCCGCCCGTCACGGAACCAGTCCCGCATCTCGGTCAAGTAATCCAGCTTCTGGCCGAACTTCTCGTTGACCTCGCGATCGGGCTTGTCGCCCCCCGCCGGGACGTAGAAATTGTGAATCACCACGCCGTTCTCAAGCCGCGCCGCCACGTGCCGCGCGTGCCCCAGCCCAGCAAAATCCATATCACCTGCATCTTCCAGCGGCAACTTCGACAAGATCGCGACGCCGTTATAGCCCTTCTGACCGCGCGCAACCATGTAGCGGTAGCCATAAGGCTCGAACATCCCGGCGGGAATCTTGTCGACCGGGCTCTTGCACTCCTGCAAGCAGACGATGTCCGGGGCTTCCTCCTGCAAGAGCTTGCAGACAAGTGGCGCGCGCAGTCGAACCGAATTTATGTTCCACGTTGCAAGGGTGATGGACATGTTGAGACACCTTTTGTTTTCCGGCGGCAGACCTACTGGCGATGCGTGGCAGCGTCCAGTACCGCGGGGCAAGAACGCGGCAAATCACGTGCCGCCCTCGGATCGCCACGGCGGGTCAAACTTGCGCTCGCGGCGTCAGGGACCCAAGCCACGGTTATTGGCAAGCAACCTGCTGGCCTTGCCAACCCCGAGACAAAAAAGCCCCGGCGCGACGCCGGGGCCAGTCCAACAGGGAGGCACGTGATCTACCCGCACATGCAACGGGACCTCGTCAAAACTACCGGTAAGCCCGAAACGGGGCATTGACCTGAATCAACCATTGGTAGGATGCCTCAGGCAAGCAACCTGTACCCGCCCGTTTCCGTCACCAGAAGCCGCGCGTTCGACGGATCGGGTTCGATCTTTTGCCGCAGCCTGTAAATATGCGTCTCAAGCGTGTGTGTCGTCACGCCCGCATTGTAGCCCCAGACCTCGTGGAGGAGAACATCGCGCGCGACGACACCCTCCGTCGAGCGATAAAGAAACTTTAGGATATTCGTTTCTTTTTCGGTCAAGCGGATCTTCCGCTTGTCGTCACCCTCGAGGACCTTCATCGCGGGTTTGAATGTATACGGCCCCAGTTGAAAAACCGCGTCCTCCGATTGTTCGTGCTGACGCAACTGCGCCCGGATACGTGCCAGCAGAACAGGAAACTTGAAAGGCTTGCTGACATAATCATTTGCGCCGGCATCCAGACCTAGGATGGTATCGGCGTCACTGTCATGTCCGGTCAGCATCACGATAGGCGCCTTGACGCCCTGCTTGCGCATCAGCCGGCAAAGTTCCCGCCCATCCGTGTCGGGCAAGCCGACATCGAGGATCACGAGGTCATAGACACCGTCCTTTGCCCGCGCCATCGCCTCGCTGCCGTTGGCGGCTTCGAAAACGTCGAAATCCTCGGTCATGACGAGTTGTTCGCTCAGCGCCTCGCGCAGATCGTCATCATCATCTACAAGCAGAATTTTCTTGAGTTGTCCCATTTTACCCTCCCGGATGCGTTTGCCCGGACAATGTGACCGCCGGATGCCGAGAGCAAGCCATGCAACAGCCCCTTCACGCCCAAGTGTCCACGTGCGAGCGATTGTTTCAATGCGTTACAAAGGGCTGTAAAGCGCGGAAATAAAGCTATATCCGGCATAACATGAGTTTCGCACCTGATATCACCGAAATGCTCGCCCGCGCCCGCGCCGACCTGCGCATGGGGGTACCCGTGGCGCTGACCTCGCCAACCGGCGGCGCGCTCACGCTGGCAGCGGAAACACTCGATACGCAGCGCCTTGCGGATGTTCTTGCCCTTGGCGGCCGACCTGTTCTCGCCATTACCGCGCGCCGGGCCGAAACGCTCAAGGCGCGCTCCTACGATGGTGATCTGGCCCGTGTCGAGTTGCCACCCGACGCGACCCTTCCGTGGCTTTGCGGCGTTGCCGACCCGGCAAACGACCTCAGGCAGCCGATGAAAGGACCGCTCGTGGCCCAAAGGGACGGCGACGCCACGCTCCACAGGCTTGCGCTGCACCTTGCCAAGACAGCCCGCCTTTTACCGGCCGTGCTTGTGCTGCCGCTCGCCGATGCCCCCGGTTTCGCCGCCACCAACGGGTTGACGGTGATCGACCAGACGCGTGCCGCACCGCTTTTGGAGGCTGCCAGCCCACTGCACCCCGTGACAGCGGCACGCCTGCCCCTGGAGGTGTCCGAGGCCGGGCGGCTCCACATATTCCGCCCGGAAGATGGCGCAGAGGAACATTACGCCATAGAAATCGGCCAACCATCGCGCGACGCGCCCGTGTTGACCCGGCTGCACTCCGCCTGTTTCACGGGTGATCTCATGGGCTCGCTCAAGTGCGATTGCGGGCCGCAGCTACGGGGCGCATTGGCACAGATGGGCGCCGAAGGCGCAGGCGTTCTGCTCTATCTCAACCAGGAAGGGCGCGGGATCGGCCTCGCGAACAAAATGCGTGCCTATTCCCTTCAGGATCAGGGCTTCGACACTGTCGAGGCCAATCACCGTCTCGGCTTCGAGGATGACGAGCGCGATTTCCGCATCGGCGCCGCACTACTGGAGACCATGGGGTTCTCCTCAGTGCGGCTGCTGACGAACAACCCCGCCAAGATCGCGATGATGGAGAAATCGGGGATCCACGTGGCAGAACGCGTGCCGCTCAAGGTTGGGGAAACCGCCCATAACCGCGCCTATCTTGCAACAAAGGCGCGCAAGTCCGGCCACTTGCTTTGAGCCGACTAGGCGGTTGCGCAAGCCGAAGTGTCACGGAGCGCATATCACGCCGGCAGCGATGATATTTCCGTTTCTGCGACCGCGGTCAAAGACACGGCACTGACCGCCGGATTTTCAAGCGACCGTCGACAAGACCGCAACTCGCCGCCGGTTCAGTGAGGTGCGTCAGCCACGGAGAAGACAAAGCAGCGGTCGCGCCGGATCATCAGCCACAACGGCTTGCCCGGCGCCGGCAGAAAAACGTTGGGAACCGTCGCCTTCATCAACGACCCGTCATGATCCATCCGGAATTCCACGAGGCTCTCGCTGCCGATGAAGCGCGCCCGCTCAACCACGCCACGCGCGGGCGTGCCATGCTCGATGGTGGAGCCCGGCCCGCGACCATTCCGATCGAAGTCTATCTTCACATGCTGCGGGCGGATCACGATATCCACCTCATTGCCCTCGTGCACCCCGGGCGCAAGGAACTGGCCGAACGCCGTCTGCACGAGCGATCCCTCGACCCGTCCCCGGATGACGTTGATATCGCTGAAAAACGCCACTGCATCGCGATCCACCGGCGCATTGTAGATATTGTATGGTGCGCCCTGTTGCACGATCCGGCCGTCCCGCATCAGCGCGATCTCGTCGGCCATCCGCATCGCTTCCTCCGGCTCGTGCGTGACCAGCAGCACGGCGGTATCCTGTTCACGCAGGATATCCAGCGTTTCATCGCGGATACCATCGCGCAGGCGATTGTCGAGCCCGGAGAAAGGCTCGTCCATCAGCATGATGGACGGCCTCGGCGCAAGCGCCCGCGCCAACGCGACCCGCTGCTGCTCGCCGCCCGACAATTCATGCGGATAACTGTCAAGATACCCGCCCATGCCGACCCTCGCCAGCAGTTCCTCGACCCGGCGGCCAATCTCGGACTTGTCACCGCTGAGGCCGAACGCCACGTTTTCGCGCACGCGCAAATGCGGGAACAGCGCGAAATCCTGGAACATCAGCCCGATATGGCGCCGCTCGGGCGGCACGCGGAATACGGTGTCACATACCAGCTCGCCATCCACCCGGATTTCTCCGGCATCCTGCATCTCGACACCCGCGATCATGCGCAGTGTCGTTGACTTGCCACAACCGGACGGCCCCAGCAGGCAGGTCACCTGACCCGGCATGACCTTGAGCGATACGTCGTCCACGACCACGCGCCCGTCATAACGGCGCACGAGGTTGTGAATCTCGAGTCTCGGGGTTGCTGGCTCCACCGCTGCCTCTCGGGTATCCGATCAAATTGATCGGGTTTTTTCCGTTCAGGTGCAGATAGCAACCCTGAGACAAGCACGCAAGCCTGCCGGGTGTCTAAACCTCGCCGGCCGCGCAAATCAGCCTGTAAAGATGCCACGTCGCGTGTCCCAGCAAGGGCAATACGATGAAAAGTCCGAGAAAACCCGGCAGCAGCGCGACAAAGGTCACGACCGCGATGAATACGGCCCAGGCCAGCATCGGCCCCGGATTTTCCTGAACGGTCTGAAAGCTCGTGATCATCGCGGTCACGAAATCCACTTCCCGGTCCAGCAGAAGCGGCAGCGAGATGACCGTGATCATGTAAAGCAGCAGCGCGAAAGCCGCGCCCACAGCCGTCCCGAAGGCAAGCATGCTCAGCCCCTCCCACGTCAAATAGATCTCGTAGGACGTCGAGACGTTCGTCATCGTCGAAAAACCGAGGAACAACGCGAATATCGTGTGTGCGAGGAAGAACCAGAAAAGGAACATCACGATGATCACGGCACTGATCGACGGCAATTGCCGTCGGCGCTGATGCGCGACCACCCCGAATATCGCCCCCGGCAAGAGCGGCCGGCCCTGCTCCAGGCGGTGACTGACCTCGTAGAACCCCACTGCCGCGAACGGTCCGAAAAGCGGGAACCCCACCGCGGCGAAAACCAGCCAGTATGTCTGTCCGCTCAACCAGGTGACAGCCACCATCAGCCATCCGATCGCGACGTAGACCCCGGCAAAGACGACGGCATATAACGGGGCTTGGCGCATGTCCGCCCATCCTCGGCGCAGCGCCTCGGCCAGCATGGACATGTCGACCGCGCCGAGCTCGGGCACACCGAGCGGCCTGCTTTCCTCCATGGCGTTTTCCTCTCTTCCTGCCTCAGCCTAGCGAAACCCGGTTGCCGGGCAAAGATGCAAATCGCTTTCAACTTTCGGCGTCAGCTCATGGGTGGCGGCCGTTCCCCCGGCCAGTCCGTTGCAAGGTGGTAGGCCTCGGCGATCTCCAGAACGCCCCGGTCGTCGCCGCGTCGCCCGACGATCTGCAGCCCCATCGGCAAGCCTTGGGGCCCGAATCCGGCGGGTACCGACACTGCCGGCAAACCGGGCAGGCTGGCCGGGATCATCAATTCCATCCAACGATGATAGGTATCCATCTCGACCCCGGCGATCTCGGTCGGCCATTCGGTGGTCGTGGGAAAGGGCCAGACCTGCGCCGTCGGCCAGACAAGCGCATCGTATTGCTCGAACAGGGCCGCCGCCGTTTGAAACCACGCCGAGCGTCTCGTGCTGGCCCTGTGAACCTCCAGCCCGGTCAACGCCCGGCCCCGCTCGATCTCCCAGATTGCAGCGGGCTTCAGCCGCGCGCGCTTGGCACCGTCCTCGTACAGGTCCGACAGCCCGCAGGCAACCTGCCAGCTTCTCAGCGTGCTCCAGCTTTCCCAAAGCGCATCGCGCGAGAACGGCGCGTCGAGGGGTTCCACTTCGCAACCAACAGCCGTTAATTCCAGCGCCGCCGCTTCGCACAGCGGCAGGATGCCGGGCTCAAACGGCCACGCCCCGCCCCAGTCACCGATCCAGCCTATGCGCTTGCCCGAGACGTCGCCCGCCAGCGTACCGACTGGCGCGACCGCGCCGCCATGCGGTTGCCGTGGGTCGGGGCCGCTCATCACGTCCAAAAGCAGCGCAAGGTCGCCCGGACACCGGGCCATTGGGCCGTTGGTCGAGAGCTGATGCAGAAACGCGTCTCCTGCTGGCTCAGAGGGTACGTGCCCCCAACTGGGACGCATGCCGTAGACGTTGCACCATCCGGCCGGGTTGCGAAGGCTGCCCATCATGTCGGACCCGTCCGCGATTCCCAGCATCCTCGTGGACAGCGCAGCCGCCGCCCCGCCCGACGAGCCGCCACACGTCAACGTCATATCATAAGGATTGCCCGTGATGCCGTGAACGGGATTGTATGTGTTGCTGCCCAACCCGAATTCCGGCGTATTGGTCTTGCCGATGATGACCGCGCCCGCCGCGCGCATCCGGGCAACATGCACGTCGTCCGAGCCCGCCACCTGCCCTTCGAGCAGCGGCGATCCCATGCTCGTCGGCAGACCCCGCGCATTGGCAAGATCCTTGACGGCCACGGGCAAACCGTGAAGGGGACCGCGTGGCGGCTCCGCGTCCCGCGTTCTGGCCTCGCGCAGAAGGTCATCCGCATCACGCAGGCTAACCACGGCGTTCAACGCGCCGTTGACGGCCGCGATCCGATCCAGCGTCGCGCGCATCAAGGCTTCGGCGCTCAACGCGCCCCGCGTGATCCGCATGGCCTGTTCACGCGCCGCAAGGGTCAGAACATCATCCATGAAAGGCACCTCCCGCGGCTCTTAATGTGCCCGGTTGCGCCGGCCAACCGGCCACGACACGACGCGGCTGCCCCGCGCAGGGGGCAGCATCGTGCTGCCGATTTTCCCTGCTAACCAAGCGACAACCGGGCCGCCTGCAAGACAAGAAGCAGGTCAGACCGCGTCTTCCCGCGCTTCGGCCCGGCTCTTTCCGCTGACATTCAGCGCCAGCGTCGCCGCCATGAACTGGTCCAGATCACCATCCAGCACGCCCTTGGTGTCCGAGGTTTCCACCCCGGTGCGCAAATCCTTCACCATTTGATAGGGTTGCAGGACGTACGACCGGATCTGGTTGCCCCAGCCGGCATCGCCCTTGGCCTCGTGCGCCTCGGCGATCGCCTCGTTACGCTTGTCCAGCTCAATCTGGTACAGGCGGGATTTCAGTGCCTTCATGGCAATGTCGCGGTTCTGGTGTTGCGACTTCTCGGAACTGGTGACCACGATGCCCGTCGGGTGGTGCGTGATCCGCACAGCCGAGTCGGTCTTGTTCACGTGCTGGCCGCCCGCCCCGGAGCTGCGATAGGTATCAACGCGTATATCGGCGGGGTTCACCTCGATCTCGATGTTGTCGTCGACCACGGGATACACCCAGACCGAGCAAAAGGAGGTATGCCGCTTTGCCGCTGAATCGAACGGCGAAATACGCACCAGCCGGTGAACCCCCGACTCGGACTTCAGCCAGCCATACGCGTTGCGACCGCTGATCTTGTAGGCCGCCGACTTGATACCGGCGTCGTCGCCCGGTGTCTCGGATTGCAGCTCGACGCCGTAGCCATGACTTTCCGCCCAGCGAACGTACATGCGCGCCAGCATCGCTGCCCAGTCACAGCTTTCGGTCCCGCCCGCGCCCGCATTGATCTCAAGGAAAGTGTCGTTGCCGTCGGCCTCGCCGTCCAGAAGCGCCTCCAGCTCCTTCGCGGCGGCCTTGCTGGCCAGCGCATCCAGCGCGGATTCGGCCTCGGCGATGACATCCTCGTCACCCTCGGCTTCGCCCATCTCGATCAGTTCGACATTGTCCGACAGTTCCTGCTTGATCGAGTCATGGGTTTCGATCGCATCGACCAGCGCCTGCCGGTCGCGCATCAGTTTCTGCGCCTTGGCCGGGTCATCCCATAGCGTCGGATCCTCGACCCACGCGTTGAACTCCTCGAGCCGGTGATGCGCGGTCTCCCAGCCCATCCGCTGGCGCAACAATTCCAGCGAATTTTCAATCTCGGCAACTCTGGCTTCTGACTCGGCGCGCATCTCGGATGTCCTTCCTTGCTCAGATGCGGGTGATATCGCAGCACGGCTGCCTCGGCAAGCTGACGGAACCCCGCCCCGGCACCTGTCATGTGTCATTTCCCTGACGGGCCGGTCCGCCCGGCCCGGTCGCGGCGGCGCCGGCTAGTACAGCCCGCCGGAACTCATCGACCCGAAACTGCTTTTCTCGCCGACCTGCGCTTTCTCCCCGGTCGATGTCGTGACCTCGCGCACGGGCTCCCGCTCACCGGCCTCGAACAGGTCCAGATCATTGCCCATGGCAAAGCCGCCATCGAACATCACCCCGAAAACAGGCGCTTCGCCATCGCGGAAATATTCGGCCACGACGTTCGCACCGGCCGCCTCGTCGGGCAACCTCGCGCCGGTGTAGCGGTCGATCTTGATGAAGCGTCCGCCCGGCGGCACGGCAAATTTGCCGCCGCCGTACTTTTCTATCGCCTGCGCCATGAACTCCTGGAAAACCGGGCCGCACATCGACGCGCCATAGGCGCCCCGGCCCAATCCGCGGGGCTGGTCATGACCGATGTAGCAGCCTGCCGCGATGCTGCTCGTGAAGCCCACGAACCACACGTCGCGCGCATCATTGGTGGTCCCCGTCTTGCCAGCCACCGGCACCGGCAGGTCGATCGCCCCCGAGGCCGTGCCACGATCCACCACGCCCTTGAGCATCGAGGTCAATTGATACGCGGTCACAGCGTCCATGACCTGTTCGCGGTCCGATACGATGCGCGGGCCGCGCGTCTGCGGGATAGTCGGATCACTGCATTCCACGCACTCGCGCGGGTCGTGGCGGTAGACGGTCTCACCGAAGCGGTTCTGCACCCGGTCCACGAGCGTGGGCTCCACCCTTTCGCCACCATTGGCGAACATCGAATAGGCCGCGACCATGTTGTAGAGCGTTGTCTCCTCCGATCCGAGGGAGTTCGCGAGGAACTTGCCCATGTCCTTGTAAACGCCGAACCGCTCGGCATAATCCGCGACCACATCCATGCCCACCTCCTGCGCCAGCCGGATGGTCATGAGGTTCCGCGACATCTCGATGCCCGTACGCAGCGGGGTCGGACCATAGAATTTGTTCGATGAGTTTCGCGGGCGCCACAGGCCCTGCGGCGTGTCGATCTCGATAGGCGCGTCAACCACGATGGTCGCCGGCGAGTACCCGGAATCCAGCGCGGCGGCATAAACAAACGGCTTGAAGCTGGACCCGGGCTGGCGCATGGCCTGCGTGGCACGGTTGAAGACCGAGTGCTGGTAGGAAAAGCCGCCCTGCATCGCCAGAACACGGCCCGTGTTCACGTCCATCGCCACGAACCCGCCCTCGACTTCGGGGACCTGCCGCAGCGTCCAACGCACGAAATCGCCTGCGTCGTCGGTCACGCGGCGCACATGCACCACATCGCCGCGCGCGAAGGTTTCGAAGAAATCCCCCGGCAGCCATGCGATGTCCTCGCGCGGCACATCCTGTAGGCCGTCGACATTCTCGACACCGACGCGCAGCCGCTGCGCCTCGATCTCCAGCACCACGGCCGGCAGCCATTCGCCCCCCAGTTCGATATCGCGCGCCACGCGTGTCTCGGCCAAGGCGGCGCGCCAGTCCGGCTCGCTTTGCAGCGCGGCCTCCGGCAGGCGCTCACCCGTACCGCGCCACTCCCCGCGACCGCGATCGTAGGATTCCAGCTGGCGGCGCAGGGCCTTGGCAGCCGCCATTTGCATTTCGGGATCGATGGTCGCACGAACACTCAGCCCGCCGGTAAAGAACTCACCCTCGCCGAAATCACGGCTCAGCTGGCGGCGGATCTCGTCGGTGAAATAATCACGCGGCGGCAGATCGGCGCTAAACGGGGCGAAATCCCCGTTCTGAACGGACCGGACCGGTTTTTCCACCTCGTCTGCATAGACGGCTACGCTCAGATAGCCGTTTTCCTGCATCTCGCGCAGGACGAAATCCCGCCGCTGGCGCAGGCGCTCTTTCTCGCGCACGGGATGATAGTCGCTCGGCGCCTTTGGCATGGCGGCCAGGAACGCCGCCTCGTGCGGGGCCAACTCTGTCAGGGTCTTGTTGAAATAGGTCTGCGCCGCCGCCGTGACGCCATAGCTGTTCTGGCCGAGGAAGATCTCGTTGAGGTAAAGTTCGAGTATCTTTTCCTTGCTCAGCGTTTCCTCGATCCGGGTGGCAAGGATGATCTCCTTGATCTTGCGCTCGATCCGCCTGTCGCCCGACAGCAGGAAGTTCTTCATCACCTGCTGTGTGATGGTAGAGGCGCCGCGCACGGTCTCGCCACGCGTGCGCACCGCCTCGACGATGGCCGCCGCGATACCACGCGCGTCGTACCCGGGATGGGTGTAGAAATTCTTGTCCTCTGCGCTGATGAAGGCCTGCTTGACGAGATCGGGAATTTCCTCGGCCGGGGTGAAAAGCCGCCGTTCACGGGCGAATTCATCGATGATGCGTCCCTCGCCGGAATAGATACGGCTGATCGTGGGCGGCGTGTAGTTGGCCAGGGACTCGTGGCTGGGCAGATCGTTGCCATAGATGTGGAACACCGCACCAATGCTCAGGGCGACAAGCATCACGCCCAGCGTCAGCAAGCTGAAGATGGTCCCGAAAAAGGACAGAATGGGTCTCAGCACGCGGGCCCCCGATTGATTACCCTACGTATATATGCATCCGCGCAGCGGGCGTCAAAACCCAAGGGCCCGGTCATGCGCCAATCGCCGCGCATCGGCCGTCACTGCCGGACGAGGTCCGCAGCGGCAGCGTCGGCCACCCGCCATGCCGCCAGCGCATCGCGGACGCTTTCGGCCATCGTGGCACGCCATGCGGGCCTGCGCAGGTTTTCAAGGTCGCGCTGACTGGACAGGAACCCCAGTTCAAGCAGGATGGACGGTATGTCAGGTGACTTCAAAACCGAGAATCCGGCCCCGCGATGCGGCCTCGAATGCAACGGAAGCCCCCCCTCGCGCAGCGCCAGCACCAGCGCCTCGGCCAGTCGTCGCGCGCGCGGCTGCGTTTCCATCCGCGCAAGGTCCATCAGCACGTCGGCCACCACGTCATCCTGCCCGGACAAGTCGATCCCGGCCAGCATGTCATCACGGTCGTGCCGCTCGGCCAGAGCGGCGCTCGCCTCGTCCGAGGCGCTTTCGGACAGGACATACACCGTCGCGCCCCGCGCGCGGCCCTCGCTCAGCGCATCGGCATGGAGGGACAGGAAAACATCCGCACCGACTTCGTGCGCCAGCGACACGCGGCGTTCCAGCGACACGAACCTGTCATCCGTCCGGGTCAGGTGCACGTCGAAATCGCCCGACCGTATCAGAACCTCCCGCAATTCGCGGGCGAATGTCAGCATCAGGTCCTTCTCGGCGGTCCCGTCATTCGTCGCACCGGGGTCGATCCCGCCATGACCCGGGTCCAGCATCACCACCAGAGGCCCATCGCCCCGCTGCCGGGCCTGACGCCCGGAACGTTCCCGCGGCACCACCGTGCCCCAGCCGGGTGTTTCCGGCGCACCCGAGGCGGCCGCGAATTCTTCCGGCGCGACCTCTGTCAGGTTCACGCGCAGCTTGGCATGCCCAGTGCCGCGCGCGATCCGCAGGTCGGCGCTGCGCAACGCATATGCCCCGGCCAAGTCCACGACCATCCGCGACCAGCCGGGCCGGAAACCGCCCATGCGAACCGCGCTCACACGTGTGCTGTCGTCCAGCATTTCCGGTGTCACGCCCTGCCATTCCACCTCGCGAAAATCGAGGACCAGCCGCCGGGGCGCATCCAGTGTGAAAACGCGGTACGGCACGCCTTGGCTCAGCGTGAGTGTCAACTGGATCCCGCCCGCGCCGTTCTCGATCACGCTTTCGCCCGGCACCACCCGTGCAAGCCCGCTGAATTCCTGTGCGGGCGACGACACCGCCGCGAAGCACAGCCAAATCGCCAGAAGAAGTCGTTGCATCCCGTTCCTTGCCCTGCCCGGCCTCTTTGCAATCAGCCTACACCACGGATGCGGGCCTGCCCATAGGGCACGGCCCATGTGAACGAGCTCACCCAGGCGCATGATTGCCGAAACCCTCATCGAGGGCGGCGCGCGTCGGATCAGCGGCTTTCCATGAAGGCCGCGAGGCGCGCCAGCCCCTCCTCGATATCCGCGGTCGCGCGGGCATAGGAAAACCGGATCGTGCCCGCCCCGCGCGCCGGATCGAAATCCAGCCCCGGCGTCACCGCCACGCCGGCGCGATCCAGAATCTCGGCGGCGAAAGCGCGGCTGTCATCGGTCAGATGGCTCACGTCGGCATAGACGTAGAACGCGCCATCGGGGGGCGCGATCCGGTCGAACCCGGCCCTGGGCAGCCCGTCCAGCATCAATCGGCGGTTGGCCCGGTAGACATCCATGTTCGCCTCAAGCTCGTCATGCGCGTCCATCGCTGCCAACGCGGCGATCTGGCTGGCATGGGGCGGACAGATGAACAGGTTCTGCGCCAGACGCTCGACGATGCGCACATGATCATCGGGCACCACCATCCAGCCGACGCGCCAGCCGGTCATGCTGAAATACTTGGAAAACGAGTTGATGACATAGGCCTCGTCGCTGATTTCCAGCGCACTGACCGCCTTGGCCTCGTATTCGATGCCGTGATAGATTTCATCGCTGATGAAAGACGTGCCTGACGATGCCGCGGCCTCCATCAACGCCGCCATGTCCTCACGTCCCAGCATGGTGCCGGACGGATTCGCCGGGCTGGCCACCATAAGCCCATCGAGGTCTCGGCCCGACAGGTCATCCGGCACCGGCTGAAGGCGGTTTTCCGCCGCCGTTTCGATCTCCACCGGGACAAGATCCAGCGCGCGAAGGATCTGGCGGTAGCTGGGATATCCCGGGGCCCCGATCCCGACCCGCGCGTCCGCGTCGAACAACGCCGTGAAGGCAAGAATGAACGCCCCGGATGCCCCCGGCGTCACGATCACCCGCTCGGGCGATAGTGTCACGCCATACCAGTCAGCGTAAAGCTGCGCGATCCGCGCGCGCAGTTCCGGCAGGCCAAGCGCCACGGTGTATCCCATGGCATCGCGCTCCATCGCCCGGGCCAGCGATGCCCGGGCGGCGGCGGGCGCGGGTGTACCCGGCTGGCCCACCTCCATGTGGATGACACGACGCCCCGCGGCCTCGGCCCGCCGCGCGGCCTCCATCACGTCCATCACGATAAAGGGATCGACCCCGCCACGCCTTGAGTTCCGCATTGTTTTGTTCCTAGACTGGACCCGGCAATTCTTCCTTTCACCGCGAATGCGCGAGCCCGTCAATGCATCTTCTCAGGCTTCTCGTCCTTTGCGCCATGCTGGTTGTCACGATCGGCAGCCCGGCCCGCGCGGTCACGTTGCTTCGCGACCCGGATATCGAACATGCCTTGAAACAGCTTGCCGAGCCGCTGCTGAAAGCCGCCGGGCTCAGCCCGTCGCGTGTCGATATCCTCGTGATCGACGACCGCAAGCTCAACGCCTTCGTGGTTGATCAGAACCATATCTTCATCCACTCGGGCCTTCTGCTCAAGATGAAGCGCGCGGCGATGCTGCAATCGGTCATCGCGCACGAGGCCGCCCATATCGCCAACGGCCACCTCACGCGTCGCCCGGTGAATGCACGCAACGCGGCAACGGCGGCCGGTCTGGGCGCGGCGCTCGCGGCCGTGGCGGCCGCTGCGGGCGGGGGCGAAGCCGCCGCCGGGGCCGCCATGGGAGCCGTGAACACCGCGCAACGGCTGTTCTATGTCCATACCCGCGCCGAGGAAAACGCCGCCGACCAGAGCGGGATGCGCTACCTTGCGGCGGCCGGCGTCGATCCGCAGGGCGCCGTCGAGGTCATGGACATCTTCCGCGGGCAGGAGGCGCTGGCGCGCCACAGGCAGGACCCCTACGCGCGCACGCATCCCCTTTCTGCCGACAGGTTTCGCGTGCTCAGGCGGCTGGCCGACGCCCATGCGGGCAAGGCCCGGCCACAGCCCGACGCCGAGTATTGGTTCGCCCGCGCCAAGAGCAAGCTTTCGGCGTTCAAGCGGTCGCCGAAATGGACCCTCACCCGCGCCGGCGAGTTCGGCCACGCCGACATAAAGCTGATGCGCGAGGCCATCGCGTGGCATCGACGCTCGG
>JAVLCJ010000170.1:0-4140 GCA_031580875.1 Roseovarius sp.
GACGGTTGGCGGATCGCTGGGGCAACGAACTTGCACGCGCCTCGACGATCCGGATATCGGCGCCCGAGGGTCAGCTTGCCGCGCAAACCGAGGCGGCGCTGAAGGTGCTGGAAACGACCCCGGGCGTGGCCAGTGCCCGCGCGCTTACCGACGCCGAGCAGCGCGCCCTGCTGGCGCCGTGGTTCGGCCCCGACCTGCCGGTGGACACGCTGCCCATTCCGCGCCTTGTCGAGGTGATCGAGGAAGGCGCCGGGTTCGACGCCGAAGGGCTGCGCCTGCGCCTTGCCGCGGAAGTGCCGGGCGCGGTTCTGGATGATCACACCCGCTGGCGGCGCCCGCTTGTGCGTGCCGCCGAACGCCTGCGCCTGCTTGGCGTCGTTTCCCTGTTGCTGATCGGGGGCGCTGTCGCGGCTATGATCACGCTGGCGGCCAATGCCGCCTTGGCCGCGAACGTGCAGGTGATCGGTGTGCTGCGGCTCGTGGGGGCGCAAGACGCCTATATCGTGCGCGCCTTCGTGCGGCGCTTCACGCTGCGGGCACTGGCGGGGGCGCTGGCCGGGGTGGCAGCCGGCTCTGTTGCGATCCTTTTGTTGCCGCCCGCGCAGCCCGAGGGCGGCTTCCTGACGGGGCTCGGCTTTCGCGGGTGGCATTGGCTCTGGCCGCTGGCCGTGCCGCCCCTTGCCGGGATCGTGGCTTTCTGGGCCACGCGATCGGCCGCGCGAAAAACCCTGCGAGACATGCCATGAGCCACGCGTTTCAATGGGGGCGGTCGGTACTGTTCGTGGTTCAAATCTACGCGATGATGGCGATCATCGGCCTCATTTTCTTCCCGTGGGCGGTCTTCAGCCGCCGGGGTGCCTTGGCTGCCTGTCATGCGTGGTGCCGGTGGGTCCGCTGGACCGCGCGCTGGATGGTCGGACTGCGGACAGAGGTACGCGGCACGGCCCCCACCGACGAGGTGCTTATCGCGGCCAAGCATCAGTCCTTTCTCGACATTATCCTGATCTTCGGCGCGGTTCCGGCGGGCAAGTTCATCATGAAGCGCGAGCTGATGTGGGCCCCGGTGATCGGGCAATACGCGTTGAAGATCGGGTGCGTGCCCGTGGACAGGGGAAAGCGCAGCGCCGCCATCAAGCGGATGGTCAGGGACGTGGCCAAGGGGCGCCAGCAGCCGGGACAGTTGATCATCTATCCGCAGGGAACGCGCATCGCCCCGGGTGTCGAGGCACCCTACAAGGTGGGGTCCGGCGTCCTGTACGAGGAACTGGGACAGGATTGCGTGCCGGTGGCCACGAATGTGGGCGTTTTCTGGCCGCGCAAGGGCATCCTGCGCAAGCCGGGGCTGGCGGTCGTCGAGTTCCTGCCACCGATCCCCGCCGGCCGGGACAAGAAAGCTTTCATGGGCGAGCTCGAGTCAGAGGTCGAGACGGCCTCAACCCGGCTGGTGCACGAGGCGGGGATCAAGGTGGATAGCCGGATGCGGGACTGAGCGGCCGTGACGTCGATCCGCCGCGCGCGGGGCTCAGGATGATACGGTAACGTCCGGTAGCGGCGGCGCACCCGCAACTTGGCGCAAATGCTGCATTCGGCGCGCGAATTCATCGTCAAACGCGTGCGCTCGGGCAAACGTGATCGCCCGGTCGCAGCAGGCCGACAGCGCCTGCCTGTCCTTGTCCAGAGTGTCGAGGCAGCGGACCATCGCGGCCACGTCATTGAGCGGGACAGATCGGCCCGCGCCGGAACGGTCGCACAAGTCGCGCCACATCCGGTTACCGTACCCGGCAACGGCAATGCCGCATCCCATGCTTTCGATGTAGGTGCAGGACGGATCGGACTGCTTGTGACAACACAGGTAGATGTCGGCATTGGCGGCGGTCCACGGGACCAGCGCGCTTTCGAAATCCACCGGATCGTGCAGCCGCACGCGATCGGACAGGTCCATCGTGTCGATTTGCCGCCCCAGGACCCCGGAAAGGCTGCCCGTGCCGAATATGTCGAGCGTGAAGTCGACATCGCGGTCCGCCAGCCCCTTGGCCACCGGGACGAGATCCTGCACGCCCTTCATCGGTTCCAGCCTGCCCGAATAGACCAGCCGCAGCGGCGCGCCCGATGCCAGCCTGTCATGGCGGGCCTGCATGGCGTCGGCATCGCAGAACAGATCCGGTGTCATGCGATTGTCGAGATAGACCATGCTGTCGCCCGACAGGGGCCCGTAAAGGCGATGCGCCGGGTAACCGTTGCTTTGCAGCCCCGCCGCGGCACGGATCGCACGCCGCCGCCGCCGCTCCTGCGCGATATTCCACAGCATCGACCGCAGCCGCCGTACCGGGCCGCGTCCACGGTCGAGCCAGGCGATCTGCAGCCGTGTTTCAAGGATATACTCGATTGCGAAGACAACTTGCGTCCCGGTCGCGCGCGCCAGCCCGGCGAGGTGCAGGTTGCTGTGATCGTCCGCGCTGCACAGGACGATGTCGTTCCCGCGCAGGCGCTCAGGCCCGATGCGTTCGTCCGCGTCCAGTATGTCCAGATCGAAGGGAAGTTCGTGGTGGCTGGTTTCGGCGCCGAAGGTGATGCTTTCGGCGCCGCGCCGCAGCAAGCAGGTCACCGGCCCCGGCCAGAGCGCGCAATGCCGCTTCATCCCCTCAATGAATTTCGTATCTAGCGTGATGCGTCCGGCCTGCTCGACGACCGGCGCGGGGGCGATGATCAGAAGCCGCGGCGCGCTGTCGGTGGCGGTCATCTTTAGGGCTCCGGACAGGATGGCGCGCGGGGCGGGCGTGCCGGCCGCGCCCCGCGTGGCGGTGTCAGCTGTGGATCGGGCCGTCCCCGCAAGCAAGGGCAGCCTCGCGCACCGCCTCGGAATACGTGGGGTGCGCGTGACAGGTGAGGGCGAGGTCCTCGGCCGCGGCGCCGAATTCCATGGCGACGCAGACCTCGTGGATCAGGTCGCCCGCCATCGGCCCGATGATATGCGCGCCGAGGATACGGTCGGTTTCCTTGTCCGCAAGCAGTTTCACGAAGCCGTCGGCGGCGAAATTGGCCTTCGCCCGGCCGTTGCCCATGAAGGCGAACTTGCCGACCTTGTAGGCGCGGCCCTCGTCCTTCAGCTCCTCCTCGGTCTTGCCGACATTGGCGACCTCGGGATGGGTGTAGATGACCCCCGGGATGACGCCGTAATTCACGTGGCCCGCCTTGCCGGCGATGACCTCGGCGGCGGCCATGCCCTCGTCCTCGGCCTTGTGGGCCAGCATGGGGCCGTCGATGCAGTCGCCGATGGCATAGACGCCCTTGACGCTGGTCTGCCAGTGACCATCGGTCTTGATCTGGCCACCCTTGGACATCTCGACCCCGAGCGCGGCGAGCCCGAGCCCGTCGGTATAGGGCTTGCGCCCGGTTGCGACCAGCACAACGTCGGCATCGAGCTGGTGGTCGCTGTCATCCTTGCGCAGCCTGTAATTGACCTTGGCCTTGGTCTTGAGTGTTTCGACGGATTGGACGGCGGCGCCCATGACGAAATCAAGCCCCTGTTTCTTGAGAATTTTCTGGTAATTCTTCTGCACTTCGCCATCCATGCCGGGGGTGATCACGTCAAGATATTCCACCACCGTCACCTCGGTTCCCAGCCGGGCATAGACCGAGCCCAGTTCGAGCCCGATGACGCCCGCGCCGACGACGACCATCTTCTTGGGTACCTTGGCAAGCTCAAGCGCTCCGGTGGAGGTGACGACGATCTTCTCGTCGATTTCGACGTGGGCGCCCGGAATGCCCGACGCCTCCGAGCCGGTGGCGATGATGATGTTCTTGGCCTCGTGGGTTTCGTCGCCCACCTTCACCTTGCCGGCCGCGGGGATCGATCCCCAGCCCTTGATCCAGTCCACCTTGTTCTTTTTGAACAGGAATTCGATGCCCTTGGTGTTCTGGCCGATCGTGTCGTCCTTGTAGGTGAGCATCTGCTTCCAATCCACCGACGGCGCCTTGCCCTTGAGGCCCATCTTGGCGAAATTGTGCTCGGCCTCGTGCAGCTGGTGAGTGGCGTGCAGCAGCGCCTTGGAGGGGATGCAGCCCACGTTGAGGCAGGTGCCGCCCAGCGTCTCGCGGCCCTCGACGCAGGCGGTCCTGAGCCCGAGCTGGGCGCAGCGG
>JAVLCJ010000171.1:0-4128 GCA_031580875.1 Roseovarius sp.
GCCGTTCGGTATTGCGGCGCAACCTGGGACCGACCAAGCCAAAAGAAGATGGTGGCCGCCGCCAGCGTCGCGAACGCGAATGAAAACGCGTTGTAGATGAGGTCATACTGCCCCACCGAGAGATTTTCCATGGTTCGCTCCTTTTCGCATGCTTGCGTGTACGCGACGGCGCAGGTAGCCGCTTCTTCCCGGGCAGACAGGCGTTGCGACAAGATGCCACAGCGTGATCCGCGTCGAGATTTCCCTCGACAGGGTCGGGCCGATGGGCCTGAGTTTTTCCGTTTGCCGTGGGCAGTCGTGGATGCGCCGGGGCGCTGTACGTTCCGTTGGTCCGCAGATCAGCCGATTGAGCCCGGCTTGCAACCGGTAGAAGGCCACCATCCGTGCGCGCGACGTACCATGTGGTCCTTGTCAGGTTTGCACGTTCCCGTTTTCACGGTGACCTGCCACGGGATTTTTCCTGTATTCTGAACCAGCGTCCGGCCCGATGGACGGACGGACCCCGGCATGAACGAGATACGGCGAAGAACGGATCATCGGCATCCACCCCATCAATGGCGCACAATGGCCAGCCCTGAACGTGGTCGACGCCGTGACACGGGCTTGTCTGGCAGCCATCCCGGACACGTCGACCTCCGGGCGGCGTGTCGTGCCGGAGCTGACAGCCCTGATCGCACGGCGCGGCCGGCCGGAACTGATTGTCAGCGACAACGGCACCGACCTGACCGGTAACGCGATCTCAACCTTTGCCACGGAACACAAGATCGAATGGCATTACATCGCGGCGGGCAAGACCATGCAGAACGGCTTCGTCGAAAGTTTCAGCGGGCGCGTGTGCGATGAACTTTTGAACGAAACCATGTCCCGCAACACGGGCCACACCCGCGCCGTGATCCGGGCCTGGGCGGATGACTTCAACGAAACACGCCCGCATTCGGCGCTTGGCTATCAGACACCAAAAGCATTTGCCGAACATCTCACCACCGCAACCGACACCCGCGCTGCGCCATCTGAAAGCTCCGCGCGGATGTCGGTTGCTCCACCTGCGCCAATCGGCATATCAACCCGAAGGATACCGGTTCCGGCTGGATGAAAGTCCAGTGGCAGGTCATTTCTGATCCGACCCGTCCGGGCAGGATCTGGCCAAGCTGGTTGAAGGCATCCGCATTCAGCGCGGTGCGGCGGTATCCGACCCGCAGGCCGACCTGCTCGACTCCGAAATGCAGCCCAGCGTGGACTGCCAGGGCGATGATGACCTCGCAGAGCATGGACAAGGACACTGCATGACCCTGTATCATGCTGCCTGAACCCGTCGCATGGGCACGGACGATGCCGCGGTGGTGGATTCCTTCGCGCTCAGGTTCAATGGCGTGGAAAACCTTTATGCTGCCGACGCCTCGGTGACTCCGCGCATGGTGTCGGGCGATACCCGGGCGGCTGCCATCGCCATCGCCGAGCGCGCGGCGCCGTCCGTTCGAAACGGGGGGCGGGGCTCCGCCTGGCCCTGCCTGACCCGTGCTTGACGACGGGCGCCACCGCCGCAGGCGCTGGTCCACCGGCGCGTCGTCCGCAATCCGGGACGGTGCGCCAATTTTGCCGATTGCCCTCGGCACCGAATTCTCCGACCTTGGCATCTTCACCCGACCCGGGGGGACCGGTGACAGTAGATCGGGCAGCCCGGCCGATCCATCAAGGCTCGGAAATCATTGGCGAGGGACGATTTGGACTGGATTTCGCGCATGGCTGACACGGTCAGCTCACCGAACCTTGACGCCGTTTCGGGGTTCATACGCCTGGGCGGCCCGGCGATCTGGGCGATTTCGGCCTTGTCGGTCATCGCTCTGGCGCTCATCTTCTGGAAGGCGTGGCGCTTGATGCGTCTCGGGGCCTGGACGGGCGGCCGGCGCGCGCAGCAGGCCGTGACGCTGTGGTCGGACGGTCAGGAACAGCAGGCCCTCGCGCTGGTGCGCAATCGCACGACCTGCCGGGCGGCCCTGATCCGGGCCGCGATGACAGCACGGCAGGACACCACCCTCGATGACGAGGCGGCACGCGCCGAAACAGCGCGCGTCGCCCGCAATCTCCTCGCACGGGCGCGGGTCGGCCTGCGCCCGCTGGAACTGATCACGACCATCGCGCCGCTGCTGGGTCTTCTGGGCACCGTGCTCGGCATGATCGCGGCGTTCCAGGCCTTGCAGGAGGCCGGCAGCCGCGCGGACCCTGCGACGCTTGCCGGTGGCATATGGGAGGCGCTTCTGACCACGGCGGCCGGCATGGCTGTGGCGATCCCGGCCGCGATGGCGCTGACATGGTTCGAAAGCGTGGTGGACCGCCTGCGCCTTGAAATGGAGGACGCCGCGACGCGGATATTCCTGCGCCCGACGGCACGGGATGCCACCCCAGGCGTCGCGCAAGCGGCCGAGTGACATGTTCACCTTCGACGCCCCGAGACCCCGCCGCAAGCCCAGCCTGACACCGATGATCGACGTGGTGTTCCTGCTGCTGGTGTTTTTCATGCTCGCGTCGCGGTTCGGTGCCGACACGCAGGTAACGTTGAACGTGGCAGGGCAGGCCGCGGGTGACGACTATACCGGCCCGCCGCGCCTTGTCGATGTCCTGCCGTCGGGCGCGCGGCTGAATGGCCGGTCCGTGGCGGACGGGGAACTGGCCGCCCGGGTCCTGGACCTGACCGCGGCGCCGTCGGACACCGTTGTGCTGCGCCCGCGGGAGGGTGCACGCCTTCAGCGCGTCGTCGATGTGATGCAGCGGCTGACCGGGGCGGGGCTGAGCGCGCTGGTGCTGGTGGAGTAGGCCGATGCAATTCCCCGATCCGCCGCGCCGCCGCGCCCAAGAAAGCATCGTCCCGATGATCAACGTGGTTTTCCTGCTGCTGATCTTCTTCCTGATGACCGCGCAGATCGCCCCGCCCGAACCGTTCGCCGTAACGCCCCCCGAAGTGGCGGCAGACGGCCCGCCGGCTGACGCGGAATTCGTTCTCTATCTCGGCCCCCAGGGTGAGCTGGCCTTTCGCGACAGCCGGGGGGAGGAGGCCGCGCTCGCTGCGCTGAGCGCGGCAAGGGCGGCCGCGTGCCCCGCGCAAGGATGCGCCGACACCGCCGCGTCGCGGTCACTGGTCCTGCGCGCGGATGCCGGTGTGCCCGGAACGCGGCTGGCCGCTCTCATGCCGCGGATCGCGGCGGCCGGCTTTGACGAGGTTCAGCTGATCACGGTGGCGGAATGAAACGCGTGACGGAGTTCGGCCTTTTCGTCATGCTCGCGGCGGGCGCGCACATCGCCGTCGCGTCCTATGCGCCCGGGCCGGAGGGGGCGCAAGGCATCGGCGATGACGGCACTGCCGCGGTATCCCTGCAAGCCTCCGATGCAAGGATCGCCCAAATGGTGGCGGCGTGGGAAACGCCGCCCGAAGTGGCCGGTCAGCCCGCCGCGCCACCCGCGCCGCGGATGGCCATGTCTGCCCCCGAAATATCAAGGCCGCAGGCCGCGCCATCGCCATTCACCAAGGCCCCGACGGCCCCGGGTCTGGCGGTGCCGCGGCCCGAAAGACTGCCCGAGCACGGTGGCCCGGACACATCCCCGCCCCGGCCTGCCCAACCCGGCCCCGAGCCGGGGCCGGCGCAACAGGCGGAGAAACAGGCGGGCGTGCGGCCCGTGGCACGGCCCGAGGCGCCAGCGGCGAAAAGGCGCCGGGCAGCGCCAACGCAAGGGACAAGGGCGCAACGGTCGGCCTCGGCCCCGAGCGCCCCTCAGAAGGCCCGCGGACAAGGTGGCGGCGCCGATGCCGGTACCGCGCAAGACCAGCGCGCGGCCACCCTTTCGGCCAGCCGGCGCCAAAGCCTCGCGGCGCAATGGGGCGCCCAGGTGCGCCGCAGGATCGAGCAGTCGAAGCGCTATCCGCGCGGCGCGCGCGGCGCTTCGGGCACCGTGCAGGTCCGGATCACCATCGGCCGTGACGGGCGCCTGCGCGGCGTGTCCATGATCCGTTCATCCGGGCACAGCGTTCTGGACGAGGCGGCCGTGCGTGCCGTGCGCGCGGCGCGTGGTTTTCCAGCCGCCCCGGCCGGGCTGACCCGGCCGAGCTACACCTTCACGTTGCCGATGCGATACAGC
>JAVLCJ010000172.1:0-3928 GCA_031580875.1 Roseovarius sp.
ACATCAACACTCGCCGACCCCTCCGTCGTCGACGACCTCGTCGAAAACAGGATGAACCGCTGAGATGACGCGGCCGGAGGAAACGACATGACGGATGAACGCACGGAACGCGGAGCCGCCGCCAACCTTGTCCTGCTGGGGCCGCCCGGCGCGGGCAAGGGTACGCAGGCCCGGATGCTGGAAGAGAGATTCGGGCTGGTGCAGCTTTCCACCGGGGACATGCTGCGCGCCGCCGTGGCCGAGGGGACCGAGGCGGGCCGGCAAGCCAAGGCCGTTATGGATGCGGGCGAGCTGGTGAGCGACGATATCGTCATCGCCATCCTGCGCGACCGGCTGCAGGCGCCCGATTGCGCCAACGGCGTGATCTTCGACGGCTTTCCCCGCACGACGGCGCAGGCCGAGGCATTGGGCGCACTACTGGAGGACCTTGGCGGCGGCGTCACCGCGGCGATCAGCCTTGACGTCGACGACGCGGCGATGGTCACTCGGATCTCGGGCCGGTACACCTGCGCGGGCTGCGGCGAGGGGTATCACGACAGCTTCAAGACACCGGCCACGGCAGGCGTCTGCGACAAGTGCGGCGGCACCAAGTTCGACCGTCGCGCCGATGACAACGCCGAAACCGTGGCCCAGAGGCTGAGCGCCTATCACGCGCAGACCGCGCCGCTCATCGCGTTCTACGAGGACCGGCGCCTGCTGAGCCGCGTGGACGCGATGCAGGGGATCGACGACATCGCCGGAGAACTTGGCACGATCGTCACGAGGGCGGTCGCGTAAGGAGGAGCACCGGCTGCGGCGCGAGGCCGCCGCCCGGCATGGAAAATTCATACTGAAAGGGAGGACACCACCTTGTCCGAGAAAACCGACAACAACGCGTACTGGAAAGCCAACGTGCGCCTCATTCTCTGGAGCCTGGCGATATGGGCGCTGGTTTCCTTCGGGTTCGGCATCCTGCTGCGCCCGCTGCTGTCGGGCATCCCCGTCGGCGGCACCGATCTGGGCTTCTGGTTCGCGCAGCAAGGGTCGATCCTGGTCTTCCTGGCCCTGATCTTCTTCTACGCGTGGCGCATGAACAAGCTCGATGCCGAACACGGCGTGGGCGAGGAATAGGGAGCGCGACCAATGGATCAATTCATCATCAACCTGATATTCGTTGGCGCGTCCTTCGCGCTCTATATCGGTATCGCCGTATGGGCGCGGGCCGGCTCGACCAGCGAGTTTTACGCCGCCGGCCGCGGCGTCCATCCCGTCACCAACGGCATGGCCACGGCGGCCGACTGGATGTCGGCGGCCTCGTTCATCTCGATGGCCGGGCTCATCGCCTTCACGGGCTATGACAACTCGTCCTTCCTGATGGGCTGGACGGGCGGTTACGTTTTGCTGGCGCTGCTGCTGGCGCCCTACCTGCGCAAGTTCGGCAAGTTCACGGTGTCGGAATTCATCGGCGACCGTTTCTACAGCCCGACCGCGCGGCTGGTGGCGGTGATCTGCCTGATCGTGGCATCGACGACCTACGTGATCGGGCAGATGACCGGCGTCGGCGTGGCCTTCGGCCGCTTTCTGGAGGTCAGCAACACCGCCGGCCTGCTGATCGGCGCCTGCGTCGTGTTCGCCTATGCCGTTTTCGGCGGCATGAAGGGCGTGACCTACACGCAGGTCGCGCAATACGTCGTCCTGATCATGGCGTACACGATCCCGGCGATCTTCATCTCGCTGCAACTGACGGGCAACCCGATCCCGGCACTGGGGCTGTTCGGGGACCACGCGGCGAGCGGTGAGCCGTTGCTGGCCAAGCTGGACCAGATCGTGACCGATCTGGGCTTCAACGCGTATACGGCGCATCATGCCGACACGCTCAACATGGTGCTCTTCACGCTCAGCCTGATGATCGGCACCGCGGGCCTTCCCCACGTGATCATGCGCTTTTTCACCGTTCCCAAGGTGGCCGATGCGCGCTGGTCGGCGGGCTGGGCGCTGGTCTTCATCGCGCTTTTGTACCTCACGGCGCCGGCCGTCGGCGCGATGGCGCGGCTGAACATCACCGAGCTGATGTGGCCCGAGGGCACCAGCGGGCAGGCGGTTTCGGTCGAGCAGATCGCCGAGGACGACGCCTATGACTGGATGGCCACGTGGCAACAGACCGGCCTGCTGGGCTGGGAAGACAAGAACGACGACGGGCGCATCCAGTACTACAACGATTCCGACGCCGAAATGCAGGAGAAAGCGGCGCAGGAGGGCTGGGAAGGCAACGAGCTGACCAACTTCAACCGTGACATCCTCGTGCTGGCCAACCCGGAAATCGCCAACCTGCCCAGTTGGGTGATCGGCCTGATCGCGGCGGGCGGTATCGCCGCCGCGCTGTCGACGGCCGCCGGCCTGCTTCTGGCCATCTCCTCGGCGGTGAGCCACGACCTCGTCAAGGGCCGCTTCAATCCGAACATCTCGGAGAAGGGGGAGCTTCTGTCGGCACGGATCGCGATGGCCGTGGCGATCGTCGTGGCCTCGTACCTGGGCCTCAACCCGCCGGGTTTTGCCGCGCAGACCGTGGCGCTGGCCTTCGGGATTGCCGGTGCGTCGATCTTCCCGGCGCTCATGATGGGCATCTTCACCAAGGTGAACAACAAGGGCGCCGTGGCGGGCATGATCACGGGCCTCGTGGTGACGCTGATCTACATCTTCCTGCACAAGGGCTGGTTCTTCGTCCCCGGCACGAACACATTCACCGATGCCGATCCGCTGCTCGCCACGATCAAATCGACGTCCTTCGGGGCGGTTGGTGCGATGGTGAACTTCGCGGTGGCCTTCCTCGTGTCGAGATCGAGCGCCCCGATCCCCGACGAGATCAACGAGCTGGTCGAAAGCGTCCGCGTGCCCAAGGGCGCGGGAACAGCCGCGGCCGATCACTGATCCCACGCGATGGCCGGGGGCGCCCGACAGGCGCCCCCGGCACACGCCCCGCCGATATTTCCGGACCGGGGAATTTCTTTTAGACAATTTCAAAGACCGCGACAAAGAAGGCGCGCCCGATGACCGATGAGACCGGCCCCCTGATGGATCGCCTAGCGCGGCACGCCCCGTTCGACCTGCTGCCCGGCGCCCTCCGCGACGAGATCGCCGCCAAGCTGCGCCGCGTCACGCTGGAGGACGGGGAAACGCTTTTCACCGAGGGGCGCCCCCTGGAAGGGCTGTACGTGGTCGAGGCCGGGGCGCTCGACATCATGTCGCGCGAAGCCGACGTCGTTTCGCGCCGTGGCCCCGGCGACGTGATGGGCGAGCGCGGGCTGCTGCGTGACGGCCGCGCCATGCTGACCGCCCACGCGACCGAGACCTGCCGGCTCATCCTGATCCCGGCCGCGGCGTTTCACGACCTGCTGGACCGCGTCGCGCCCTTTGCCGACTGGTTCGGCCCGGCCGCGCCCGCCCGCGCCGCCGGCGATGAAACCCCCTACGCCACGGGTCTGACCGCGCTGCAGGTATCCGACATGATGGCCCGCACGCCAGTATCCTGCACACCGCAGGCCACCGTGACGGACGTGGCCCGGCTGATGCGGGACAGGGTCATCTCTTCGGTGCTGGTCATGCAGGGCGACCGGCTGAGTGGGATCATCACCGTGCACGACCTCACGAACAAGGTTCTGGCCGAGGGCCACGACGGCACCCTGCCCGTCTCGCGCGTCATGACGCCCGACCCGATGACGATCGCGCCGGACGCGCTCGGGCTCGATGCGCTGATCATGATGGCCGACAACGGCATCAATCACCTGCCCGTGGCCCGCGCGGGGCGCATCATGGGGATGATCGGGCGCACCGACCTGATCCGCCAGCAGGCCACCACCGCCAGCCACATGATCGCCGACATCGTGCAGGCCGACGATGCCGAGCGGATGGCGCGGGTGATGGACCGCGTGCCGGCGATGCTGACGCAACT
>JAVLCJ010000173.1:0-3917 GCA_031580875.1 Roseovarius sp.
CCTTTATGGGAAAACCAAGTGATCTTCACGATGTGGATCACATCAACGGCAATCGCGCCGACAACAGGCTTTGCAACCTTCGCTGGGCAAACCGCACTCAGAACAATGGAAACTCGCGCGCCGGCCGCGGTGCCTCTCAATATCGCGGTGTAGTGAAGGGGCAGAGCGGGCGCTGGGCCGCGCAGATCGGCAAAAAGGGAAAGCACGTCTTTTTGGGCGAATACACGACCCAAGAAGAAGCGGCCCGCGCCTACGACCGTGAGGCGAAGCAATACTTTGGCGCGTTCGCGCGCTTGAATTTTCCAGACATAGCCACCGAAGGAGTCGCCCCGTGAACGAGCAAACGAAACACCAGCCGCCGGCCATCGTCACGTTCAAGAACACCATGAGCAAGATGATGGAGCAGGGCGAGCTCCCGCTGCCGGACAACGTGTCGGCAGACGCCTTCCGCAACGCCGCGATCATCGCCGTGCAGGACACGCCGGAAATCCTCAACGCCGACCAGCACTCGCTGTTCAAGTCTATTCGCCGCGCCGCTGGGTCCGGCTTGGTGCCCGATGGGCGCGAGGGGGCGCTGGTCACGTTCAAGACGAAGGACCGGGCGTCGGGCAGTTGGATCAACAAGGTCCAGTTCATGCCCATGGTCTTCGGCCTCATCAAGATGGTGCGGCGCTCGGGCACGGTGCGGGATATTCGCGCCCATATCGTCTACCAGAAGGAGCTGGACGAAGGGAAATTTTCGTATGTCGTGGGCGACGAGGAGCATCTGGAACACCACCCGATCCTGTTCGGGGACCGGGGCGATCCGGTCGCGGCCTATGCCATCGCCAACTTGACGGACGGGACGATCGTTCGCGAGTTCATGACCGCCGACGAGATTGACCGCGTTCGCCGCGCCGGGTCTTCGCAGCGCGTGTTCAAGAAGGGCGAGGCTCCAACCGTTTCGGACACGCCCATCGGCATCTGGTCCGACTGGTGGAGCGAAATGTGGAAGAAGACGCTGATCCGGCGTCTGACCAAGCGCCTCGATATGTCGGCCGAGGACGTGCGCCGTGTCATGGATGAGGCCGAGTTCGACGGGTTGCGCGACGTGACCCCAAAGGGAGAGCCGGGCGGGTTTGCCAAGAAGGCCCTGGCGGCGCGTGGCGTGGACGTGAGCGGCGATGAAGGTGCCGACGAGGCCGAGGCCCCGCAAGACGCTGAGGACGCCCCGGGCGAGGACGACAGCTCGCCACACTGGACCGAGGAGATCGACACCAGCAACGGCTTCCCCGGCGACGATGCGTTCACCGAGGGAAACCGGGCCTACAAGATGGGCGATGCGCGGACTGTCTGCCCTTACGAGGGCGACAACGAGGCCGCGGCAAGCTGGCTGGCGGGCTGGGACGAAGCCAAGCGGGTCGAGGAGGAAATGGGATGACCTACCGCACCGAAGCCGAGTCCCGGTCCATGCCCTGCCCCATCGCCCGCATCCAGGGTGACGCCGACAGCAGCGGCAACATCAAGGCCAACTGCCGGGGGTCGGGCTGCATGTTCTGGCGCTGGCGCAACTGGTCGGACGATCCGGCATGGCATCAAGCCGTGAAGGACAGGCAGGCCGAAATCCGCGCCGAGAACCCCGACTGGCCGAACATCAAGGTCCACAAGCAGGCCGTTGCGGACGCGGAAGATCGCAAGCAGGAAATCATCAAGGCCGCGGGAGGTCAGCGCCAAGGCTACTGCGGCATGGCGGGCAAGCCATGACCGTTTCGCCCATGATGCTGCACAAGGTGCGCTCGGCATATCTGCGGGCCGCGTGTCACCAGATGCCCTACTGCACGCTGCGCATCGCCGGCTTCGTCGGCTTGCAATGCGCCCCGAACAACACCCTTGTCGGATGCCACCTGCCCACCATCGGCAAGGGCGTTTCCACGAAGGTCTCCGACCTGTTCATGGCCGCCGGGTGCGCGACCTGCCACGACATCCTCGACGGGCGGAACATGGCCGCCCTGGGCCAGATCAAGGACCGCTACCCGGCCGCGTTCATGGAGCGGATCATGCGGGCCAATCACGAAACACTCTCGCTTTGGGTCGGGATGGGCCTGATCGAGATCAAGGACATGGAGATCGTCTGATGTGCGACGAGCGGATCACCACCATCACGATCACGGACGCGATTGAGGACACGGGCCCCGCCTTCGGGTGGGTGCTGGACAGCGAGGAGAAGGTCTACATCACGGCGAAGACGCGGCAGATCAAGGGCGCGGAGATTGGCGACGACTGGAAGGCCGTGGTGAAGCCCAACCGGCAGCAGCCTGACAAGACGCCTTGGTTCGCGCCGGTGTTGCTGCGCAAGGTCAACGAGCCTGCGGAGGTCGATCATGACTGACCGTAAAAAAGCACTGACTGACCTGCTCGAAAAGGTGGAGGCGGGGGGAGACGTCTACGGGTTTGGAGGTTTAGGCACGCCGCTGTTGAGGGGCTACGCAGAAAGCGCCTGCAACGGCTCCCTCGATTCCGCCAAGGCGCTGCACGAGGCGGTGCTGCCGGGGTGGATACTTACTTACTTGGGGCAATACCCATACGACTGGAAAGCCGCCGTTTTCAAAGAGCCGTATGGCCCCAGAAAAGAACACACCTGTGCAGGCAACCCCGCCCGCGCATGGCTCATCGCTATCCTCAAGGCCCTCATCGCCAAGGAGGACGCATGACTGACGCCACGGACATCCTCGGGCGCCCGCCACGCCGCCGTAGCGTTGACGAAAGCGCCGATGCGGACCTTTCCGGCCCGACCATAGCCGATCTGGCAAAGCCGCTCTCTGCGACGGTCATGCCGCGCCGCGCGATGTTCTCTGCGGGTGGCGGGATCATGACCGAGGCCGACGCCCGCCGCACGCAGCGCAAGGTCAACTACCACCCCAAGCCATACCGGGGGCTGTAATGACGGTCACTGTGCGCCCATACCTGCTTCCCGATGGCAATGTGCAGATTGCGTTCAGCGGGGGCCGCACTAGCGCCTACATGCTGCATCAGATCCTCGAAGCCAACGGCGATCTGCCCGAGGGCGTGGTTGTCACCTTCCAGAACACCGGCCGCGAAATGCCCGAGACGCTGGATTTTGTCGCGGAGTGCGGTGAGCGGTGGGGTGTGCCGATTGTCTGGCTGGAATACCTGCCGCACGATCCGGGCTTTGAGGTCGTCGGGCACAATAGCGCGAGCCGCAACGGCGAGCCGTTTGAGGCGCTGATAGAGAAGCGGAAGTTCCTGCCCAACCAGCAAGCGCGGTTTTGCACGACAGAGCTCAAGATCAGGACGGCCAAGAAATATCTGCGCAGCCTCGGTTGGGATTACTGGACGAATTGCGTCGGCATCCGTGGCGACGAAGGTAGCAGGCTCAAGGAAGAAGGCGTGCGCCACGGCGATCGCTGGACGATCTGGCAGCCGCTCGCGCACGCAGGCGTGACGAAGCACCATGTGGCGCTGTTTTGGCGGCAGCAATCGTTTGATCTGCGGTTGCCCAACATGCGCGGTTCCACACCGCTCGGAAACTGCGACGGCTGCTTCCTCAAGAGCGAGGCGAACATCGCGGCGCTGGCGCGCGAATACCCTGAACGGGCCGCATGGTGGGAGCGCATGGAGGCCCGCGCGTCTGAACTGACCAGCGGCAGCGGCGGCACGTTCTCAAAGCGATACAGCCGCGCCGATCTGCGCGATTTCGTGGCCCGGCAAGGCGACTGGATATTTGATGACGAGGATGCGCTCTGCCAGGCCGATGACGGGGAGTGCACAGGATGACCCAGCCCGCGTTCATCACGCTCAGCGAGGCGGCCGGCATGATCGGCGTGTCCAGAGACACCCTGCGCCGCCGCATGACAACCTTCCAGGAGCATGGCTTCCCGGAGCGCAATCGCGTGGTGAACAAGTATCCCCGGCAACAG
>JAVLCJ010000174.1:0-3828 GCA_031580875.1 Roseovarius sp.
CTGAGAATCGCGGCGCAGTCCGCGAGCCGCCGGGACGGCGGCCCGAATGCCAAGACTTCACTTTCCCGATATTGATCCACGATTCGCAACTCCGCTATTCCTGAACGGCGTATTGAAGCGAAAGTTTGACAGATGTATTACGAACCAAAGCAAAACCTTTATTCAAGGAAAGCACCACTTTGGATCATGCGAAGATTCTTACCGCCTCTGCCCGCCGCGCGCTCGTGGCAGTCGCCAAGCATGAAACCTTCGCGGCCGCAGCACGGGACCTCAAGCTGTCCCAGCCCGCCGTCTCGCAGCAGATTCGCGAAATGGAACGCGATGGCGGCGTCGTGCTGTTCGAACGGCGCGGCGGCCGCCTGACGCCAACTCCGTTCTGCGTGGAATTGCTCGAGATATCCGAACAGATCGGTACGCTCGAGCAACGCGCGGCAAGCCTTTTGGAGCACCGAAATACCGTAACGGGCGGAATGTTACGCCTTGCTCTGGGAAACTCGATGCCGGGCATGGCCCTGATCGCCGCCTTCCAGAGGGACTATCCCAACGTCAAGATCTCAGTCTCGATGAGCGATTATGAAAGGACCGTTGAGGCCGTCCTGTCGCGGCGTGTCGACATTGGGATTCTCCCCGACCTAAAGCCCGATCCGCGTCTCCAACTCGAGACACTGATCGAGCAGGAGGTCGTGGCCATCGCCCATCCCGACCTACCGATCAACCAACTGGAGCGGATCAGCTGTCGGGATCTGATCCGACAACCGCTGATCTACCGATCACCCGGATCCTCCACCCAGCGGATCGTGGACGAGGCCTTTGCCAAGGAAGGACTGACGCCCGAACCGCGGCTGGTCCTGGACACCCGCGACGGCGTCTATGAGGCGGTGGCGAACCGGCTCGGCGTGGGTTTCATGTGGCGCTACGGTACCGGCCGCAGCGACTCGATCAGGCGGATCGAGGTGAGCGGCATCCGTCCGCCTTGCCCGGAGTCGGTGTTTCGTCTGAAAGAAAGCAAGGGAAGCCTGCTCGATGCGTTCTTCACAACTGCGCGCGTCTTTCGTCGCAACTCGCGATTGTTTCTGGCCTCCAGTTCGTCCCGGCCACGGGGATGACCGCCTAAAGCAAAGCGGTTGAGACCGCGGGCTCGGACGCCGAGAACTCTGATTTAAAAGAAAGCTCTTACCGCAGTGCTGCAAGGCATCTCTTCAGCGCCTAGCTGCCGGTCGTGCGGGATGACCGGGGTGTGAGCGCGGTCGTTCGCTGCAGGTGCATCCCGGCGTGACTTTAGAGGCTGGTATGCAGACCTTCTGCTCATTCGCGGCAGGCGCAGCCTCAACAGGTTCGAGTGGCGGCAATGCGCAGGGAGCCGGCCTTGCAAAACTGAAAACTGTTGTCGCCGTTTGTGACGCACCCAGTCCACAGCCGCCGCTGGCCAACGTGTCCGATGCCGCGCCGCAGCGTCACCAGACCGGCCATTCATGCATCTCGCAGCATTTTCGAAGGACGAGTGGCAACATTACAGGACCCAGCGGCCGTGGCAGGCTATGCGTTGGCCCATGGCGTTGCGAAACATGCGCTCGATCAGGGCCTCATGTTGACGCATCTCTGCGGCGGGGTCGTTGCGGTTGCGGCGATGATCAACCTTAATGCGTTAGGGGAGGGGCTTCTCGATCGGTAGCTCTTGGTTCGGGTTAAACGCGATCGGTTCATCGCAGGTGCAGTTGAGACCCTCGCGGCGACCTTCCTCATGTGAGCCCGTATCGTCCGCGTCATGTGTGAAGTGGTTCGCGATATGCGGTGACGACATGCTTGGTTGCGTCGAAACTGTCTTCGTCCACTTCCACCACCAGATCCTTTCGCTCTTCGGCGGCATTCATCACCCGCAGGGTCAGGATGTGGGAGGTCACCGCAAAGAGTGCCGCGTTGACCAGAATACCGGTCGCGAGACCGTAGACGCCGAAGAAGTAGGAGGCCGGCATTGCGATGACGACGATCCCGACGGTGTTCTTCGCCCAGTTCAGGAGCGGCGCGTATTGCGGCTTGCCCATGGCGTTGAACGCCGCGCTGGAGACAAACAGCTGGCCGTTGAAGAACGCGATCATGGCGAACGGTCCGCAGTAGAAATACAACAGATCTCGGGTGAGGCCGGTCGCGCTGAACGCGTCAGCGATCGAGGAGCGGAACACGAACATGAGGGCGATGGCGCAGGACACGTAGATCACCAGAAAGCGTGTGGCGTCATAATATCCGCGCCGCGCGCGATCGTGCAGTCCGGCGCCGTGGTTCTGCGCGATGATCGGCCCGATCGCGCCGGCCAGCGCGTTGATCACCGCAAAGATCACCGGGTTCAGTCGGCCAATGATGGCGATGGCGGCGACCGCCCCGATGCCGTATTTGGTGAACTGGCGGGTGATCAGCGCCAGCCCGATCGGCGCGGCAATGCTGGAGAGCACCGAAGGGAGCGCGTAATATGTAATCTCCCGCGCATGACGGCGGATCATTGCCAGATCGGGTCGCGCCGCGATCCGAAAAAGTTTGAAACAGGCGTAATAGGCGATTGCGAAAGTGGCGAGCCGCGCCATGACGGTGGCTGTAGCTGCTCCGGACAGGTCCATGTTCAGCCCGAAGATCAACAAAGGGTCGAAGATGAGGTTCACCAGCGCCCCGGCGATCGCGGGGTACATGGCCCATTTGGCATAGCCATGGGCGCGCATGCTGGCCACCAGACACATCGACATCGACGACAGGCAACTGGCGGGTAGAACGATCTGCAGATACATCACGGCAAGGTCCTGCACCTCGCCCGTGGCCCCCAGAAACCCGACAAGCTGTGGAAGGAAAGGGAACATGAAAAGCGGCATGACGATGCCGACCGCCATGCCGATGATCGTCGAGGCCGAGGTCGCGTCATCCGCCAGCTGTCGCTGCTTACGGCCGAGGTAATGCGCGGTCAGGGTGCCGGACGCCACCGAGACACCGATGCTGACGGCGCCGATAAAGAACATGATCGTGGTGGCAAAGCCTGCGGCGGCGGCAATCTGCTGTTGTCCCAGAAGCGAAATGAAGAATATGTCCAGCAGATCGACCACATATATCGCCATGATGCCGATGCTGGAAGTCAGCGACATCACCGTCACATGACCCATCATGTTCCCCTTGGTGAAGTCGGCGCCTTCTGTCTGGGTCATGGGGCTCTGGACGTTGGTCGATGGTGCAAATCGGCGCTGGTCTGGAAACAAATATTACCGACATTCCCCAACTGGCATGTCATTTGAGATCAAAATCGACTGATCAGGCGCGCAGGTCAAGCACTTTGTGCCCGTTGAGGCGCACGTTGCAGCGGAAGCGTCTGGAACAGTGCGGATCAAGCCGTACATTCGCGTCATCCTGGCCTGGGGGTGCCGTTTTTCAGCGCGGCAGACAGACCTGTCGAGCCGATCGCGTTTGGTTTGGGGCTGGGTCGCAGTCACGCGCATGTCGGCGCTGCTCGCAAGCGCTGGATCGCGGCAAGGGTGGCGCGCACCTCGGCGGAGTCGAGGTGATCGACCTGAGCGACTTGCAGGTACGCAGCCCGACGGGGCATCTCTACCATATCTACAATGCCGAAGTGGGCGTGGACATGGACCAGCTTTTGAACCACGGGCTACGGGCTGCTGAACGCAATAACATGCGGCAGGCTGGGCCGAACCTCTGGCGCTTGCAGCCGGGCGATTGACGCGGTTAATGATCGGAGCCATCCACCTGATTGTAGTGTGGAATGGAGCCAAGAAAAAACGCCGTCGAGTGTCAGCTTCCAACTTTTCTGCCGGTTCAGTCCGCGATTGCGGAGAAAGC
>JAVLCJ010000175.1:0-3718 GCA_031580875.1 Roseovarius sp.
CCCCCTGGACCACGCGGATCAGGGTGAAGGGCGCAAAGTCGCGCAAGAGCCAGCCGATGATCAGCGACGACGCGCCCATGCCCACCAGGAACATCACGTAGAGAAGTGCCACGACGCGCGGACGGGTTGCGTCATCGGCGCGGTCGCTGGCCAGCGCCAGCCCGGCAGTCTGCGTCATGTGCAGGCCGAGGCCGGTCATCAGGAACGCCAGCGCCGCCAGCACCTCGCCGGCCCAGTCAGGCCCCGTGACCTGCTGTCCAGACAGGACGAGCAGCGCGAACGGCATCACTGCAAGCCCGCCCATCTGCCACAGCGAGCCGAATGCGCTTCCAGCCGATGGCGCTGCGGTGGGTGTCCGAGCGGAACCCCAGAAGCGTGCGGAACGGTGCGATCAGCACCGGAAGGGCAATCATCACCGCTACGATGGTCGCGGGGACCGACAGCTCGACGATCATCACCCGGTTGAGCGTGCCGAGCAGCATGACCGTCGCCATCCCGACCGACACCTGAAACAGCGACAGCCGCAAGAGCTGGCCCATCGGCAGCCCCTCGCTGGCCGCATCCGAAAACGGCAGGATGCGGGTCGTCAGCTGTATCAGAGGGGAGGGGCCACGACCGATCATCTGGCAAGCTCCAGCGCCTGTGAAATGTAGAAACCGGAATTGACCCGTTCCAGTGCGACGAGCCGCGCCTCGGGGCGTGCCTCGCGCAGCGCCTGCGCCAGTGCCGGCGGGGCGTGCGGCACCATCGTGGGCGAGCGGTCCGCGCGTGGGAAAAGCTTGCCCACCTGCCACATCGCCATCAGAAGCGGCGTGCGCGGCGCGACGGTGAAGACGATTTTGCCGCGTGTCCTGTCGGCCAGCGACGTCAACGCGCGCGCAAGGTCAGGCTGGGCGTAGTAGATCAGGCTGTCCATCGCTACGACATGATCGACGGTGCCGAGCCCGGCCGCCAGCATGTCGCCCGCGTGAAATGTGACACGGCCCTGCAGATGGCGCGGCAGGCGCGCGCGCGCGATGTCGACGAGCGCCGGCGAGATATCCACCGCCACCACGTCGGCGCCGCGCGCGGCAAGCTCTGCGGTCATCTGGCCCGCACCGCACCCGGCGTCCAGCACCCTCAGACCGGGCATGTCGGCCGGCAGGCGCGACAGGATCTGGGCGCGCATCCGGTCGCGACCGGCCCGCACCGTCTGCCGGATCCGGCTGACCGGCGCATCGCTGGTCAGCCGTTCCCAAGCGCGGGTGGCCGTTCTGTCGAAATAGGTCTCGACACTGGCAAGGGTGCGGTCGTAGCTCATCAGTCGAACCCGAGCATCTCGAAGATATCGCGGTCTTCCATAGGAGCCGGCGCCAGCGGCTCGGTGCCGTTGTAGAGCTTTTCCGCCAACCGGATGTATTCGGCGCGGCAGGCCACGATATCTTCGTCGTCCTCCATCTCGAACAGCGTCTTCTTCTTCAGGCGCGAGCGGCGGATGGCATCCACGTCGGGCATGTGCGAAATGCGGTCGAAACCGACACGCGCGCAGTACCTGTCGACCTCGTCGGTATCCTTGGAGCGGTTCGCGACGCAGCCGGCGAGCCGCACCTTGTAGTTGCTCGCCTTGGCCTGAACGGCGGCGATGATCCGGTTCATCGCGTATATCGAGTCGAAATCGTTGGCCGTGACGATCAGCGCCCGGTCGGCATGTTGCAGCGGGGCGGCAAAGCCGCCACAGACCACGTCGCCCAGCACGTCGAAGATCACCACATCGGTCTCTTCCAGCATGTGGTGCTGTTTCAGCAGCTTGACGGTCTGGCCGACGACATAGCCGCCACAGCCGGTGCCGGCCGGTGGCCCGCCCGCCTCGACGCATTGCACGCCGTTATAGCCGACGGTCACGAAATCCTCGGGGCGCAGCTCCTCGGCGTGGAAATCGACCCCCTTGAGGATGTCGATCACCGTGGGCTGAAGCTGCCCGGTCAGGGTGAAGGTGCTGTCATGCTTGGGATCGCAGCCGATCTGAAGGACGCGCTTGCCCATCTTGGAAAAGGCCGCCGACAGGTTGGAGCTGGTGGTCGATTTTCCGATCCCGCCCTTGCCGTAGACCGAGAACACCTTGGCCCCCTCGATCTTCATCGAATCGTCCTGATGCACCTGCACCGAACCTTCGCCGTCCTGCCCCTTGAGCACGGGCGGGGTCTCGACCTTGCGGCGGGCCTCGAGACCGGCGGCCTCGCGCATGTTCGCCCGCGCGGCGGGGGGCTGTTGTCTGTTATCCAGTGGGCTCATGAGTGTCTCCTCCCGATTGGGGTGGTGGTGCGCCCGTCGTCCGGGTCTGTTTGCGCTGTGCGGGGATGGGTCATTCTGCCGCGATCCCTTCGAGACGGTCCTCGATCGCGTCGGCGGCGTCGCGCAGCGCCGACAGCGTCGCGTCATCGGTGGACCAGTAGGCGCGGTCATGCGCCTCGAGCAGCCGGTTGGCCATCCGCGACGAGGCCGCGGGGTTGAGATCGGTCATCCGCTTGCGCATCGCCTCGTCGAGTACGAAGGTCTCCGACAGGCGCTGGTAGACCCACGGCTCCACCTGGCCGGTGGTCGCCGACCAGCCCATCGTGTTGGTGACGGTGCTTTCGATCTGGCGGACGCCTTCGGCGCCGTGGCTCAGCAGGGCCTCGTGGAATTTCGGGTTGAGCGCGCGCGACCGCGTCTCGAGCGAGACTTGGTCGGCCAGCGTGCGCACCTTGCCCGCGCCGCGGGTCGTGTCGCTGATATAGACCGCCGCCTCCTGGCCGCCGCGGGCGCGTTTGACCGCCCGCGCGATCCCGCCAAGCGTGTCGAAGTAGTGATCGACCGAGGTGATGCCCAGCTCAACCGATTCGAGGTTCTGGTAGGCCACGTCCACGTCGCGCAGTGCCGCCTGCAGAAGCGGCGCGTTCTGCTGCGCCTTGCCGTTGACGCCGTAGGCAAAGCTCTTACGCGTCTCGTAGGCATCGGCCAGTTCGTCTTCTTCGCCGAAGGCCGAGCTGTCGACCAGCTGGTTCACGTTCGACCCGTAGGTGCCCTCGGCATTCGAAAAGACCCGCAGAGCGGCTGTTTCCATGTCGCAGCCGATCTTTTCGGCATAGCTCAGCGCGTGGGCGCGGATGAAGTTCTGCTCCAGCGGCTCGTCGGCGGTGGCTGCCTTCAGCGCGGCCTCGGCCAGCAGTTTGCTCTGCAGCGGCAGAAGATCGCGGAAGATGCCCGACAGGGTCATGATCACGTCGATGCGCGGGCGTCCCAGTGTCTCCAGCGGGATCAGGTCCGCGCCGCAGAGGCGTCCGAACCCGTCGAAGCGCGGCACCGCCCCCATCAGCGCGAGCGCCTGTGCGATCGGGCTGCCATCGGACTTGATGTTGTCGGAGCCCCAGAGCACCAGCGCCACGCTGCGCGGCAGGCTCTTGTGCGTGTCCAGCAGCACCTGCGCCTGCTTGGCGCCTTCGCGGCAGGCAAACTCGGACGGCATGCGGAACGGATCGAAGGCATGGATGTTGCGTCCCGTCGGCAGTATGTCGGCCGACCGGATCAGGTCGCCGCCCGGCACCGGCGGGGTGAACCGCCCTTCGAGCGCGTTCAGCAGGCCTGGGATCTCGTGATTGCCCTGCAGGAGGTTATCGACCCGCGCCCGCGTTTCGGCATCGGCATCGCTCATCAGGTCCAGATAATCGGCGCGGGCCGTGTCGCTCATCGGGCGGCCCAG
>JAVLCJ010000176.1:0-3684 GCA_031580875.1 Roseovarius sp.
ATTGATAGTGTGGATGGCCCCGCCTGCGGCGGTGCTGTCGCGGAGGTGGTGGAAATTTCTGAGCGGCGATCTCCAGCACGGACACGTTCTTGGCGTCAGGCGGCGAGGTCAATGGGCTGATCGGCGATTGGCTGGTTGAGGGTTTCCCAGCCATCCACCTTGCGCATCACGATCTGCCCCGATGCGAGCAGGGCCCAGAACAGCATCGGCGCCGTCTCGGCCTCCGGCAGGACGGTTTGCGTCTTGATGCGGCGCTTGAACTCCGCGTGCAGGCGTTCGATGGCGTTGGTCGTCCTGGCCGATTTCCATTGCCCTGGCGGCAGGCGGGTGAATGTGAACAGCCGCTCGCCGGCCTCCTGGAGGCTGTCGGCGACGGCCCGGCACTTCAGGCGCCATTTGCGCAGAAACGCCTTGCGCCTTTTCTCGATCTCGGCCGCGCTGTCGGCGTAGACCATGTCGCGGTAGTCCTCGGTCAGCTCGTCGTGCAGCCGCTTCGGCGCGTGCGCGAGGAGATTGCGGTGCTTGTGAACGGTGCATCGCTGGACCGGGGCGTCGGGCCAGAGCCCGGCCAGCGCCGCCTCCAGCCCGGACGCGCCGTCGACGATCAGGAACTCGGGCTGATGCAGGCCACGGGCGGTCAGGTCTTCGAGGAAGGCCCGCCAGGCGGCGGTCGTCTCGCCGCCCATGTTCTTCAGCCCGATCAATACCTTCTGACCATCGCGGCGCACGCCGATCGCTACGAGGATCGGGATCGCCGTGGCCTTCTTGTCGATCCGCGCCTTCACCACCGTGCCGTCCAGGATGAGCCGGACGATGTCCTCGCCGGCGAGATCGCGGGCGGCCCATGCCTCCCAGTCGGTCTTCACCTTGCGCCAGGCCCGGCTGACGACATCTTTGCCCACGGCGCCGGCAAAGAGGGTCGAGAGCGCACGCTTCACGCGGCGCGTGTTCGTGCCGGCGAGATAGGCCCTCGCGATCAGCGCCTCGGCCTTCCGGGTCAGCCGCCGGTAGCGCGGCAGCGCTCGCGAGCGCCATTCACGCCGCTGGCCATCCGAACCCGCGATCCGGGCCCGGGGCACGCGGACCGTCTCCGGCCCGAAGGTGCCGACGATCTCCCGGTCGCGATGCCCGTTGCGATAGCCCGTCGCACCATCGCTCTTGCGTTCATAGCGACCGCGCCCGAGCGCGGCCTCCAGTTCCTCCTCGAGGATCGTCTCGATGAAATCCCGCACCCGGCTGCGGACGCCGTCCTCGAGCGGATCGCTCCACTCCGCCCCGAGAAGTGGCGCTGCCTGGTCGGTCTTGGTAGCTTCGTCCATGGCGTGGTCTCCGCGGCGGCCCCAACCGCCGTTGTTCGTTGTTTCAACACCCGGAGATTACGCCACCCTCCAATTTTCCACCAACCTCGCGACACAACCTCTGATGAACGATGTGAACGGTGAATTCCAGCGTGAAGCGCAACACCGTTGGCGGATAAGGTATCGGTCTGTCACGAAACGGAAAGCGGTGCTGCGATGTCGGGGTATTCTCATCTCACCGTCGATGAACGGGATCGGCTGGCCGGCCTCCTGGCCGAAGGCCTGTCACTCCGAGCGATCGGGCGAGCGCTCGGTCGGTCGCCGTCGACGATCTCTCGCGAGATCAGGCGCAACGCGCTCGACAGCGGCGCCTACCGCCCGCACCGGGCCGACGGGGCCTACATGCTGCGCCGCCAACGCCGGGCACGGCTGGAGACCGACGCGAAGCTCGCGGCCTATGTCACGGACCGGCTGACCGAAGGCTGGACGCCCGAGCAGATCGCGGGACGGTTGCGCCTCGGGGTCGAGCGCGGTCTGCGCCCGGTCTCGACGGAGACGATCTACGCCTGGATCTATCGCGCCGACCAGAAGGCCGGACGGCTCTGGCGCTTCCCAACCCGCAGGCGCGCCCGCCGACGCAAGCGCCATGGCAGGGCGTCTCGCGACACGATCGCCGAGAAAGCCCATGTCTCGCAGCGATCCGACGACGCGGACGCGCGCGAGACAGCCGGGCATTGGGAGGCCGATCTGGTCATCTGCAAGCGATCCCGACCGATCCTCGTCCTGCATGAGCGCAAGACCCGCCTCACCCTCATGTCGCGCCTGGCGGGCAAGACTGATCCTGCCCTGAAAAAGTGGACGGGGTCAGGCCGCCATGCGCTCCATGTCGGCTGGTGAACGGTAGCCTATCGCGGAATGCAGGCGCCGTGAATTGTAGAAGCCCTCGATGTAGGCGAACAGATCCCGACGCGCCTCGTCGCGGGTGGCGTAGACACGGTGGTGAACGCGCTCGACCTTTAGCGTGTGGAAGAAGCTCTCCATGGGCGCGTTATCCAGGCAATTTCCCTTGCGACTCATCGAGGGCGTTATCTTCGCGGCGGCAAGGGCTTGGCGATAATCGTCGGCGGCGTATTGGATTCCACGATCCGAATGCTGGATCAGACCGGGAGCCGGCCGCTGGCGTTTCACGGCCATGTCGAGCGCCTCGAGAGCGATCGAGGCGTGCAGGGTCTCGCGCATGCTCCAGCCGACGACCTTGCGCGTGTGCATGTCGATCAGCGCGGCAAGGAAAAGCCAGCCTTCGCCGGTCCGGATGTAGGTCAGATCGGCCAGCCAGACCTGGTTCGGCGCGGTCGCCACGAAGTTCCTGCGCAGCCTGTTCGGCGCGATCGGGTAATCATGGCGGCTGTCCGTTGTGCGAACGCGGCGCGGGATCGCGGCCAGTCCTCGCAGGCCCGCGATCCGCATGAGCCGGGCGATCCGGTGGCGCCCGACCCGCCGCCCCGCGGCGCGCAGAACGGCGTGAACGCGCGGCGCGCCATAGCAGCCGCCGCTTTCCGCGTGGGCCCGGCGGATATCGCTCAGAAGAGCCCTGTTCTCTATGTTCCGCTTGCTCTCGGAGCGGTTTCGCCAGGCGTAGTAACCGCTGACCGACACGCCGAGCACGGCGCAGATCGTGCGAACGGGCCAGAGATGGCGATGCTCATCGACGAACCCGAACGTCATCGGGAGCCCTTTCCGAAGATGAGCGCGGCTTTTTTTAGGATATCGCGCTCCATCTCGGCCTTCTGGAGATCCCGTTTCAGCCGGGCGTTCTCGGCCGCTAGGTCGGCCGGAGACGGACCCTGCGCCTGCGTGATGGGGCGCCGCGCAGGGCCCGTCTCCGGCGGGTCGAACCGGCGTATCCACCGTCGCAGGACCGTCTCGTGGAGACCGAGTTCCTCGGCCACCTGGATGATCGTCAGGCCGCTGGTGCGGACCCGATCAACCGCCTCGCGTTTGAAGGCGTCGGGAAAATGACGCCGCTTCTTGCTCTCCATCGAACACTCCTCTCTTGGCTCGAAAGCCTCTCAGCGTGTCCACTCAAGCGGGGCAGGATCACCGTCCCGCGGCACGATCTTGGGGTCGTGCAGGTTGCTGCCTGCGAAAGCTTGGGTCTGCGCGCCATGCTCTGGAAGGGCCGCACCGCGCCCGATCCCACGCCCGAAAACCCCGAGCAACTCATGTGCCTCGATCCCGAAGCAACATTCGATGCGCTCGAGATCGAACATCCGGTCGAGCAAAGCTGCTGCAAGGTCAAGCGCGGGGAAGAGGTGCACCTTTGCGAGCAGTTTCATGCCTGCGGCTACCAGCGGCAGAAGCCACAGGCGCAGGCGGCGCAGGTCAT
>JAVLCJ010000177.1:0-3676 GCA_031580875.1 Roseovarius sp.
ATTTGATGAGGTCGCGCTGTAGCTCAAGCCGCTCCCCGAGAAGGTCTGTCTTTTCATCTTCCAGCGAATTCAGCTCGCGGTATGCCTCCTCATTCCGCTCCTCAAGCCTCCTGCGTGCCCCTTTTAGGCTTTCCTCGGCCTCTTCCAGCTCCAGGGGGTCGAATTCCAGCGCATCGAGGCACTGCGCCACGCCCGACGCCGCCTCGTCCAGTTCCACCATCGCCCGGCCAAGCGCCGCCATCGGCTCGTCAAGCTGGCCATCGGCCTTGTCGGCGACCCCTTCAAGCCAGCGCAGCGCATCGCCCGCCGCGCCCTCGGCCCCGTCCTGCCCGAGCGCGGCCTGCGCGCGCCCGATGTCGCCGCGGATGCGCTCGGCCTCCTGCATCAGGCGGCGGCGGCTGTCCAGCGCCGCCTCCTCGCCCGGCTGCGGGTCCAGCGTGTCCAGCTCCGCGACCGCGTGGCGCAGGAACTCCTCTTCCTCGCGGATGCGGGCCAGTTCGGCTTCCGACGCGGCCAGCCGCTTGCGCGCCGCGGCAAGCTCGCGCCATGCCGCGCGCACCGTGTCGCGCACCGCGTCAAGCCCGCCGAAGTCATCCAGCAGCGCCCGGTGGGCCTTGGGGTCCAGCAACCCCTTGTCATCCTGCTGGCCGTGCAGCTCCACCAGTGTCTCCGACAGGCGCCGCAGGACCTCGCCGGAACACCGCCGGTCATTGGCCCATGCCGTCTTGCGGCCGTCACGCGTGTTGACCCGGCGCAGGATCAGTTCATCCCCCGCGGGCAACCCGGCCTCTTCAAGGATAACCCGCGCCGGATGGTCCCCCGGCAGGTCGAACACCGCCAGGACCTCGCCCTGCTTGCAGCCCTGCCGCACCAGCTCGGCCCGTCCGCGCCAGCCCAGCACGAAGCCCAGCGAATCGAGCAGGATGGACTTGCCCGCCCCGGTTTCCCCGGTCAGCACGTTGAGACCCGGCTCGAACGCCAGTTCGAGATGGTCGATGATCAGGATATCGCGGATATCAAGCGCGCGCAGCATCTCGCCAACCCGGGGGCCGTGCCCCCGCCTGCCCTACAGCCACCGTCCCAGAACCGTCTGGCGATAGACCTTGCGCAGCCAGTTGTCGCCGGCCGCCTCCAGCCGCAAGCCCTGATCGGTCAACAGCTTGTAACTGTCCTCGTACCATTCGGTGGCCTGGAAGTTGTGCCCGAGGATCGCCCCGGCGGTCTGCGCCTCGTCCGTCAGGCCAAGGGACAGGTACGCCTCCACCAGACGGTGCAGCGCCTCGGCGGTGTGGGTCGTGGTCTGGAAATCCTCGACCACCACGCGGAAACGGTTGATCGCGGCGGTGAAGTGCTCGCGCTTGAGGTAGTAGCGCCCCACCTCCATCTCCTTGGCCGCCAGATGGTCGAAGGCGAGATCGAATTTCAGGATCGCCGAGCGCGCGTATTCGCTGTCGGGGTAGCGTTCGATGACCTGCCGCAGCGATTGCAGCGCCTGGAAGGTCAGCCCTTGGTCGCGGCCGATCTCGTCGATCTGGTCGTAATAGCTCAGCGCCAGCAGGTACTGGGCATAGGCCGCGTCCTCGTCCGTTGGGTAGAAATCGATGAAACGTTGCGCGGCGGCGCGGCTTTCCTCGTAATCGCGGTCGAGGTGGTGCGCATAGGCCTGCATGATCACGGCGCGCTTGGCCCATTCCGAATAGGGATAGAGCCGCTCCACCTCGGAGAAGTTGCGCGCCGCCAGATCGTGATTCTTCTGGGCCAGATCGTACTCGGCCCGTTCGAATATCTGCTTCGCGGTGAAGTTCTCGAAATCGATCTCGCCGCGGTCCACGCGCCCATCCACGCCGCAGCCCGCGGCACCGACCGCCAGGATGAAGGCCGCGACCAGTTTCGCCCGGGACTTGCCGACTGTCATGCTCGATCTCACCTTCGTTGCGACATGGCGGGGGTCTACCCCACCGATCGCCTTGGTCCTAGCACATAAATTTTCGGGGCAAAACGCCTTTGCCGCATTTCCGGCGCCGATCTCAGGCCACCTGCGGTATCTCGTCCCAATGCACGCCGGTCCCCGGCAGGCGCGCCACCGTCGCGGCGTCGCACTCGACGATTTCATAGGCCGACGGGTCGGCGAAAAGCGTCCGCAAAAGCTCGTTGGTCAGCGCATGTCCCGCCCGGACGCCCTGATAGTGGCCCAGGACGGGGTAACCCGCCATCGCCAGGTCGCCGAGTGCGTCCAGCATCTTGTGGCGCACCGCCTCGTCGCGATGGCGCAATCCGCCCGGGCTCAGAACCCGGTCGCCATCGACGACAACCGCGTTTTCCAACGTGCCTCCCAATGCCAGCCCGTTGGCGCGCATGGTGTCCACGTCGGACTTGCGGCAGAACGTGCGGCTGCTGGCCAGTTCGCGAACGAAACTGCCGTTGGACATGTTCAGCAGCTTCTTCTGTGCGCCGATGGCGCTGTCCTCGAACTCGATATCGAACTCGATCATCAATGTCTCGTGCGGCACCAGCCGGGCGCTTGCCGCGCCGCGCCGCGCCTCGACCTCGCGCAGGACCCGCAACGCCCGAACAGGCCGCGCCAACCGGCGCAGGCCGACATGCAGCAGGCCGCGCACGAATTGCGCGGAACTGCCGTCGAGAATCGGGATTTCCGCGCCCCCCACCTCGACCAGCGCGTTGTGCACGCCACAGCCCATCAGAGCGGCCATCACGTGTTCGACGGTCGAGATCGACACCCCGTCATCACCCTCCAGCCGGGTGCAGAGCGGGGTCTGGACCACGCGATCCCAGCGTGCGGGCAGGTCAGGCCCGCGGCCGTCCGGGTCGGTACGGCGGAACACGATCCCGCTGTCGGCGGGCGCAGGCCGCACGGTTACCCGGGCCTGCCGGCCCGAGTGCAGGCCCGTCCCGTCGAAGGAAACAGATGATGCCACCGTGGTCTGCAACGTGATCCTCAAGCATGGGCAGGGCTGGCCCCGCCGTGAGCGTTGGGAATTTCTAAATTCCTAGCGAACGCGGCTCAACTCAATCTTTGCAACGCTCTGAAACATCGGATTCCGGGCGCTGGCGAAAATCCGCCAATGGCACGGCCGGCCCGCCCAAGAGCTTGAACAGAAACAAGAAAGCCACCGTACGACGGTGGCTTTCCAACGGGTTTTCGGGCGGTGTCCGCGCGGGTCAGTTCGCCTGACGCCGCAGGAAGGCCGGGATCTCGATCTGCTCGTCCTCTTCCTCGACCGGCTCGGCCGACGCGCTGCGTTGCGCGCTGGCCTGAACCGGCGGCTGCTGCCGCGCGGGCCGTGCACCCGGCCGTTGCTCGGCTTCGTGGCCGTGCCCGGTCATGCGGTTGATCAGCGAATTGATCCCGAAGCGCGACCGTTGCTCGGCGGCGGGCGCCTCGGCGCTCGGCTCCTCGGCACCGGCTTGCCCGCCGCCGTTGCGCCGGCCGACCGCTGCCTGCAGCCGTGCCACCGCCTCGGGCGACGGCGTGCCGGGCTCCGGCGCGCGGGGCGCGATGAAATTGTCGAGATCCGCGTCCTCGGGCTCACCCGGTTCGGGTTGCGGGGTGTAGGCCGGCGGCGGCAGGTCGCCCGCCGGTGCATCTACGGGGTGGACCTGAATCCGCTTGCGACGGAGCTCGCGCGGCTGTCGATCTGGGTGCACACATTCGTGC
>JAVLCJ010000178.1:0-3494 GCA_031580875.1 Roseovarius sp.
CAACCGATTTCCGCGTCGCGCGCGTAATCCCCACCATCGCGAAGCGATCCCGCACCAGCAGGTCGGCAATCTCGCGATGGGTGAGCCCGACGGCCATGTGCACCCACAGCCCGTGCCGGCACAGCTGGCCCCCGGCCACGAAGGCCCCCAGCGAATGCTGCTCGACCGTCGGGACGGACTGGCGCAGCGGGATCGTCCGGCTGGCCCAGTTGCCCGTCGTGTCGCCGTCGCGGGCGCTTAAAAACGTCTCCAGGCTTTCCGAATTCACTTTCCGCAACGCTGACTCCACAAGGTACTTCAGCGCAGGCTTCTGGGTTTCTGAAAAACCGGAGCCGTCGGGTTCTGTCTCCGCCTCCTACATGGGGCCTCCCATGACGCGAATGACGATGCCGACCTTGACTGGCCGTTGTTCTGCTCCGCCAAGGCCAATTTTTCGGCTGGAAAGGTCAATTGTCAATTTGCATTGACAGGGCTCTGCCGATTTGCGCGGCAGCACCCTGAAAACGCGGGCAAAATATGCAAAGGACGACCATGAGGCCGAAAACCCGCCAGCATTCGCGCGAGACGCGTGCCAGTTCTGCACATAGCGGAATAAGCGTCGAGACGACAATGAAAGATGACATTCAAGTCACGCCTAACATGTACACTTCAATTAACTCTTGGTGCCCGGTGAAAATAGCATGGGGACAGATCACCATGACCTGCGAGGGGATACATGACGCCGACCCTGGCACATCGACCCGACAAAGGCGCGCTTTACACCGACGACCAGCGCACCCGCAGGGATGCGATGGCCCGGACCACCTTGCAGGCCGTGCTGGCCCCGGCCCGGTTCCTCGTTTTCCTTGTCTCGCTGCTGCTGGTCGCGCGTTTCCTGCTGACGGGCGACGGCTACATGGCGGCGATGCTGTCCATCCTCGTCAAGACGGGCTTTCTCTATCTCATCATGATCACCGGCGCGATCTGGGAAAAGGTCGTCTTAGGCCAGTGGCTGTTCGCGGGAATGCTGGCGCTTGCGGCCTATGCCGCGTACCTCGTGGATACCGGGCAGTTCCTGCTCAAGCGGCGGGCCGCGCGCCGGCAGGAAGGCGCCCCGGCATGACCCACCAGGCGCCGCGACCCCCCCACCACCGGCTGCCACGATGCTCCCGTTCTCAAGGAACGCGGCCAGCACGAGGTGTTTTGCGGGCTGACGGGCATCATCTGGCTGCACCGCAAGATGCAGGACGCGTTCTTTCTCGTCATAGGCTCGCGCACCTGCGCGCACCTGCTGCAATCGGCCGCCGGCGTGATGATCTTCGCCAAGCCGCGCTTCGGCACCGCGATCCTCGAAGAAAGCGATCTCGCCGGTCGGGCCGATGCGCAGGCGGAACTGGATCGCGAGGTCGACCGCCTGCTGGCGCGCCGGTCCGACATACGGCAGCTTTTCCTCGTCGGGTCCTGCCCGTCCAAGATCATCAAGCCGGACCTGTCGCGCGCCGCCGAACGGCTGAGCGCGCGTCACGCCCCGAAGATCCGGGTGCTCAACTACTCCGGCTCGGGGATCGAGACCACGTTCACCGAGGGCGACGATTCGTGCTTGGCGGCGATGGTACCCGCCTGCCCGAGACCGATGCGCGACAGCTATTGTTGGCGGGCGCGCTGCCCGACATCGTGGAGGACCAGGCGCGCGACCTGCTCGCGGCGATAGGCATCACGCGGGTCGACGTCCTGCCGGCGCGCACCGCCGACAGCGGCCTCGCGGTCGGGCCCAACACGGTTTTCGCGCACACACGGCCATTCCTTGGCGACACCCATGCCGCCGTGGAACGGCGCGGGGCGCGGCACGTTCCCGCGCCGTTCCCATTCGGCGAGGAAGGCACCACCGCGTGGCTTGCCGCCGTGGCCCGGGAATTCGCCGTCGACCGGGCGCGGTTCGACGCCGTGACCGCCGCGGCCAAGGCCGCGGGCACGCTCGACGGGCCGTCGGTGTTCTTCTTTCCCGACAGCCAGCTTGAAATCCCGCTGGCCCGGTTCCTGACCCGCGAATGCGGCATGCAGGCGATCGAGGTGGGCGCCCCGTACATAAACAAGGCGCTCATGCGGCCTGATCTCGACCTGCTGGGCGCCGGCCCCACCACCGCCGAGGGGCAGGATGTCGAGCGGCGGCGGTCGAGCTGGTTTTCACCCCGGTGCATTTCTACGAGCCGGCTGGCGACCTTGCCAAGCTTTTCTCGCGCCCGGTGCACCGCCGCGAGGCGCTCAAGCTGGAGGGGCCGGAATGAAACTCAGCGTGTGGACCTAACGAAGGACCGCCCCATGTCGGCGCTCTGCGCGTGGCCGCCGCGATGACCGGTTTGCACTACGTGCTGCACGCGCCGCAGGGCGACACCTACGCCGACCTTCTGTTCACCATGATCGAGCGGCGCGACCATCGCCCGCCGGTCACCTATACCACGTTCCAGACGCGCGAGCTGGGCAGCGACACCGCGAACCTTTTCAAGACCGCCTGCGAAGGCGCCTACGAACGGTTCCGCCCGCAGGCGATGATCGTCGGCGCCTCGTGCACCGCCGAGCTGATCAGGACGATCCGGCCGGCATGGCGCAGACGATGGGCCTGCCCTTTACCCGCGCCGTGCCGATCGGCGCCGGCGCGACCCGTGAGTTCGTGCAGGAGCTCGCCGCGCTCGCGGGCGTCACACCGGTGCTAGACGAAAGCCGCCTGCGGCTGCCGTGGTACTCGGCCAGCATCGATTCGACATACCTGAAGGGCAAGCGCGTCTTCGTCTTCGGCGATGGCACCCACGTGGCCGCGGCCGCCCGCATCGCGCGCGACGAGATGGGGTTCGAGGTGGTGGGCCTCGGCTGCTACAACCGCGAGATGGCCCGCCCGATCCGCGCGCTGGCCACGGATTACGGCGTCGAGGCCCTGATGACCGACGACCACCTCGACGTCGAGGCGAAAATCACCGAACTGGCCCCCGAACTGATCCTCGGCACGCAGATGGAGCGCCACACGGCCAAGCGTCTGGGGATCCCCTGCACCGTCATTTCCGCGCCTGTCCACGTACAGGATTTCCCCGCCCGCTACGCCTCCCAGTTGGGGCGGGAAGGGGCGAATGTCATCCTCGACACGTGGGGGCATCCGCTGGTCATGGGGCTGGAGGAGAACCTGCTCGCGATGTTCCGGGAAGATTTCGAGTTCCACGACGCCGCCGGGCCCAGCCATCATGGCCACGGCACCGCCGCACATGCCGGGACGGGGGACGCCCCCGAATCCGGCACCCGCAAGCTGCTCAAGAAGCTGCGGGGCACCCCCGCCGTCTTTGCCGGGCGTCACGGCGATGCGCCCTGCGGCGGCTGCGTGCACGCCTGCAGCGCGGCGGGCGGCGGGAACAAGGCGTGGCCCCCTGCCCCGAGCGGATCGGCAAACTTGCCGCGCGGGTCGAGACGCTGGCCGCGCTGCGCCGCTCCGGGGTGGCCGAGCGCCGGGTGGGGATCGTCCTTTTCGGGTT
>JAVLCJ010000179.1:0-3311 GCA_031580875.1 Roseovarius sp.
TCGAAAACCAGCGCGCGCGCCAGCGCCACCCGCTGTTGCTGCCCGCCCGAAAGCTGCGCCGGCCGCCGGCCGCCGAATTCGCCCATCTGCACCATTTCCAAGGCGCGCTTGACCGTAATCCTACGCCGAGGGCCGTCTGGCGGGATGATTTGGCGACGGTTTATCGAGTGTCCTTATGGACGCACACGAGAACACCCCCCGCATTGAAGTATTGTCGGTCACTGACACGGGCCGTCGACGTCGTTGGACGGATGACGAGAAGGTCAGGATCGTTGAGGAAAGCCATCGAGATGGCGAGACGGTGGCGGAGGTTGCCCGTCGCCATGAGATTTCGCGGTCCCAGCTTTACGATTGGCGTTATCGGTACAAGCACGGGCTGCTTGGGGGCTATGGCCCGGAGTTTTTGCGCGTTCTTCCCGTTGAGGGCGGTTCGGGTGCAAATGATGGGCCGCGGTCATCATCGCCTGGCATGACGATCGACCTGGGTGAGCGGTGCCGCGTGACGGTCCCCGCAGATTTTGACATGGACGCCGTGGCGCGTTTGCTCGATCGCCTGAAGGTGATGCAATGATCGCATTCTCTTCTGGCACGAAGGTGTGGATCGCAGGCGGCGTAACGGACATGCGCTGCGGGATGAACAGCCTGGCGTTGAAGGTTCAGGAGGGGCTTGGTCGCGACCCGCATGCGGGCGAGATCTTCTGCTTCCGTGGACGCCGGGGCGATCTCGTGAAACTTCTTTGGCATGACGGGGTGGGCATGTCGCTCTACGCCAAGAGGCTCGAGGCTGGGAAGTTCATCTGGCCGGCGGGCGGCTCTGGGGATGCCGTTCAGGTCTCTGCGGCACAGCTTGGCTATCTTCTTGAGGGGATCGACTGGCGCAACCCGCGCTGGACGCAACGCCCTGCGAAGGTTGGATAAATCAGCGGGAAAGCCCTTGTTTTACTGGTCCCTGGCGGGCGGACATGGTAGACGTTCACCATGTCAGACGCCCGCTTCGAACTCGAAGAATTGCGCGCCGCGCTCGCGGCTTCGGAGCGGCGTGCCGAGGCGGCCGAAGCCGATCTTGCGCGGGTGCGCGCGGCGGTCTCGACATCCGAGGCGATGATTGCCGGCCTCAAGCTCGAGATCGCTATCCTCAAGCGCGACAAGTATGGCCGCAGTGCGGAGCGCAGCGCCAAGTTGCTCGACCAACTGGAACTGCAGCTTGGAGACCTCATAGAGGGCGCCGCCGAGGACCGGGTGCAGGCCGAGCGGAAGACGACCAAGGTCGGTGCCTTCGAACGGCGCAAGCCCGTGAAGAAAGCCTTCCCCGAGCATCTGCCGCGCGAACGCGTGGTGGTCGAGGCCCCCAGCACCTGCTCCTGCTGCGGATCCGATCGCATCATGAAGATGGGCGAGGACATCACCGAGACACTCGAGGTCATCCCCCGCCAGTGGAAGGTGATCCAGACAGTCCGAGAGAAGTTCACCTGCCGGGCCTGCGAGAAGATCACCCAGCCCCCGGCGCCCTTCCATCCGATTCCGCGGGGATGGGCCGGCCCCAGCCTGCTGGCGATGATCGTCTTCGAGAAGTACGGCCAGCATCAGCCTCTCAACCGTCAGGCCGAACGCTACGCCCGTGAAGGCGTGGACCTCAGCCTCTCCACACTCGCCGATCAGGTTGGCGCGGTGGCCGAATTGCTGAAGCCGCTGAACGCGCTGATCGAGGCGCATGTGTTCACCGCCGCCCGGCTACATGGCGACGACACCACGGTCCCGCTTCTGGCTCGCGGCGGCGCGAAAACCGCCCGGCTCTGGACCTATGTGCGCGATGATCGTCCCTTCGACGGGACCGCGCCGCCCGCGGTCGTGTTCCGCTTCTCCCCCGATCGCGCCGGGGAACACCCGACGAAACATCTGGCGGGCTGGCAGGGCATCCTGCAAGCCGACGCCTATGCCGGGTACAACCAGCTCTACGATGCCGCCCGACAACCCGGCCCGGTGGCATCGGCGCTGTGTTGGTCGCACGCACGGCGCAAGTTCTTCGAGCTTGCTGATGTGCAGACCAATATCCGCAAGGGCAAGTCGCCCAAGGCGATCTCACCCATCGCCGTGGAGGCGGTGAAGCGCATCGACGCTCTGTTCGAGATTGAGCGCATGGTCAACAGGCAAACCCCGGAGGCGCGGCTGGAGATGCGGCAACGCCAATCGGCCCCGCTGGTCGCGGACCTCGAGCAATGGCTTCGCGGCGAGCGCGCGCTCCTGTCGAAGCACGCCAAGGTGGCGAAAGCCATCGATTACCTGCTGTCGTCCAACCACTGGCCGGGCTTCACGCGGTTCCTCGAGGATGGGCGGGTCTGCCTCTCGAACAACGCCGCCGAGCGCTCCTTGCGCGGTGTAGCCCTCGGACGGAAATCCTGGCTCTTCGCGGGATCAGAGCGTGGCGGCCAGCGCGCGGCGGCAATCTACACCTTGATCGGCACCGCAAAGCTCAACGACATCGATCCCCAGGCCTGGCTCGCAGACGTCATCGCCCGCATCGCCGACACGCCGGTCTCGCAGCTGCACGAGTTGCTGCCATGGAATTGGCAGAAGCAGCCCCCCCGATCGGCCGAAGCTGCATGATGGCCCGGGTCACCCACGTCCACACCATCGATGCGGTCGCAAGGAGGATCGGTGAGAACCTCGAACTCATCGAGATCGTCAGCGCCAATCCCGACAACATCGATTATGGCGAAATGATCTGGGTAGACGACGGTACCGATGAGGGGATCAAGACCTTCACAGACCGTGGCATCGAAAGCCTCCAAGAACTTCTGGCGGACATACGGACATGGGAAGGCGGCATCCGTGAGTTCCTGCGCGACGAACAGTGCGATCCCAAAGTCATCGAGAGCATCATGGCTAACGAGAAGAGCTGGTGAAGCAAGACGGCCGCCAGCGGATGCTTACGGGGCGCTGGGCAAATGTTATAATAGTGAATGATGTGTTTGAGCATATTTACGACACAGCCTCCCTTTTGAAAAACTTGTCGATTTTGGCCGCGCCTGGCTGCCTCCTGTATTACGTTGTTCCTAATGGTCTCTCGACTAGATTCGTAATTTCGGAAGGGCATAAGAAAGTATTTGGCATTTCCACTGTAGATCCTGATTGCTGGCAGTTCTTTATTTCGGGGAGGGCGCGAATATTTTACCGAAGGTGGCCATATTTCGAGTCACAATTTAGTTATTTCGGATTTCATCACTTCAGGGATCTCACGAAGCCGTCATCAAAGATAGAAAGTGTGGTGAGTGATATAAATGATGATTGCGAAGCGATAAAAAGGCTCTTGA
>JAVLCJ010000017.1:0-42104 GCA_031580875.1 Roseovarius sp.
CGTGCGCCACTTCACCGGGCAGTCGCCGCTGTCCGTCGCCGAGCCCGGCGAAGTGCGGGGCGACGCCGCGGCGCGCGACCTGAAAGACGTCAAGGGCCAGGAACGCGCCAAGCGCGCCCTCGAAATCGCGGCGGCGGGGCGCCATCACCTCATGATGGTGGGCACGCCCGGCTCGGGCAAATCCATGCTGGCCGCCCGGCTGGCCGGCATCCTGCCGCCCCTCACCGCCGCCGAAGCGCTGGACACCTCGATGATCCATTCGCTCGCGGGGTTGATCCAGGAAGGCGGCATAAGCCGCGCCCGGCCGTTCCGCGAACCGCACCACACCGCCTCCATGGCCGCCATCGTGGGCGGCGGGCGCCGCGCCGCGCCTGGCGAAATCAGCCTCGCGCATAACGGCGTCCTCTTCATGGACGAGTTCCCGGAATTCCCCCGCACGGTGCTGGAAACGCTGCGCCAGCCCATCGAAACGGGCGAGGTCATGGTCGCGCGGGCCAACGCCCATGTGACATATCCCTGCCGTTTCATGCTGGTCGCGGCGGCCAACCCCTGCAAATGCGGGTACCTTTCCGATCCCGCCCGCGCCTGCGCCCGCGCCCCCCAATGCGGCGAGGATTACATGGGGCGCATCTCGGGGCCGCTGATGGACCGTTTCGACCTGCGCGTGGATGTGCCCCCGGTGGCCTTCACCGATCTCGACCTGCCCGCCTCGGGCGACGGCTCGAAAACCGTGGCCGCCCGGGTGGCGGCGGCCCGGGCGATGCAGGAGACACGCTTCGCCGACTCGTCGGGCATGCGCCTCAACGCCGATGCCGAAGGCGAGGTATTGGAACAGGTCGCGACGCCGGACAGGGACGGGCGCGCGCTGATCAACCGCGTGGCGGAGCGGTTCGGGCTTTCCGCGCGCGGCTATCACAGGGTGCTGCGGGTGGCGCGTACCATTGCCGATCTCGACGGCGCCGAGGCCGTGCGTCAACCCCACGTTGCCGAGGCCGTCGGCTACCGTGTTTCCGGCATCAGAGAGATTTGATCCACCCCGCCAGATCGCGCAGCGTTGCACGCGCCTCGGGCAGGACGTTGTGAAATATCGGCCAGACATGCGGCAGATCATGCGTGATGGTTTCGGTCACCGCCACGCCCTGATCGCGCAGCACAGCGGCCATCCGACGTGTATCGTCCAGCAGGATCTCGGTATCGCTCGCCGCCAGCCAGACCGGCCCGGCCCCCACGAACCCGGCCAGCAGCGGGCTGGCGCGCGGGTCCGACGGGTCGGCGCCCTGCAGATACATTTCGATGAGCGAGTCCGCGCGCGACGCGGGCAGCATCACGTCCGCCTCGGCGTTGCGCCGCAGGCTTTCCCCCGCCAACCGCGCGTCAGTCAAGGGCGAGAAGGCGAAGGTCGCCACGGGCCCCGAGCCTTCCCGCCGCGTGCATCCGGCCAGAAGCGACAGGGCCAGCCCGCCCCCCGCGCTGTCACCACCAAGGATGACCCCGCCCGGCCGCGCGGCCAACGCGCCGTAGACGGCCAGCGCATCCTCCATGGCCGCGGGGAACGGGTGCTCTGGCGCCTTGCGGTAATCCGGCAAGCACGCCGGAAGACCCGTCAGGCGCGACACTTCGGCCAGCATCGCCCGGTGCGTGCGCGGCGCGCCGAAAACATAGCCGCCGCCGTGGAAATACAGGATCAGCGGCCCGGACTCCCGGCCGACCCCGGGGGCGCGGACCCAGTGGACCGGCACGCCGGCGACGTGACCGTCCTCGAAACGCGTTCCGCGCGGCGCATGAAAGAACCACCGCGCCTTGCGCTCGAAAGAGCGGCGCAGCACGTCCGGTGCAGGCCCGCGTGCCAGCAACCGCTTTTCGGTGAGCCGCAGCCACCCGTTGAGCAGATGACGAACGACGCTCACGCCCGGCGCGCCTCGATGGCCTCCCAGATCCGGCCGGCGACGTTGATGTTGTCAAAGCGTTCCAGTTCCTGGATGCCGGTGGGCGAGGTCACGTTTATCTCGGTCAGGTAATTGCCGATCACGTCGATACCCACGAAAACCTGCCCCCTTTCACGCAGAAGCGGGCCGATGGCCGCGCAGATTTCCCTGTCACGGTCGCTCAGCGCGACTTTCTCGGGGCGGCCGCCGACATGCATGTTCGACCGGGTCTCGCCCGTGGCCGGGACGCGGTTGATCGCGCCCACCGCCTCGCCCTCCACGAGGATAACGCGCTTGTCGCCTTCCTTGATCTCGGGCAGGTATTTCTGAACGATCAGCGGCTCGCGCGAGAACCCGGTGAACAATTCGTGCAGGCTGCTGAGGTTGCGGTCGGATTCCGACAGGTGGAAGACCCCAGCCCCGCCGTTCCCGTAAAGCGGTTTCAGGATCACGTCGCCATGACGGTCCTTGAAGGCACGGATCGCCCCCAGGTCGCGCGCGATGGCCGTGGGCGGCATAAGCTCGGGAAAATCGAGGATCAGCAGCTTCTCGGGGAAGTTGCGCACCCAGAACGGATCGTTCACCACCAGCGTGCCGGGTGACAGGCGCTGCAACAGATGCGTGGTAGTGATGTAGAACATGTCGAAAGGCGGGTCCTGCCGCAACCACACGACATCGAAATCCGCAAGGTCAAACGTCCGCTCCTCGCCCAGCCGGAAATGATCCCCGCGGACACGCTGCACCGTCAGAGGCCAGCCGCGCGCGGTGATGCGACCTTCCTCGTAGGCCAGCTGGTCGGGCGTGTAGTAGAAAAGCTCGTGCTCCCTTGCCTGTGCCTCCTCGGCCAGTCGAAAGGTGCTGTCGGCGTCGATGTCGATCGGGCCAATCGGGTCCATCTGGAAGGCGATCTTCATGGGGCTCCCCCGCAGTCATCAGATGCCTTTTCATGCGCCATGACCGCGCGGCGTGCAAATCAGAAATGACCGAACGCGTTCTCGACTATGTCAACGCGCCCCGTCTCGTCCACCGTTGCAAGGTCAAAACGCAGCGTGGTCAACTGGCCTTCGGGCGTGGTGCCCAGATACTCGGACGCGGCGGCGTGGATACGTTGCACCTGGGCGGGACGCAGCCGCTGCATCGCCGCGCCTGCATCACGTGCCGCCTTCACCTCGCAGAAGACATATTCGCCGTTCTCCAGCACGATCAGGTCGACCTCCCCGCCCGCGCCGCGCCAGCGGCGTTCCAGCAAGGTGGCGCCGCGTGTTTGGTAAACGCGCGCCACGGCCTCCTCCGCCGCGCGCCCGGCATGCCATGCCCGCTGGCCCCGCCGCCGCCGGTCCGGCGCGGGGGGGCGCGGCCCCGTTTGCGATGGTTTCATTCGCACCCGTCCTCTTTGCGGTCGCGCGTCATCTCGAGCGCGCGCTGATAGACCTGTCGCCGCTTCACCCCCAGTTCGCCCGCGACAATATCCGCCGCGTCACGAACCGAATGGTCCGGCAACACTTCCGACAGGCGGGAGGCTACGTCCGAATCGCTAACGTTTTCCGAAGCGCCGCGATCCACCAGGACCACGATCTCGCCTTTCAACGTCCGCTCGCCGCACAGCGCCGCGAGTTCATCAAGGCTGCCGTGCAGGACCTCCTCGAACTTCTTGGTCAACTCACGGCACACGGCCGCCCGCCGAGTCCCGCCAAGGACGGCGGCGGCGTCCATCAGCATCGCGGACAGGCGCCTTGGCGATTCGTAGAAAACCAGCGTGCCGGGCACGGCCGCCAAATCGCCCAACGCGGTTTTCCGCTTGCCTGATGCCGAGGGCAGGAAGCCGGCGAAAAAGAAACTGTCCGTCGGCAGCCCCGACAGCGTCAGCGCGGTGATCACGGCCGACGGCCCGGGCGCGGCCGTCAGCGCGTATCCTGCCGCCACGGCCTCCCGCGCGAGATCGAAGCCCGGGTCGGCGACCATGGGTGTCCCGGCCTCGGCGGCGTAAACGACTGATTTCCCCGCATCGAGCGCCGCGAGGAGCCTCGGCCGCACCCGCGCGCCATTGTGATCGTGATAGGCGATCAGCGGGCGGTCCTGCAGCGCGATACCGTGGATGTCCATCAACTTGCGCAGGCTGCGCGTGTCCTCGGCCGCGATCACGTCGGCGGCGGACAGGATGTCCAGCGCACGCAGCGTGATATCGCGCGCGCTGCCGATGGGCGTCGCGATCAGGTAGAGCCCCGCCGCCAGCTCGTCGCTTTCCGGATTCACCACTGGACCCGCCCCGTGTGACGTTTATGATCCCAGACAACGAAAGACGGCACCGCCCGCCGCAGTCAGGGAGTCAAAGATCGCATGTTTGCTGTTTTATCAACGATCCGCAAGGCCTCGGCGCTTCTTCTCTCGGGACTGCTGGCATCTTTGCTCGCAGCCTGTCAGGGGCCGGCCCTGCCCGACTCAGGCAGCGGCGGCACGCGCACGTCCGCCACGGTTCCCGTGGCGCTTCTCGTGCCGCATGGCGCGTCGAACCCGCAAGAGCAGAAACTTGCCCGTGACCTCGAAAACGCCGCGCGGCTGGCCTCGGCGGACCTTGACGGCGTCAGGATCGACCTGCGCGTCTATGGTACCGCGGGCGACGCGGCCCAGGCCCGGAACGCGGCCGAGAACGCGGTTGCCGACGGGGCGCGGATCATCCTCGGCCCCCTGCATGCCGAGTCGGCGAATGCCGTGTCGGTCGCGGTCGCGAACCAGAACGTCAATGTGCTCGCCTTCTCGAACAATCCGACGATCGCCGGCGGGAACCTCTTCATCCTCGGACAGACCTTCCGCAACACGGCCAAACGGCTTGCAGGCTTTGCCGCGCGCCAAGGCAAGACCCGGATCATGGCGGTCCACGGCGACAACCTTGCCGGGCGTCTGGGCCGCGAGGCCATCGAACAGGCCGTGGCCGACACCGGAACCTCGCTTGCCGGCAGCGTGGGGTACCAGTTTTCGCAGCAGGGCGTGGTTTCGGCCGTGCCGCGCATCAAGGCCACGGCCACGAGCGAGGGCGCGGACGCCATCTTCCTGACGGCCAACACCGCCGGGGCGCTGCCGCTGCTGACGCAGATGCTGCCCGAGGTCGGGCTCGACCAGGAAAGGATCCAGTTCATCGGGCTGACACGTTGGGATCTGCCACCGCAGACGCTCGAACTGCCCGGGGTTCAGGGAGGCTGGTTCGCGCTTCCCGATCCGCAGCGCGCCGCGCAATTCCGCAGCCGCTACGAGGCCGCCCACGGCGAACGCCCCCACGCACTTGCGGGGCTGGCCTATGACGGGATCGCGGCGATCGGCGCGCTGGCCGGCAGCGGCCGGCGCGACGCGCTCGGCCGGGCCTCGCTGACACAGGGCGCCGGCTTCGCGGGCGTCAACGGCATCTTCCGGTTGCGTCCGGACGGCACGAACGAACGCGGCCTTGCCGTGGCGACGATCCGCGACAACAAGGTGGAAATACTTGCCCCTGCCCCGCGCAGCTTTGGCGGCGCCGGTTTCTAGATCGGCACGCAGGATGGAGCAGCGATTGACCCCAGACCCGGAGGGCCTGATCCGTCCGGGCCCTGAAATCTTCGACATTGCCGGCACCGATGCGAGGATAGCCGATGCCGTGGCGGAAAACGCGTCGGACCAGACCGCGCTGCGCGGTGCCGTCGTCTCGATCCTCGGCGACGAGCTGCGGCGCGGGCGTGACGCCATCGCCGAAACGCTTTCACGCCACCCGTTCGCCGCGCACTCGGCCACGCGCAGTTATTGCTGGCTGACCGATCGCGTTGTTCTGGCTGCCTTCGAGACGGCCACGCGCGTCATGCACCCCTTGCCGACGCCCACCGACTCCGAACGCATCTCCGTTCTCGCCGTGGGCGGCTACGGACGGGGCGAGATGGCACCGCAATCGGATGTCGATCTGCTGTTCCTGACGCCCTACAAGATCACGCCGTGGGCCGAGAGCGTGATCGAAAGCATGCTTTACATGCTGTGGGACCTGCGTCTGAAGGTCGGGCATGCCAGCCGGACGATCCGCGATTGCCTGCGCCTCGGCCGAGAAGATTTCACGATCCGCACCGCGCTGCTGGAAAACCGCTTTCTCGCCGGGGATCCCGCCCTGTCCGAGGACCTGAACTCACAGCTGTGGGAAAACCTGTTCAAGGGCAGCGAGCGCGCTTTCATCGAGGCCAAGCTGGAAGAACGCGACGCCCGGCACAAGAAACAGGGCGGGCAGAGATACATGGTCGAACCCAACGTGAAAGAGGGCAAGGGCGGGCTGCGCGACCTGCAATCGCTGTTCTGGATCGCCAAGTACCTCCACCACGTCCAGGACACGGCCGAACTTGTCGCGCTCGGCATGTTCACCGAGGAGGAATTCGACACCTTCGCCACTGCCGAGAATTTCCTGTGGGCCGTCAGGTGCCAGTTGCACCTGGTCACGGGCCGCCCCAACGACCAGTTGACATTCGACCTGCAGGTCGAGGTCGCCGAGCGGATGGGCTACGTCGATATCGCGGGCCGCCGCGCGGTGGAACATTTCATGCAGGATTACTTCCGCCACGCCACCGCCGTGGGCGACCTGACCCGGATATTCCTGACCAAGCTGGAAGCCGCGCATGTCAAGTCCGAGCCGCTTTTGCAGCGGCTCTTTCGTCGCAAGAAGAAACTCAAGCAAGGCTACGTGGAGGTGCATGGCCGGCTGGCGATCGAGGACGAGACCACGTTCCTGGACGACAAGCTGAACCTGTTGCGCATTTTCGGGGAAGGCCTGCGCACCGGGCTGTTTATCCACCCCGACGCGATGCGCCTCGTCACGGCCAACCTCCGGCTCATCGACGAAAGCGTCCGCTCCGATCCGAAGGCGCGCAAGCTGTTCCTCGACCTGTTGCTGAAACACGGCAACCCCGAGCGCGCATTGCGCCGCATGAACGAACTGGGCGTGCTGTCCGCGTTCATCCCCGAATTCGAACCCATCGTGGCGATGATGCAGTTCAACATGTATCACAGCTACACCGTCGACGAGCACACGATCCAGTGCATCAGCCAACTGGCCCGCATCGAGCGCGGCGAACTGGCCGAGGACCTGCCGATCGCCTCCTCGATATTCGAAGAGGGGCTGAACCGCCGCGTGCTTTACGTCGCACTTTTGCTGCATGACATCGGCAAGGGCCGGCCGGAGGATCATTCGATCCTCGGGGCGCGGATCGCGCGCCGCGTGGCGCCCCGGTTGGGCCTGAAGGCGAAAGAGGTCGACACGGTCGAATGGCTGGTGCGGTACCACTTGCTGATGTCGGACATGGCCCAGAAACGCGACATCGCCGATCCGCGCACTGTCCGCGATTTCGCCAAGGCCGTGCAAACGCGCGAACGGCTCGACCTTTTGCTCATGCTGACGGTCTGCGACATCCGGGGCGTGGGTCCGGGCACGTGGAACAACTGGAAGGCCTCGCTGCTGCGCGCGCTCTACCGCCAGACCCGGCGCGCGATGGAAGGCGGGCTGGAAGACCTCAACCGCGAACAGCGGGGGTCGGACGCCAAGCGCAAGCTGCGCGAGGCCCTGGCCGACTGGGATCCGAAGGCGATCAAGGCCGAAACGGCGCGGCACTACCCGCCCTATTGGCAAGGCCTGCACGTGACCGCCCACGTGGTGTTCGCACGGCTGCTGCATGATCTGGACGAAGACGAGATCGCCATCGACCTCGCCATCGACGAGGATCGCGACGCGACGCGGGCCTGCTTCGCGCTCGCCGATCATCCCGGCATTTTCTCGCGGCTGGCCGGGGCGCTGGCGCTTGTCGGCGCCAACGTGGTCGATGCGCGTACGTACACCTCGAAGGACGGTTTCGCCACCGCCGCGTTCTGGATCCAGGACGGGGACGGCCACCCGTACGAGGCCGAACGCCTGCCGCGCCTGCGCGAGATGATCCACAAGACATTGCGCGGCGAAGTCGTTGCCGCCGAGGCCATCAAGTCCCGCGACAAGATCAAGAAACGCGAGCGCGCCTTCCGCGTGCCCACGCATATCACGTTCGACAACGAGGGGTCGGAAATCTACACGATCATCGAGGTGGACACGCGCGACAGGCCCGGCCTGCTCTACGACCTGACGCGGACATTGGCGGCCAGCAACGTCTACATCAACTCCGCGGTGATCGCGACCTACGGCGAACAGGTCGTCGACAGCTTTTACGTCAAGGACATGTTCGGTCTGAAATTCCATTCCCAGGCCAAGCAGGCCGCCCTGGAAAAGAAACTCAGAAAGGCGATCACGGAGGGTGTGGAACAGGCAACCATCTGACCCGCCATGACACACCGGCCGCACCGCCGCCACAGCCACGACACCGCCAACCCCGGAAAGCCATGCGACACATCTACGAAGATCTTGCCTACGGGCCGGTGCCCGACAACGGGAATTTCTGGCGCAGCACGGTCGCGCACGCCCCCGACGCGCCGCCCTTTTCCGGGGCCATGTCCTGTGACGTCGCGGTGATCGGCGGGGGGGTTACCGGGCTCAATGCCGCTCTCGCGCTGGCACAGGCCGGACGCGACGTGATCGTCGCGGACGCACAGGCGCCGGGCTGGGGGGCGTCGGGCCGAAACGGCGGTTTTTGCTGCCTTGGCGGCGCCAAGGCCAGCCCGGCGACCCTGAAAGCGCGGTACGGGGAGGCCGACGCCAAGGCCTATTTCCGGGCCGAAGCCAACGCCGTGGCCCATGTCGAGGCGCTTCTCGACACCCACGGGATCGAGGCCGACACCCACTCGCAGGGCGAAACGCTGGTCGCGCACCGCCCATCGGCGCGCGCCGCGCTCGAAGAACATGCCCGCGAAATATCCGCGATACACGGTGTTGCCTGCCATGTGATCGGCGCCGACGCGATGGCGGAACACGGCATGACGAACGCGGCATTTCACGGCGCCGTCACCAACCCGATCGGATTCGCGCTCAATCCGCTGAAATATCACCACGGGCTGGCACGGGCCGCGGTCGCGGCGGGCGCCCGGCTTTGCGCGCAGTCGCCCGTCACCTCGCTGGGCCGTGCGCCTGACGGGCGGCACCTGCTCGGCACGCCGGGCGGGCAGATCACGGCCAAGACGCTTGTCGTGGCCACCAACGGCTACAGTTCCGAAAGGGTGCCGCGCTGGCTGGCCGGGCGCTACCTGCCCGCCCAGTCCAACATCATCGTCACCCGGCCACTGAGCGACGGCGAACTTGCCGATCAGGGCTGGACAACCCGGCAGATGTGCTTCGATACACGCCACCTGCTGCATTATTTCCGCCTCATGCCCGACAACAGAATGCTTTTCGGAATGCGGGGAAGCTGGCGGACAACCCGGTCGTCACTGGACCGCGCCGCACGCGCAGCGCGCCGCGATTTCGACCGGACCTTTCCGGCATGGCGCCATGTCGACACCGACCACGGCTGGTCCGGGCTGGTGTGCCTGTCACGCAACCTGACGCCCTTCGCCGGTCCCGTTCCCGGCCTTGAAAACGCCTATGCCGCGCTGGCCTATCACGGCAACGGGGTGTCCATGGGCAGCTATGCCGGGCGGCTCATCGCGGACCAGATCCTTGGCACGGGGCGCGACACGCCCGCACTGATGCGCCGCCCCATGCGCCGATTCGAGCTCGGGCCGCTCCGCCGCCTGTCGCTGCCGCTCGCCTACGCGTGGTACACGGTCAAGGACGGTTTCTGAGCGCGGTCCGGGCGCTTGGTGTCATATCTCGACATTCATGCGCTTGATCATGCGGTCCCGCCCGGCCAGAGCCCGTTTCGCGCGGTCCGGATCGACCGCGGCACAGCCGTTGATCAGACACTCGGCAACAAGAATGAAGGTCGTCAGCGAGTTGGACAGGAAACTTGTCTCGTGCGGGACAAGGATCGCGACGCTCGAAACATCGACCAACGGGGAATTGCCCCGGTCGGTGACCGCGACAACGTCGATACCCTGCTCCGACGCCACCCGCGCGGCTTCGGCGACCTGCGCCGAATAGGGGGCGCAACTGGCGGTAATCAGGATATCCCCGCGCGTCATGGACGCGATCCCCTCGGCCGTCCCGAGCGCGTTGGAATCAAGCAGGTGCACATCCGACCGGATCATGCGCAAGCCGTAGACAAGGAAACTGGCAAAGGCATGGAACTGGCGGATGCCGTGCACCATCACGCGTGGCGCTTTCGTCGTCAGCCGCGTCGCCTGGCGGAACTGCTCGACATCGCACATTTCTAGGAAACGGTCGATGTTGGCCTGGTTCTCGTGACACAGGCGGGAAATCCCCCCGATTCCCTCGGCGTCCTGCCCCTCCAGCGCCGCGCGGGCCTGCCGGGTGTAGAAGGCCCCCGGCGCGGACATGGACGCATCCAGCAGGACCTGCTGAAACGCGCCGAACCCCGGATACCCGAGGTTGCGCGCCAACCGTGACAGGGTGGACGGGTTCACGCCCAGCTTTTCGGCGAGGGCCGTGATCGACAGCAGCGCCGGATCGCCCTGCAGATCCAGTATCCGGGCCAGCGCCTGCCGCGCCTTTGGACCCAGCGATACCGACGCGTTCCCCCGCGATATGCGCATCAGGAGTTCGCGAAGTTCCGGGACGGACCGGGGCGGGACAGCGCCCGCGTCAGTCGGTTCTGCTTCTGCCCGAGTAGACCGGCCCTTGCGAGATTTGGTCATGAACTCTCCAATCCACTGCCGACTTTCCTACGCGGAACAGTGCCGTGGCAAGCGTGTTCTCGCAATCGGGGTCATCCGGTGCCGTCCGGTGAATCGGAAGACCGCCGCCGCCGGTGTCCCGCAGCACGCCCAACGGATCGCGGGACGCCCCGGCCACGAGTGCCGACCCGCGCGCCTGACGATCCGCGGAAGACCGCGTGACGGTTTGTCCAACCGCCCCCGCGCCCATGTGCAAGGCGTGGTTGGCATGAACCGCGGGCCGCTCCAGCATCCGCACGGAACATTCTCCCGCGCCGAACTCGACGCTGGCCAGCCGCGCCTCCCCCGCCCGGGCGAGGGTCAGGTGAAACCCGCCCGCCCCTTTTTCGCCGTGCAGCAGCCCGAGCGCGTCATCAAGGGTCTCATGCGTCAGGACGGCCCGCCCGATCACCATGCGCGGCAGCCCCGATTGCATGTTGCGCAGGCGCAGGTTGTTGACAGCCTGTACCAGACCCGAGGTGGTGACGGCAAAGGTGTGCCCGGGCAAGGACCCGGGGTAACAGAACGAGACGAAGCCCGGTCCGGTGTCCGGCGTGGTCTCCGCCATGAAACAATGGCCGCGGAATCCCGGCAGTCCATCCTCGTTATGCGCGATAACCGGTGTCTCGCCCGGCAACTGAACGGTTGTGCACCCGTCAGGCACGTTCGACAGGATGTCCCCCCGGCAGTTCCACGCCACCACCTGATCCAGCGGCAGGTCCAGCCCGTCGGCAAGCCCTGTCAATTCCTCCCAGATCGCGGGAAAGCGCCGCCTGACGCGCGCGGCCATTGTAGCCACTTGGTCGGAATGGGCGGGGTCCGTCACCGCTTTCCAGTAGTCGGCGGCCAGAAGAACGCCGTGCACCGCATCGCGGCCCGCCTGCCCGAGCGCGCGCCCCACCTCTCGTGGCGTTCCGCGCGCTTCGACCCACCCCAGTTCCGCAATTTGTGCGTCAGACATGTTGCAGGAAATCTTTCATGCGGTCGTTGGGGGGCGTGTCGATCACCTGCCGCGGGTTGCCGTCAACCGCGATCTTGCCGTGCTCCATGAAGATGAGCCGGGTCCCCACCTGCTTGGCGAAACTCATTTCATGCGTGACGACGACCATCGTCATCCCCTCTTCGGCAAGTGCCCGCATGACGTTCAGCACATCCTGCTTCAACTCGGGATCAAGCGCCGAGGTCGGCTCGTCGAAAAGCATGACCTTGGGCTTGACGGCCAGCGCGCGCGCGATGGCAACGCGCTGTTGCTGGCCGCCCGAAAGCTCGGCCGGGTAATGCCCCGCCTTGTCGCGCAGACCGACCTTTTCCAGCAGGTCACGGGCCACGTCCCGCGCCTTTTCCGCGGTCAGCCCGCGTACCTTGCGCGGCCCGAAGGCCACGTTCTCCAGCGCGCTGAGTTGCGGGAACAGGTTGAACTGCTGAAAGACCATGCCGGCCTCCTGCCGGATCTCGCGCAACTGCTTCGACCCGCCCGTGACACTGAGCCCGTCCACGACAAGGTCGCCCGACGTGATGCTTTCCAGCCCGTTGATACAGCGCAACAGCGTCGACTTGCCCGATCCCGAAGGTCCGACAAGCACCACGACCTCGCCCGCGTCGATGGACAGATCGACCCCGTCGATGACCCTGAGATCCCCGAAATGCTTCGAGGTGTTCCTGAATTCGATGATGCTCATAGGATCCTCATGCGTTTCTCGATGGTCCGCAGGATCAGGCTCAGCGTGCCGGTCATGATCAGGTATATGATCGCGACCGCCGTCCAGATCTCGACCGCCCTGAAATTGGCGGCCATGATCTCCTGCCCGGTGCGGGTCAGTTCGCCGACCCCGATCACGATGAACAGCGATGTATCCTTGAGACTGACGATGAACTGGTTGCCGAGGGGCGGGATCAGCCGGCGAAACGCCAGCGGCCCGACGATGTAGACAAGGACTTTCCAATGCGGCAGTCCGATGGCCAGCCCCGCTTCGGTCAGGCCCTTGCCGATGGACAGGAACGCACCGCGCACGATCTCGGCGATATAGGCGCCGGCATTTACGACGATGGCCAGAATGGCGGCCCCCAACGGGTCAATCCGCAGGTCGGCCAGCACCGGCAGCGCGAAATACAGGAACATCACCTGCACGACGATCGGCGTGCCGCGAATGACCTCGATATAGGCGAAGGCGACAGCGTTCAGGACGCGCCCGCCATAGGCGCGCATCAGCCCGGCGAGCGTGCCAAGGACAAGACCGCCCATCAGGCCCGTGATCGTGATGTAGACCGTCGTTCTGGCCCCGGCCAGCAACTGCGGCAGGAAGTCGACGATGACTGACCAGTCGGTATCCATAGCGGCTCTCCATGGTCATGTGGGAAAACTGGCCGGGCGCGTCGGCCCGGCCATGACATGCGTCACTGCGCGCTGTCCGCGCCGAACCACTTTTCGTAGATCGCGTCGTACCGGCCGTCTTCACGCATCCGCGCCAGCGCCTCGTTGACGGGCCCGACGAGATCGCTGCCCTTGGGGAAGCCGATGCCGTATTCATGCGCCATCTGCTGGTCGCCAACGGCCTTGACCTGACCGCCGCCCGCGGTCGCGATGTAATACAGGACGTTGGGGGTGTCGTGCATCGCGGCGTCAACGCGGCCGGTGCGCAGTTCGAGATACGCGTTGTCGATGTTGGGGAACTTGCGAAGCTCGGTATCCGGCAGATTGGCCTCGGCCCAGTCCGACGCCGATGTGCCCGTCTTCACCGCCAGCATCTTGCCGTCAAGGTCATCCCATCCCGAGATATCGCTGTCGGACGGCACCATCAGGCGAAAGCCGCTGTCGTAATATCCATCGGAGAAGTCGATCACTTCCTCGCGGGACGGCTTGATCGTGATCCCGGCCAGCGCGACATCCACCTGACCGGTCTGCAATGCGGGAATGATCCCCGAAAAATCCATCGGGCGCAGTTCATACTCCAGATCGAGGTCGTCCGCGATCGCCTGCCACATCTCGATATCGAAGCCGGTATATTCACCGTCCTGCTTGAATTCGAACGGCACGAACGCCGTGTCGGTGGCAACGACCAGTTCCTCGGCGCTCGCGGTACCGGCGCCTATCGCCACGGCGGCCGCGGCGGCCAGTTTCAGAATCTTTTTCATGTCAGCTCCCTGTGTGACTGTTGTGCAAAAAATCGCGCCTTCAAGGTGCGCAATGCAAATTTATTTGCACATTCTCGTCACGAAAGCAAACATTCCGCACAAAACCCGACCAGGCGACCGCCCGCAGCCCGGCATCGCGAAGCCACGATCAGCCGCGTCCCGATTTACGCGGGCAGCCGGGAAACCCACTCTAACACCTGATTCAAAAGCGGAATCGCAATCGCGCACCGGGGTGCTCGCCGCCGGTGCGCTGAAGGCGGGCGCCCGGCACGCCCGCGGCACGGCGTGGCCATCTGGCATCGTGCGGGAAACGGGCCACGCGCCCGCTTGGGCGAATCGCACCCCGTGGCCCCGTCTTTGCAAATGCGGGGCGAAGCCGTGCCTGCGGTCAGGCCTCGTCTTGGCCGGGCGCGGCCCAGAGCGCCTGGATCTCCTTGGAGAACGTCCGCTTCACCTGCTCCATCTCGCCGCTCGACACGTGCGTCTCCATGACGGTCAGAACGGCGCGGATCGCCTCGGGCGCATCACCCATGGGGTCCGTGTCGAAAGCGGCCTGAACCTGCGCCACGAAACCATCGGCACGGCGTTCGACAACGGGTGTCCTCGACGGGTTCCAGCCTTCGTAATAAATCCCCCGGATCAGAACGGGCAATTGCGCCCCGAGCTGGGCAGCCTCGTCCACGCCCAGATGATCCCGGATCACGTGCAGGACCTGCCGAAGCAGCCGGTACGCCCGCTGCTTGTGGTCCCATCCCGTGACCGCGTCCACCTCGTTGATCCAGACATTTGCCGACTCGACCGCCGAGTCGATGACCTTCAGGCCCAATGCGCTCATGACAACCTCCAGTTCCCGGCATTAACCATAGGGCCCGCCAAGCGCCCGGTGCCTTAACCTGCGTCGGTGCGGCGCGTGGCCGGATTGACCGCGGTCAATGGCAGCCTCCCACCGAACAGTCAGTATGTCCCGGACATACCGAAGCCCGTGACGGAAGGAGGCCAAGCCAATGTTTTTCGGAAAGATCGGTCTTTTCTCGATACTGGGGTTCCGCGTCAGTCTCGATCTTTCGTGGTTCTTTCTCGCGGTCCTGATCGTATGGTCGCTGGCAAAGGGATATTTCCCGGTGGTGATCGAAGGCCTGTCCCCGGGAGCCGCATGGATCCTCGGCATTGTCGGCGCCCTGGGGCTTTTCCTGTCGATCATTCTGCACGAGGTCGCCCATGCCGTGGTCGCGCGGCATTTCGACATCCGGATCTCGGGCATCACCCTTTTCATCTTCGGCGGCGTTGCCGAGATGGAGAACGAGCCCCCGAACGCGCGGTCCGAATTGCTCATGGCGATCGCGGGCCCGTTGGCCAGCTATGGCCTCGCGCTCCTCTTTCAGGGCATCGCGCTGATGCTGCCGCCGGTCTCGGCGGCGGACCCCCTCGCCGCCGTCTTCGTGTACCTCGCGCTGATCAACGTGATCCTCGCCACCTTCAACCTGATCCCGGCATTTCCGCTTGACGGGGGACGGGTCCTGCGCGCCGCGATCTGGTGGTGGTCGGACGATCCCGACAAGGCCACCCGGATCGCCGCGGGGTCAGGCCGGCTGCTAGGGGCCGCGCTGATGATCCTCGGGGTGGTCAGCGTGGTCAGCGGCAATTTCGTTGCCGGGATGTGGCAGGCGTTGATCGGGCTGTTCGTGATCAACGCGGCGCGGGTGTCCGAATTTCGAAGTATACTTAAAAACGGCCCTCGGCGACACCCACCTGCATGACGTCAGGATCACGGCGTGCGGCGAGATAAAGCGCGGGCACGCGTCCCCTCAATACCGAAAACAGGACCACCGCGCCCGATGCCCTACATTGTCAGATTGCTGCCAGACCTTGCGCCTTGCCGCGGCAAAGCGCAACTGCAATCAAGGCGCGCAGCGCCTGAATCTGGCAGCGCGGCCCGGGCTTTAATTTCCGCCGTTTCCCGAGTGCCTGCCAAGGCATGGTATTCTGAGCCGCCCGCCGTGCCGTCCTGAGCAGCGGGTAGAAACATGTCGCCCCCTCAGCCTCCTGCCGGTTGATCCTCTAGAAGGAAGCTGATCTTGGTATTCACCCGGTAGCTGACGATCCTGTTGTTCTCGACAGACGCGTTCATGTCCTTGATATAGATCGACTTGATGTTGCGCACCGACTCCGACGCCTTGGTGCCTGCTGATTGCACGGCATCTTCGAAGCTCTTGTCCGATTCCGCCAGGACTTCAATGACCTTGAGCATTGACATGGCATACCTCCGTTTTCCCGTCGGCGCGTCATGGCGGCCGACAACATCAGGCTAGGCGGCACGACGTGACCGGACCTTAACCTCAAGCAAATGCGACGGCGTCGTTTACGACGATCAATGCCCGGGACCGCGCGGCCCGGTAGCGTCGGGCCATGACGCGTCCTTCTCCTCCCTCTTGTGGCATCCGTCGCCTGTGCGTCACAGGTGATGTGATGACCGGACGCGGGATAGACCAGGTTCTGCCACGGCCCTGCGACCCGGCGATCCCCGAAAGGTACATGAGATCGGCCACCGGGTATGTCGAACTGGCCGAGCAGCATTCGGGCGCGTTCGACAAGCCCGTGAACGGCGCCCACATATGGGGCAGTCTGCCAAGGGATTTGGACGTGCGCGGCTGCGCCCTGCGGATCGTCAATCTTGAAACCGCCATCACCAACAGGGGCCGCCCGGCGCCCAAAGAAATAAATTACAGGATGTCGCCCGAGAACGCATCGATCCTCGCGTCGGCGGGCATCACGGCCTGCACTCTTGCCAACAACCACGTGATGGACTGGGGGGAACAGGGGTTGCTGGATACGCTGGACGTGCTTGATCGGCTCGGGGTGAAACATGCAGGCGCCGGCAAAACGATGGCGCGGGCCGCCGCGCCCCTGATCCTCGACCATCCGGATGGCCGGCGTGTGCTGGTATCGGCGTTCGGGGACGTTTCCGCCGGTGTCCCGCGGCATTGGGAGGCCGGGGCCGACCGCCCCGGCGTTGTGCTTTTGCCGGGGTCGGCGGACGCGGCCATCGCCTCGGTTCGGGCCCGGCTCGATCCGCTGCGCCACCCGGATGACATCTTCGTCTTGTCACTCCACTGGGGAGGCAACTGGGGCTACGACATTCCGCAATGGCAGCGGCGCATGGCGCATGCGTTCATTGACGAGGCGGATGCGGATCTGGTCGTCGGGCACTCGTCGCACCATGCGAAAGGCATGGAAATCCATCGGGGCCGGCTGATCCTGTACGGATGCGGCGACCTCGTGAACGATTACGAGGGGATCGGCGGATACGAGGGTTTCAGGCCGGACCTGGGGCTTGCTTTCTGCGTGGACCTAGAGGCGGCGACGGGGCGGCTGGCCGCGCTGGAGGTCATTGTGTATCAGCGCCGGCGGTTCGGGCTGGTCAATCCCGGGCGCGACGCGGTTCGACGGTTGGCGGACATGTTCGCGCGTGAAAGCCGCCTTGCCGGCTGGCGCGTGGACAGCGCTGACAGGTCGATCCTGTTGCGAAAGGGCGCCGCGCCAAGGTGAACGGCCTCAGCCGTCGCCGGTCCGGTCTGGGCGAAGCAGGGCTTCGGCCTCGTCCATCAGGCGGGTCACCTCGGCATCCGATGTCTGACCGAAATCGACATAATGCGCTCCGATGGCGTAAAGAGACCTTGGCTTGAGCAGGCAGAATACCGCATCGACATCCGCACTCAGCCGTTCCAGCGTATCCGGCGCCGCGACCGGGACCGCGAGGACGAGTTTCGCGGGCCGTCGCTTGCGTACCGCCCTGAGCGAGGCGCGCATCGTCGCGCCCGTGGCAATGCCGTCATCGACCACGATGGCCGTCCGGCCTTCCACCGGTACCGTGGCGCGCCCTTTCACGTAGACGTCCCTGCGCCGTTTTATCTCCTCCAGCTGCGTTTCGGCGAGGTGCTGGATGTCATCCTCGGAAAGGCCGGCATGTACGGCGATCGTTTCGTTGACGACGATCTGCGGATCATCGCCGTTCACCACGGCCCCGGCGGCCAGTTCGGGCTGCCGGGGAACGCCGATCTTGCGCACCATCACGAGGTCCATCGGTGCCCGCAGTTCACGGACCAGTTCAATGCCCACGGGGACGCCGCCGCGCGGCAAGGCGAGGATGACCGGGTCTTCGAGGCCTTGTGCGGCGATTTCCAGTGCAAGAGCTTTCCCGGCCTCGCTGCGGTTGAGGAAACGGGTCATGGAGCCCGTTCCGCGCCTGCAAGCCGCGTTTCGAACCAGTCACCCGCCAGCTCGACCACCTGTTCCAGCGTGCCCGGCTCCTCGAAAAGGTGGGTCGCGCCGGGCACGGTCTCGACCGCGAAAGCGCATGACAGGCGCTGCGCGGCTTGGTCGTTGAGGTCGATCACCTGATGGTCCGCGCCGCCCACGATCAGCAGGACCGGGGCCCTGACCTCGGGCAAAGCCGTGCCGGCCAGGTCGGGCCGGCCGCCGCGCGACACGACGGCATGAACTCTGGCCGGGTCCTGCGCGGCAGCAACGAGGGCCGCGGCGGCGCCCGTGCTGGCCCCGAAAAGGCCGACCGGCAGGGACGCCGTGGCCGGGTTGTGCTTTGCCCATTCTATCGCGTCGAGCATCCGCCGGCTGAGCAAGGCGATATCAAAGACATTCGCGCGACTGGCCGCTTCGTTTTCGGTCAGAAGGTCGAAAAGCAGCGTACCGATCCCGCGTCTTGCCAGCTCCTCGGCGACGAAATTGTTGCGCGTGCTGCGATGGCTGCTGCCTGCGCCGTGGGCGAAGATCACGAACCCCACCGGGTCATCTGGCAGGCGCAGGAACCCCTCCAGACGTTTCTCACCGACGAATACCGTCTGCTTTTCCATCACGTGCTGGCTCATCATGTCCTTCTTGGCTCAACCGTGTCATGCCGTGCAGCCGTTTGTGCCCGACTATGCCCCGGTCGTCAGGTGGTTGCCTTAACTTCCGTCAACCGGTGGGGGTGCGCGGGACGGAAGAGCGCCAGAGACGACGTTGCAACCGGTTTGCGCGCCGTGCTGCGCGAGGATCGTGGTGAAATCGAGGCCGAAGAGACGCGCGAGCTGCTTGGACCTGTCACGCTGGACCACGTGCGGGGCGACCTTCACGTGCAAATGTCGGCGTCCGACGGGCCGCCTGATTGGTCGGCGCGGGCCTCCGGAACATGCGCTTTGGTATCGATCAGGCGGGGCGCGGCGGGCCTCCGCCGGAGGACGTGGTCACCACGCGCGACCTGCCGGGGCTGTTGCAAATGTTGACGCGGGCCTGAGGCTGGCGCACCGGAGTCCGGGGCCATCGCCCCGGACCGTGACACGCCTTGTCGCCGAGGCGGCCGTCGACTCCGGGGCTTGCGCGAGGGTCCGTTTCGCGTGGGTATCGCGTCGGTTTCAGGTTTCACGGTGGCTGTTTCCGGCGACCGGCGGTTTCGTCGGCTCATAGCGGGCCTGCGGGCGAGGAGGCGCTTATTTGACGCAGCCCGCAAGAGGCCGGGAAAGCTGATCGTGCTTGCTTGCGGCCGTTGTGGTGGGTGATATGCGACGCCATGACCGTATGTCGCATGATCAAGTTACGGCCGGGCGCAGTCGTTTCCGGCTTGCTGGCCGTCGTGATGGCGGTCCAGATCGCGACGGCGTTCCTGCCCGCCCGCGGCGCCTCGGCGGCCGAGACGTTGCGGATGGTGATCTGCGGCGCCGACGGTCTTCGGACGGTCACCGTCGATCCTGAGCGGGGCGATAGCGGCGGAACGCCCGAGCCGGGCGCGGCGGTCAAGTGCCCTTTCTGCGTTCTGGCAGTTGGCGGTGTTCGCGAACCCGCGACGGGCGCCGCGATCGCCGCGGACATGGCGGGTATCCGTTTCTATCCTGTCACCGCGTCGCAGGACACGGGCAGAGCCGCCCGCGGCAATTACGCAATCCGCGCCCCGCCACTGAACTTTTGATCCTGATTCCGGGCGCGCATCGCGCGCCATGACAAGGCGCCGGCGCCAGATTGCGCGTCGCGCGCTCAACGGCACACAAGATCGAAGGTTCAAGATAATGTTTCGACACAACAAGGCGCAGCTTGCCGCGCCGACAGCATTGCTGTGCTCCCTGTCCGGGGCGGCACTGGCACAATCCTCCGCGGAGACGGATATCATGGCGGATGCGGCTTTCACGCTCGACGCCATCGAGGTGGTGGCCCCCGCCCGACAAGACGGGCCAATGACCAGCATCGTCGCCCCCGGCGACATGAACACCGCGCCGGTTTCGGATGGCGGCGCGTTCCTGCGCGAACTGCCCGGCGTCACGTCGGGGCGCATGGGCGGACACGGGCTGGAACTGGTGATCCGCGGACAGCAGCAGACCCAGCTCAACATCATCGACGCGGGGTCGTTCACCTACGGGGCCTGTCCCAATCGCATGGATCCGCCCACCAGTACCGCGTCGCTGAACCGCGCCGACACGATCATCGTCGAGAAAGGCTATGCCAGCGTCACGCATGGCGCCGGCGGGTCGGGGGGCACGGTGATCCTCGAACGCGAAGCGCCCGAACTGGAAACCGGTGATGCCTTCTCGGGCAGTTTCTCGGCCGGGGGTGGCTCCAACGGCACCGGCAGCGAGGTGTCCGGCGACTTCACGCTCGATCTGGGGGGCGGCGCCTACGTGGAAGGCGCGGCCGAGCGCAAGTCGGCCGACAATTACACCGACGGCTCGGGCCGGACCGTGCGCAGCGCCTACGAGGAAACCGGCGCGGGCGTCACGGTCGGCTATGTCGGTCAGGGCGTCGATCTGGCCTTCGACGTGGATTACACGCTGGCCGAGGATGTCCTTTTCCCCGGTGCGGGGATGGACAGCCCGCTGGACGAGACATTCGTCTACCGGTTGCGCGGCGGTGTCGACATGGATGCCGGGGCGTTGACGCGGATCGAGGGCAACCTTTACCTCAGCACGGTCGATCACGTCATGGACAATTATTCACTTCGTCCCGCGGGCGGCATGGTGATGCGCACGCCCGCGACGTCGGACACCACGGGCGGCAAGCTGGAGGCGCACCTGGCCTTCGGGGCGACACAGGCCAAGCTGGGCGTTGATTTCAGGTCCAACGAGCGGCTGGCCACGGCCTATGCCGGCATGGCGTCCATGATCCCGCTGCTGGAGGCGGCGGACCCGTCGCGGGCGCGGTTCCTGCTTTGGCCGGACGTGACGATCGCGCAGACCGGGCTTTACCTTGAAACGGAAACGGACCTGTCCGCACGAACGGCCCTCACACTGGGGGCGCGGTACGATTACGTCGAGGCCAGCGCCGGTGCCGCGAATGTCGCGCCGGCGCTCGACGGGGGGCGCACGCCGAACAGCTACTATACCATGCAGTACAACACCGATTTCAACGCCACGCGCGAGGAGCACAATTTCGGCGCCCTGGCGCGGCTGGAATACGCGCTTGACGCCGACACGAAAGTCTTTGCCGGGCTTTCACGCTCGGTCCGGACGGCGGACGCGACGGAGCGGGCCATGGCGCGCATGAACTGGGTGGGCAACCCGGATATCGACCCGGAAAAGCACCATCAGCTCGACTTCGGGGTGCAGTGGGACCGGGGTGACGCCTACCTGAATGCCGCGGCCTATGCGGACTGGGTGGATGACTACATCCTGCGCGACCAGTTCTCGGTCGCCGGTGTGACGACCTATCGCAACGTCGATGCCCGGCTGTCGGGTGTCGAACTGTCCGGCGGCTGGACGCGTGGCGGCCTCGAGATCCGGGGCGATGCCACGTGGACCCACGGCGAGAACCTGAGCGACAACCGCGCGCTTGCGCAGATCCCGCCGCTGCAAGGGCGGGTTTCGGTCGCCTATGGGCACGACGGCTGGCGCGCGGGTGCGCGGCTGAACTGGGCCGCCGAACAGGACCGCATCGACCCGTCCCGCGACCCGGGAACGACCGATGGCCATGCCACGCTGGACCTTTTCGGCAGCTACGAGATGCACCGGAACGCGGTCATCAAGGCTGGCGTGAACAACGTGACCGACCGGACATATGCCAATCACCTGAGCCGGTCGAACCTGTTCGATCCGGCCGTCACGCAGGTGAACGAACCGGGGCGCACGTTCTATGTCAGGCTGGACACCGAGTTCTGACACCCCGCCCGGTGCGGCCCTGCCGCGCCGGGCACCGTGACCGGCGGACAGGCCGCGCCCGCGCCGCTATTGCTGGATCGACTGCAGGAAATGCACGAGTTCCAGTATCCGGTGCCGGACGCGTTCGGCATTCATCCTGTCCGGCCCCCACTTGTAGAATTCCTGATCCCTGTAGCGATCCCCCCAGACGGGCATCTGGCGGTCGCCATGGGCGGCGATGTCGGCGCGGCCGTCGATGACGGCGAACACCTCGTCGACGGGGAATTCGCCGCCGTTATTGGCTGCCAGCATCGTCAGGTCGCCCGGATCGACCCCCTTGAAAACCCGCGTGAGGAAGCCCGCGCCCTTGCCGTCTCTGCCGTGACAGGACGCGCAGGAATTTATGAATTCGTCGGCGCGCGCCTCGAAGGTGGTCTCCATTCCCTGCGCCGATACCGCTATCGGATGCGAAAGCGCCAGAACTGCCACCGCGCAGAATGATTTCACTCTCCGCTTGGTCATTGTGTTTCCTCCTTTTGACTGGACGGTGTCCGCAGTTTCGGGCGTTCCCGCCGCGCGGTCGTTAACCTTCGTCAAACAATGCGGGCCGGACCCGGTGACGGCGCGGCGCAGCGCACGCTCATTAATGCAAATCAACGACCGCGGCGAAACGGGGCGCTAGGGGGTGACGACACAACCCGAGGAGGCGCACATGTCGGAAACATCCGCGACGAAAAGGAAGACGACCTACATCAACATCCCCGAAGCCGTCGGTGTTTTCGACAGCGCGGCGGACCTGAAGGCCGCGTTCCACGACCTTCGGTTGATGGGATTCCGGCTGGACGAGATCAGCGTCCTCGCCCGGCAGGAAGTGCTGGAGGAAAAACTTGGCCGTGCCTTCTGGCAGGCGCCCGAACTGGAGGATGACCCGAACGCGCCGCGCGCGACATTCATTTCCGAGGAAGCCATGGGCGAGCTGGAAGGCGGGGTCGCCGGCGGGTTCTTCTTCCTGGGGTCCTATATCGCGATGGCCGCGTTGCTGACACCGGCCAGCACGCTGGCCGCGTCGATCGCCGCGATCGCGATCGGGGGCGGCCCGGCGGGGATCATCGGCGCGTTGCTCGCGCGGCGCATCGGGCAGCGCCACAGGGATTACTACGAAAACCAGATACGCCACGGCGGGATCCTGATGTGGGTGCGTGTGACCGACAAGGTGAAGGAGGACTTGGCGGTCAAGATCCTCGAGGGCCATTCGGGGCGCGACGTTCACGTTCATCCATGGTCCGAATAGGGCGGGCAATCCTCGCGGCCGTGGCGCGTGTTGCTTTTCTCGGGATGCGCGCCGCACTCGTTTCCCTCAAGATGACAGGTGGTGTGGCCACACGCCCACGCCGTGCATTTTCAGGTTGTTGCCGCAGGTTAAGGCGGTTAAGAGCAGTTTCAAGGCAAGCTGGTGCTGTGCAAGGCCGGATGTGTTTGACTTCGTCGGCGTACGAACCAACATCATGCATGCAAACTCAAATCCGGTTCCGGGGATATGTCATTGGGCTCAATCAGGATGAATGTCAAAAATGAAATCCATTCGGATACATCCTGCGACTTGGCATTTCAGGACGTCAAGAAAGCCGTCGCCACGATCATGCGGCAGCCAGCCGTCACCGTACATCCGACGGCGACAATCGACGCGGCAGCGCGGCTCATGCGGGACGAAGCGGTCGGGATGCTGGGCGTTCTCGATGATGACGGGGCATTGGTGGGCGTGCTGACCGACCGGGATATCGCCATACGCACCATCGCCGCCGCCGAGTTCCCGGGCGATGTTTTTGTCAGTGAGTCGATGACAGCGACGGTGATTGTCTGCCGCGAAGCGCAAAGCGTGGAGGAGGCCGCCGCGATCATGGGGGACAACCAGATCCGTCACCTGCCCGTTCTCGACGCGGCGGGACAGCTTGTCGGTCTTTTCTCGCTCGACATGATCGCCGAGGATGTCTCGGAGCATCTGGCCGGCGAAACGCTGGGCGAGGTCGTGGAAACGCGCTGAGCACCGACAGGCCGGATAAATGCGGCGCACGCGGCGCTTTCTCAGAACGGCAGGATACAGCGCCGCAAGTCTTCACGCATGATTCCTGCCAGTTCGGCCAGTGCCTCGGGCTCCAGTATCCGGATGTCCATGTGGTTCTTCATGGTCAGGATGCCGTTGCGGGCCATCCGGCGCATGGTCCGGCAAACATGAACCGACGACAGCCCGACATAATCGCCCAGTTGCTGTTGTGTCAGCGGCACGTGGAAATCGTTTGACGGCATGTTCGGAACACGATCCAGCCGGATGCAAAGCTCCAGCAGTGCATAGGCGATGCGCATCTCGGCGGTCCCCTTGCCGAGGCGCAGCATTCGCTCGGCCCGGCGCGCGGCCCTTGCGGCATCCATGCTGCGCATGACGTGCCGCGCTTCGGGCCAATCCTCGGTCAGCCGGACCCAGCTGGCATGGGGGATCGCCGCCACCGCCCCGTCGGTGAGCGCCTCGACCGTGACGCACGACGTGGTTCCGTCGGCGGCGGCGGGATCGATGATGTCGATGGGCATTGCGAAGTCGATGATCTGGACCTGTCCATCGCAGAGTGACTTGCTCAGCGACAACCACCCTGTCATCACGCAAAATATGGTGTCGTTCCGGTCGCCTTCCAGCAGGAGCGTGCTGCCGGCACGCAGCGGCCGCACGTGACGCCCGAACAGCGCCTCGACAGGCGTCGCATGGCCCCGGTCGCCCGATGATGGAAATCCAAGGGGCATGCCACCCGGTTTCGTTATGAAATGTCGATCAGAAAACATGACAATCCTATCCTTTTACAAGCTCAAGTGTACAAGTTTTCGGCAGGGGCACTCGTAAAAATGCAAGAAAAGAATCGGGCCATCACTCCCCTCGACCGTGGTAGATTGCTGTGCGTTAACCCTCATTGATTTGAATCAAGTTTCTCGCCTTCTGGTAAAAGGGTATCCCGAAGCAGCCTTGGCGTGTCTTTACTTATGTTAATGCGCCTGTGGCGCGGGATGCGGACACTCTGCCAAGATCGCGATCAAGCCACCTCACCTGTCAGGAGCGAACACATGGCAAAATCCAAGTCCGGCCCCTCGGCGCTCAATCACATGACGCGGCAGATGACCGACATGATGACGCAGAACGCGATGCTCGCCCCTCAGGTCGAACATTTCTGGGAGGCGCAGGAGAACATCCTGAACGAGACCGAACGATTCGCGCGACACTGGTTCGAGCGGCGGCATGCCGCCACGCGGACGGCGCTGGAAGCCGCGCACGACGTGGCGCGGAACGGATCGTCTGACCCGACGATGATGATAAAAGCGATCACCGACTGGCAGGCGCATTCGATGGAAAGGATCGCCGCGGACATCGAGGATTGCGCCGAGTTGTTTTCGCGGTGCGCCGGGCATGTGACGCGGGCCGAGACCGAGGCAGGTGAAGAAGGTCTGGAAGAGGCCGCCCGCAACGTCAACGCGGCCGGCGCCGCGCAGCGGCATGCCTCCGTACCGGTCTGAGAGCGGCCGCGGGCATACATCGACGCGGCGGCAAGGAGAGAATGATGCAGATACCGCTGGAATGCTCGTTTCACGACGTCGAGCACATCGAGGAGATCGAAACGCTACTGCGGGAGAAGGTGGACCAGCTCGAAGCGTTTCACGCCGGCATAACCAGTTGCCGCGTTCACCTGCGGGCGCCCCACAAGCGCCATCGCAAGGGCAATCTGTACGAGATCACGGTGGAGGTCAGGGTGCCGGGCACCGAGTTGGCCGTGCATCACCATCAGGAACAGACGTCGGAGCACGAGCATCTTGCCGTCGCGATACGGGATGCTTTCACCGCGATGTCGCGAAAGCTCAAGAGGCGCAAGCAGAAGGCGCGCGGCGACGTGAAGGCGCATGAGGGCCAGCTGCAGGGCAAGGTTTCCGAAATCCACCATGCCGAAGGCTTCGGCCAGATCACGGCAAATGACCACCGGCTGATCTATTTTCATCGCAACAGCGTGATCGACGGCCGCTTCGATGATCTGAAGACCGGTGATGCGGTGGAAATGGTCGTTCAGGACGCGGAAAGCGACATGGGGCCGCAGGCAAGCACGGTACGCCCCATCGGATCAATGCAATACACGCCGGGAGGCTGACCGCGTGGCGGGGCCCTGCTCCCCGCGCCTGCCGATCAAGGGCATTTTCGGAAATGTCTCCCCTTTCGGGCATGACTGATCCCGTCCATGCGGCTTCAGGTAGGCAAGCGTCGCAACGCTCTGTAGACAGCATACCGCATTTCTTGTGCGCCGCATAGTACTGCCGGGCATCCCGGCCATGCTTGTTGACACTTCGGATGGCAAGGAAGATCGTGAAACGCCGGTCAAAAGGCACGGTATCGGGATAACCGGGCGCCAAACCTGCCTCCTTGACGTGGTGGTCCATGGTGCTCCGAACCAACTCGGGAGCGGGTGTCAGGACGCCGGTTGTGAAGGCGATTTCAAAGTCATCCGGCGCTAATTCACGGCTGGCGGACCGACCAAGGGATTGCCGGCACGGTTACGGTGCCGCGCGCGGGGTCGTTTGTCTTGGTGATGTGGCGGTTTCGGGCGTGGTTTGGGGATCGTGACGTCTGCATCACGGCGCGGTCGCGGTGGCCACCCAAGAGGCTGGCGCGGGTACTTGATGTGTAGGTCTCGTCGTTGATCTCTTTACCGTAGAGATAGACGTCCCCCGCAGCGCGGATCGCACCTTCGACATCTTTGATATAATTTTGGGATTCAGTAAGCATGCCACCGCTGCCGCAGGCCGGATCATAGATTGTCATGACCGGAGGCAACTGATCCTTCATCGGATCAAACATGAGATGCGTCATCAGATGGATCACCTCACGCGGCGTGAAGTGCTCCCCGGCTTCCTCGTTGTTTTCTTCGTTGAACTTTCGGATCAGCTCTTCGAAGACATATCCCATGCCGAGATTCGATAGGCCGGGTAGCATGTTGCCGTCCGGGTCTTCCTTATCAAAGGGGGTTAGGTTGATCTTTGGCGAGACAAACTTCTCAAGCACGTCCAGCAAGACGTCTTTGCTGGCCATGTGTCGCATTTGCTCCAGAAGCTTAAAACGCTGGATGATTTCCTTTACGTTGTCGCTGAAGCCTCCGAGATATTCCTCTATATTGGCCAGCAGGATTTGGCGGTTATTCATTGCAGTGCTGTAGAGCTTCTGGAGCGTCCACTTGGATGTGTTGTAGAAAACGTATCCAGATGCTGCACGCAGCGGCTCCTCATCAAGCTCTGCCCCACCCATTTCGTTCTTTTGGTATTCAACTTCCTCAAGTACCTCGTCCTTGGTTGGTTCAAGGAGGGTATCCAAGCGACGCAGGACCACCATCGGTAATATCACATCCCGGTATTTGCCACGCACATAGACATCGCGAAGGCAATCATCGGCAATCGACCAAATAAATGAGACGAGTTTGTTATGGGCTATTTGATTCATTCTCGGCCTGCTTTTCTATTCTTATGGAGATACACGTCTGCCAAGCTTCCCAAACGCGATGGGCTCTTCCGGGCCACTCTTGTGCAGCTTAGCAAAGGACGCATCCGGCGCTACCCTCAACGGTTGATTTTCACCACATATCCACAATGGGTTATATGCCTTTTCATTCAGCGCAGCCTAGATCGGGGCTGCGCTCGTGACGCTTGATGCGCTGATCCGGCTCAGCACCGGCAACTGCCGCAGCTTCTCGACGACGCTTGCCGTCGGAGCGGCAAGGTTGATCGTGGCAAAGCGCAGCGTATGCCCCTGAAGCGCGGCAGCTTCATCCACGTCAACACCGATCGCCGGATATAGCAACATCCCCTCTGACGTCAGGGAGCGCGGGTCATCTTCCCGTTCCTGGCTCCGAAGATAGCTATAGAGCTGATAGATGTGGCCGGTCTTGAAGCGCTGCCCGTCACCAAATTGCGCACCGGTAAGGATATTCGTGAATTTCGTGTCGATGATGATCCGCCGGTCCTCGCGCTCGTTCTCAAGGATGATGTCTGTCACCATCATGGGCAGATGCGCACGGATGCCGGGCGACGCGGCGCCGACCGGCCAGTAAATTTGCTTGCCGGGATAGACGCGCCAGCCCTCTGCCCGAGGGAGCTCGGCCGCAAAGAAGTTGCAAATGGCACGCTCGAAGAGCTTCCGGAATTCCGTGTCGCCACGTGATGCCTTGAAGAGCGAACGCACGCCTTCCTGCTCGGTCGGCAGGACAAGATCAAAGACGGCGCGCGCCAGCGACACCATGAGTCTGTCCTCGGCTTCGTGGCGCCCGATCTGGTCTGTTGCCATTTCGGCGCGGGACGGCGCTTGGCCATTGACGCCCGCCCGCCCGAGGGCTCCGGCGAGGGTTCTGGTTCTGTGGGCCAAACCCTGCTCGAACAGGCGCCCGCCCAGTGCTGTGAGTGCGGCGCGTACAAGCCGGTTTCTGGGTGTATCGATTGTGAGCTCTTCGAACCGGCAGGCGATCTCGCCGCGCCGGAAGAGATCACGGGATTCTGTTTCCAGGATGTCGATGCGGCCCCGCACGCGCTTCAGCGTATCGGCGCGCCGACGGTAGCCAAAACTTAGGTTTCGCCGCAGGCGGGTTTCGACCGCGTGGCACAAGAGCCGCGCGATGAGTGATTTGAAATCCGGTGAATCCTCGATGTCGGCCTCGAACCGCCCCTGAAAGCGGGCAAGATCATAGGCATAAAGGAACAGCAGCCAGACATTGCGCACCGGTATCTTGTCATAGGCAAGCTGCGCCTCATCATCACGCCAGGCTTCTGCGTCCAGCGCTGCGCTCATAGCCCTTGCAGCAGCCGCGCCTTGGACGAGGCGGCCTTGTCCAGATTGTCGAACCAGTATTCTTCAAGAAGCGGCGCGATTTCGGTTTCGACGATGGCGCGGAACCATGCCTTGCCGTCCGGCACGGTCTCGCCGGGCGCGGGCGTGACGTAGCTGTGCCCGATCCGGAACTGCGCTCCGAGTGACCGGTCAGCCGCGATCTCGTCATTGAGCTCGGCCATGAGCTGTTGGATTTGTTTCAGGACAGCGTCGTCGATACCGGCCTGCTCGATGCACCATTGCCGCCAGGTGTCATTCAATGCCGTTTCGAGCGTGACGAAGGCAAAGCGTCGCCGGAGTGCCAGATCAACAAGCGCGAGTGAGCGGTCGGCGATATTCATTGTGCCGATAACGAACAGGTTGCGCGGGATAAAGACCCGCTCGCCCGCTTCATGACGGTAGGCGAGCTCGATAGCCTCTTCTTCGCTGCGCTTGTCTTTTTCGAGGAGGGTAAGCATTTCCCCGAAGATTTGAGCGGGATTGCCGCGATTGATCTCCTCGATGATCACGACATAGGGGCGGTCCGGTTCGGCGCGCGCTGCTTCGACAGCTTCGAGAAACACGCCGTCAATCAAGGATAGCGCGCCATCGCCGTCGGGACGCCAGCCGCGCACGAAGTCTTCGTAAGACAGTGACGGGTGGAATTGTATGGAGCGCATACGCTTACGGGTGACGACGCGATCACGCGTCCCGAGTAGCGCGTAGCCAAGCCGTTTGGCGAGCCAGGTCTTTCCTGTGCCGGGCGCCCCCTGAAGTATGAGGTTCTTCTTCGCAGTCAGACGCGATAGCGCCGATTGCAGATTTTCTTCCGGGAAAAAGCAACCATCGCCGACGATATCAGATACATTATAAGGCTTGAACGCGACGTCTTCGAGATCGGCTTCGGCCTCTTCCTCTTCGCGCTCAATGTCTGTCGCGGTGACGTCGCGCGATCTGTACTTCTTGGCAAAATAAGGAACACGCAGCCAGAATTCGTAATCTTGTTTGTGATCGCCGAAGGCGAACTGAATCAAGCGCCTTGCGAGCTCGTCGGAGGCGTCAGCTTCCACAATAGTGGTACGATACGTGTAGAAATACCATTCTTTCGGCTCATCAAGCGGCGTCCAATCGACCTTGACGGTTTTGCCGTCAGTGGTAGCTTCGGTGACCGTTCCAATCGCCTTGATCCGCATGCATGAAACCGGCTTTTCATGGTTTTCGAACGGCAAGCCGTATTTCTTCACAAAGGATGCTTTGATCGCGATCCTGTCGCCTGGCTTCATCCGCGCAACATGCTCGGAGAATTTCTCATCATAGCCGTTTTGCCAGATACCCTCGTTCAGGAAGCGCTCGGTCTGGTCATCCGTACCACCCCACACGGCCCCAACGAACCAGAATTGCCGGTCGGGGTCTTCGAAGAGCGATCCTGGCGCATCGTCAGGTGGGGCGGGCACTTCATCAGCATTTTCGCTGCCCGAACTTTTGTAACGGGAATGGATGTCGCGAAAGAGTGTCAGCGCGCTGTCATGATCGAGATGCGTCTCCCGGCCTTCGGCGGTCAGAGTCCATTCGCCGCGCTTCTTGCTTTCGATGAGACCGGCTTTGACAAGATAGAAACGCGCCCAACCGACTTTGTTCTCGTATTTGGATTGCCCGTTTTTGTTGGTTTCCTTCAGCTCTTCCTCGCTGACCGGACCCGTGTCTTTGACCAAATCCATGACGGCTCGCGGCTCGGCAGAACCGCCCAAGGAGCGGAGGGCGTCGAGGACAGGACCAAAGTACTGAACAAATTTGGGGCCGCCGAGGTCTCCGCCGCGTTGCCCTTCGCCGGGATCGAGGCCAAGATCGTCGGGTGCATTTGGCGCCCAGTCGAACACCGCCTGTTGCTGTTCTTCCACGAAGGTCGCAGGATCAGACACTTCAAAGCCGAAGCTGTTGGCAGCGTTGATGAAACCTTCGCGGGCATCGCCGTCCAGCGTTCCGGTTTCGAGATTCTGCTTGTTGACGACGATTGCGCTCGGCATGGGCCAACCTCGGTCAGCTGCAATTTCCACGAGGTCGCCGAGATGATAGTTCATGGCGCGCCGAACCTTCTGCCATTTCGCGCCGTTGGCTTGGGCAAGGTCACCATAGCTAATAAATCGGCGATCACGCGCCGCTTCCAGGATCGCCTTGTAAGTCGTCTGTAGATCAAGAACATCATTCATAGGGGACACTGTAACTGTGATAGTGCTGTCAGTGTAGGGATTTTCACAACTTATCAAGAACCTATCGCCCTGCTTCGCCGGAGCCGTCCGTCACCCCTCACTTGCTGATGGGGGTGCGGCGGCGAAGACGATGCAGGGCACCGGCGCCCGCCCTGCTTTGCTGGTGGGCTCCTGATCCCTTCAACTTTCCTGCATTAGGTGCACTCAGGGTGCACTAAATCGTTCTTTTTCAAAGAGATTGGTGGCGCGCCCTTTGAATATGTGCTAAATTGTGATCCATGAGTACACAAAAGGAAGAAAAGCTAAAGAACACGCTCGACGCCATCCCGCCAGGTTTCCTTGTGGATACCGCGTGGCTGGAACGCCATGAGGTAAGCCGCTTCCTTGCCCGCAAGTATGCCGATAACGGCTGGCTGGAACGCGTCCATCGCGGCGTCTTCCGCCGCCCCGCGCCGAACGCCACCAAGGCCAACAGCCTCGACTGGAAGACCTGCCTGCTCTCCATGCAGCATATCATGGACTACGACGTCCATGTCGGCGGTACGACCGCCCTCGGCCAGCAAGGCTACGACCACTATCTGCGTCTGGGCAGCAACGCGCCTGTCTGGGTCTATGGCGAAGCCATACCGAATTGGCTGGCCAAACTGCCCCTGAACGCCCCGATAGAACCCCGCAAAACCTCACTGTTCGCGGACTCGTCCCTCGGCCTCACCAAAAACGACACCGACGCAAAAGACACCCTGCCATGGGACTGGCAACTAAAGATGTCAGCCCCCGAGCGGGCGGTCATGGAAGCCATGGACGAACTGCCCGGCCATGGCAGCTTTCATAACCTCGACATGGTATTCGAAAGCCTGACGACGCTGCGCCCGCGCATGCTCTCGGCGCTGCTGCACAGCTGCAAGAAGATCAAGGTCAAACGCCTGTTCTTCGTCTTCGCCGATCGCCACGACCACCCCTGGCGCAAGCGCATCGACCCGGAAGAATTCAACCTCGGCAGCGGCGACCGTGCGCTCGTCAAAGGCGGCCGGATACATCCGCGCTATCGCATCATGGTGCCGGAAGAATTCGTGAAAACGGAGGCAAGCGATGGCGCGTGAATCCTATGAAGCCCAGGTCGCGCTGCTCGTCCGCATACTCCCGCATGTCGCCTTCGAGCCGATCTTCGCGCTCAAGGGCGGCACGGCGATCAACCTGTTCTACCGCGACCTACCACGCCTGTCGGTCGATATCGACCTGACCTACCTGCCGATCAAAGACCGTGATGAAAGCCTTGCTGAAATCAACGACGCGATGGACCGCATCGCAGCATCCATCGAAGGCGGCATAGCGGGAGCGAAAACCCAACGCATCAAAGGCGGTGGCGGCGGCGCCACCCGCCTGCTTGCCCGCCTCAAAGGCGCGGAGATCAAGATCGAGACCTCCCCCGTCACACGCGGCGCCGTTCACGAACCGGAATCCCGCGCGGTCACCGAACCCGTCGAGGATGAGTTCGGGTACGCGGAGATGCAGATCGTCGCCTTCGAAGACCTGTTCGGCGGCAAACTCCATGCCGCCCTTGATCGGCAGCACCCCCGCGACCTTTATGACGTCAAACTCCTCTATGAAAACGAAGGGCTGACGGACGACCTGTTCCGCACCTTCCTGATCTATGTCGCCAGTTCGCCGCGCCCTGCGCACGAGCTTCTCAACCCGAATCTGATCGATCTCGACCGGCCCTACGCACAACAGTTCGAGGGTATGACCAAGACGCCCATCATCCTCGATGACCTCCTGGAAACCCGAGAACAACTGATCGCCGACATCCAGTCCCGCTTCGACGAGAACACAAAGCGTTTCCTGCTCAGCCTGCATGACGGCGCGCCGGAATTCGAGGCCATCGATCGTCCGCAAGCGGCCGATCTGCCCGCCGTGCGCTGGAAGCTCATGAACATCGAGAAGCTGATGACTGAAAACGCTGATAAACATGCCGCACAGCGCGCCGAACTTGAGAAACTGTTCGGCTGACGCTGCACATTGCGGCGCCGGACTGGAACGGGGCGTTGCGGGGTGTCCCCGCTGGAAGGGGTAGCGGAAAGCCGCCAGAGGCGGGTTGCAGCGAGGGGAAGGCTTTCCCCTTTGGCCAAGATTCCCAGAACCGGCAGGGTTCCGCGCTGGGCACTGCCCCGCGCTGATGCTCAATCACCGTCATGCTTCGCCGAAGTCGTCCATCACCCCTCACCTGCGGGAAGGGTGCGACTGCAATGACAGGGCAAGCATCCATCCCGTCCTGGCCCCATGCCAGCCGATGCCGACGCGTCCGGCGCATGCGCCGGGGCGGCTGCAACGCATTGTTGGGGGGACCGTGACCGGAGCCGTGCGAAGGGAACGGGGGAGCCGACAAAGCAAGTTGCAGCGCTGAGCCCCGCGTTATGCGCCAGCTTCGCGCACGGTCTGGCAATGCGGGTTGCCCTTGCAGAAAGGCAGGAGACGGGTATGTCGGAACGCCATCCGATCGCGGATCAAAACGCCATGCGCCTGTTTTTCCGAAATTACGGCAGGACAATATGCCGGTGCCCACATGCGCCCGGGCATGTGACCGCCGCCGACAAATCCGGTCGCCTGCGGCTGGCAAAACCTGCACAGACGCCGATGCTCTGCTAATATGCCGCCATGCGTATCCTGTTCGTGTGCACCGCCAACAAGCTGAGGAGTCCGACCGCTGAAGACGTCTTCCGCGACACGCCCGGTATTGAAGTCATCTCGGCAGGGACGGATTCAGAGGCACCGCGCCCATTGACGAAGGAGCTGGTGGCCTCGGCCGACATGATCTTCGCGATGGAAACCCACCACCGCGAACGCATCCGCAAGAAGTTCAAGCAACGTCCGCCGGACGACCAGATCGTCACGCTGCATATCCCGGATGAGTACGAGCGCGGTGATCCCGCGCTTGTGGCATTATTGAAGGACAAGGTCGGCACGCGGCTTGCGGCTCTGACCGGCACCCGTCAGTAGGGAATTCGCGCCAGGGGAGCATTGTCCCCGAGCCAAGCGACCGCCCGCTGAAAACGCCGCAATCCATCGTGGTGCAGATCAGCGCATCACTATCTTCAATCCGCAAAACCATCAAAATTCAGCAAGCCCTGAACGGCCGAACGCGCCGTGCGCGGCGCACCGTGTCCAACCCGTGTCGTAGAACGAAGCGCCGCAAAACACCAAAATGCTTGGGCAAGCGACAAGGGTGTATACGGCGATGCTCGGGATTGTTTTGGGATCGGCAGCGATAAGTGCGGGGGGCTATGCCCTCTTGCGCTGGCGTTTCAAGCAGGATTCGACAACGCACGGCTCGGCGTCCTACCTCTCCCTGTGTACGGCGCTTCAGAAAAACCTGTTCCGCCGCGAAGGCATGATCGTCGGCGATTGGTCCTTCGCCGATCTGCCGGTCTATTATGACGATACGGACGCCATCACCTTCGGCCCGTCGGGCAGCGGCAAGGGAACGGCGGCGATCGTGCCGGCCATTCTGGATCACCCCTTTGCGTTCATCAACGATCCGGGCGGCGAGAACGCGGCGATCGCGATCAAGCAGTGGCGCGCGCAAGGCTACAAGGTCACCGTTATCAATCCGTTCGGGATGCACCCGGAAAAGCCGTGGGCGCTACCGCGTCACGGCTTCAACCCGATGGATATCCTCGATCCGAAGGACCCGCAATTCGCCGCGCATGCGGAGTTGCTGGCCGAGATGCTCACGCCGCGCAGCGGCCGTGAGAACGGCTCGTCACAGTTCTTCAAGGATACCGGCCAGACCTTCAAACAGGCGCTGATCATTCATATCCGCACGGGGCGGCCGACAAGCCAGCACCATCTCGTGACGCTGTACGAGATGGTGAACCTGTCAGCTGAAGGCTGGGGTGAACTACTTGAAGAAATGAAAGACAATCCGGTCGCCGACGGGCTCGTGGCGGCCGAGGCCAACGCCATGGACCGGCGCGAAGACCAGGCGCCCGAAGAGTTCTCGGCCATCATGTCCACGATCCAGCAGGATTTGCGCTGGCTGGCGGACCCGATCGCGCGCCAGAACTTCAAGCGCAGCGATGTGGATTTCGGGGCGCTCAAGGGGACTGACAAGCGCGGGCAGCGCGTGAAGGGTTGCATCATCGCCGTTGTCCTGCCGCTGGAATATAGCGAGACGCATGCCGCGATCCCGCGCCTTGCGATGGGCTGCGCGATCTGGACCATGCAGCGCGCGCCGCTCGCCCGCGAGAAGGTGCTGTTCGTCATCGACGAGGCGGCGGCACTGCGGAAGATTTCGCGGTTTCCGAACTGGCTCGCCACGCTGCGCAAGTACCGCGTCGTGCTCTGGCCGATTTTCCAGAATATCGGACAAGTCAAGGCGCTCTACGGCCAGGAATGGCAGGGCTTCATCGCCAATTGCAGCCTGCGGCAGTTTCTCGGCGCCGCCGATCTGGAGACGGCGGAGTATATCCACCGGCTGGTCGGCGAACGCACGGCGGAAAGCCGGTCGGTCAATGCCGAAGGCAAGGCCTCGACGTCCGAGACGCGGCGCCCGCTGCTGACCGTCGATGAAATCCTGCATTTCGACGGTGACAAGCAGATCGCCTTTATCGGCAACCTGAAGCCTGCCGTTCTGCGCAAGACCCGCTACTGGCAGCGCGCGGCGCTGCGGGGGCGGTTTCACCGCAACCCGTATCAATCGGGCCGGACGCCGCCCGCCTTCGGCGCGCTGGCCAGGCGGCTCTGGGGCAAGGCGCTCTATGCCGCGGCCTTTCTGCTCGCGCCGCACCCGGTCGCCGCCCTGATTTACCTGGCCGGCCTTGGCTACGGCCTGTTCCGTCTTTGGGAGTTTGCCCGTCATGTCCTTTGAACGCTGGATCATCGATCTTCTGCCACCCTGGGTCATCGAAGAAGGCTGGCTGCCGCATCTGGCGCTGTTTGCCTTTCTGATCGGGCTCCGGCTGCTGCCGGTTCTGATCGCCGGTCTTTGCCAGCTGCTCGGCGTAGTCGCAAAGCTGTTCTTTGCCGCCTTGCTGGCCATCCTGCCCGCGGCGGCGATCGGGCTCGGAAGCGTCTTTGCATTCGTATTGACGGGCGCCGGTCGGCTCGCACTGCTCGTCTGGTTCATCGCGCTCGAAGCCCGCAGCGGCGACGCGCACGGCGACGGCGATGGTGACGACCGAGCCGGACCGGACGCAGCGGCGGGATCAGCCGGTATCGCCGATGCCTGTGCCTTGCTCGGCCTGCCCGAGGGCGGCTTCACGCCGGATGATCTCAAGCGCGCCTATCGCCACGCCATCAAGCGGGCGCATCCCGACCAGGGCGGCAATGCGGCGGACACCAGTATCTTGCCTGCCACTGCGCCAGGACAGACACGCCATTCGAAGCGGTATTTGTCCGCCAGCGCGGCAAGCCCAGCTACGCGCTGGAAACTGTGCGCACGCCGGAGCCGCAGGCAAACCAAGGTGCCACCGCTGCTGCTCCGACGACGCAGCACGACATCCGGCATTTTGACCTGAACGCGGTGGACTGCCCGCATTGCGGGGAAGGACGTTTCATCAAATGCGCGCGCTGCGGCGCCTTTGTCTGTGGCGGGCGCTCCGAGCAGCGGCGCGGCGGGTTCTATTTTCGCTGCGCGCCGTCCTGCGGCAGCAAAGGGTCGATCGGTACCCTTGAGCGCATCGAGACGACCGCCCCGCTGCGCGCGCCGCAAATCGCGCAAGGCAAAACGCCGCTGCGCCTCCCGAAACCCAAACCCTGAAAGGAAGGACCATGATGAACCATGACGAAACGACAACCGGACAGCACGGCGGGCCGATGGCCGCCGAAAATGTCCCGCGTGATCTCGCGCAAGCCAGCGACGAAGAGCCGCGGCAACTGATCAAGGCCGCCAGCGATCACCTCGAACGGCGTGACGCCGAGCGCAAACGCGAGGCGATGGCGAAGATCAGGATGTTGGCCAAAGAGCACGGGCTCAACGTGGCCATTGACCGCCCGGCCCGCAAACGCGGCCGGCCGCCGAAGAACAAGGAGTAAGATGATGACAACCCTGAGCCTGATCCAGAGCAAGATCACGGGAAAGCCGGTTGTGCGGCGCGAAGATGACACGACACGCCTTATCGGCTTCTACCCGAATGTCGAGAAAGGCATGAGATTCTTCGCGGCCGTCGTGATCGTCGCGCTGCTGACCATCATCGTCGCCCCGGCGCTGTATTACGGCGCGCCCGCGGCGCCGCCGCAAAGTCTGGGCGACCTGCCGGTGACAATAATCAGCGGCATTCCGGCCGCGCTGGCGCCGCTTGTCGAACTTGCGCGCTCATGGGAGCCGGGCGACACGCTGCCCGATCTTCAGGGCTGGGTCTTTGGTCTCGTGCTGGCCGTCGTCCTTTTGATGTATGGTGCCATCTTCGCGCATATTTGGCGCGGCATCACGGGCCGCCCGTACCTTGCCATCAAGATGCAGGGCGACAGGCTGAGCATACAGCGCGGCCAGTGCGGCACACCGGTCACCATCCCGCGCGAGGAATGCCGCGCCGTTCATGTCGGCCGCCGAAAGGCGGGCACCTATGAAGTGCTGCTCCAGCACGGTGACGCCCTGACACAGATTGCCATCGTCGATGGGCACGAACGCCGCGCCCTGCTGCTCAAGGCAAAGATCGAAGCGATGCTCACTGATGATGAGGAACGGAGAACGTCATTAGCGAAAGATCATCAAATCTCGACTGGATCACCTATGTTCCGCGCCGTGTCCATGAGGCGGCGCGGCGACTGGAGGCCGCATGCGACCGCTGCGGCTGCCCGTCACCGATTGGCGTGGCCGAACACCTTTGGGAATATCGGTCCACGCTGGCCGCACGCAAGCTGTGGCATCAGGTCTGGTGTTTTCTTATGGAAGAGCAAAACGTCTCCTGCGATTACGACATCAAGTTTGTCGTGGTCGATGATCCGGCATTTGAATGCCTTAAAAAGGTAGTCATACCGAGGCTTAGAGGTCACTTGCCACAAATTCGCCACAAGTTTTCTTGCTTGTTATCGAGGATATAAGACGGGTTTGCTCGTCTTGCTCCCACTCGACACGCTCAACAACGTGCCCGTAGATGTTCAGGGTCGTTTGGATGTCGGAGTGTCCCATCAGTTTTTGAATGCGCTTCAGATTGACACGGTTTTCGATCAGCATGGACGCATAGAAATGTCTCAAGTCGTATGGCTTGTATTTCGGTATTTCGACGGCGTCGCCTTCGCTGTGATCGATCGTGACGAGTCCTGCTTCGATGCAGGCCGCCTGAAATCCTCTACGGCGCCAGTTATTACTGCTCAGCCAGCGTCCATTCGAGGTCGGAAAGGCGAGGTCGAAATCGTTCGGCGCGGCGTCGTTTTGCGCGTAATGCCTGACCATGTCGAGCGTTTCCGGGCTGAGATCGATGAACCGGCGCCCGGATGCCGTTTTGGTCGTAGAAATCTTCTGGCCACCGGCATCAAGCGCCCGCTCGACCATGACACCACGTTCATTGAAACTGGACCTGGCAACGACGAGATATTCCTGCGGACGCATACCGCTATCGACCGCGAGATAGAGCATCGGACGGTAACGTTCCCACGTTCTGGCGATCTGAAGATTTTTCGAGTTGGCAAGTCGGTCCGCCGCCCGCAGCAAGTCGTGGATGTCGCGCTCTGAGGGGATCGTCACCGGCTCGTCATAGCGTGACGTCGCTGCAACCCGTACACCGGCAGCAAAATCATGTTGCAGGAAGCCGCGGTTGACAAGTTCGAGCACCATGGAATGAAAGTAGGAGAGGACCTTACGGGCCTGATCTCGGCTATGGTTTCGTAGCAGCCAGGACCGAAACTCGACCACATCGGGCGCACTGAGCTCGCTCAGTGGCTTGGGCCATTCGTAGTCGTTGATGATGCCAGCGCGGTAGCGGTAAGTCTTTAGGGTATACGGCGTTACGGGATCGCGGCCACCCCGCCCCTCCTTCTCACAAACATCAAGCCATGTCCGCACGCCTTCCTCGACACTGAGGTGCCGGTTTGGGGTTGCACCCGCCTTGAATGCGTCGCCGCTCTCAAGGAAGGCGCGAGCTTCCTTCAGCGTGTCGAACGTTTTATATGCGAATCCGGTCTTTGCTGCTCTGCTTGCATACCTGACCTGATAAGTAACGCCCCTTTTTCCAGTCCTTTTTCTAATATCACTCATTACTCTGCTCAATAAATTATCGAAAAACTCCTGAATGTATCACTCTCTTAGATTGTTTTCAGCATCTATTTGCGCTTCGCGATAGATGTCCACAAGGGTTCCCTTTTCGATCTTCAGCTTCCCATCTATCGGATCGACAAAGAATGGTAGCTTGCGGCGGCCATATATATCGGTTTCGGCGGCGCGCTTTATTTGCCTGTCACTGAGCTCGACGCCCATCTCCGCAAGCAACGTGCGCGCTTCGTCCAATCCAATGTAGCAAGGGAGCTTCATCCATCCTTTCCTATGTGTTTCAACTCAAATCATAATCCCAGCATGCCGGTCGGTTGTATTGTGTATGGAGCCGGTAAATTGGCTTGCCGTCATACCGCCCCCGGAGCGGCGCGCATTCGCCGAAGGCATCTGTCAAACCAAGCTTCAGTTTTGGCTTGGTCACATATTTTACGTTGTGTTCGTCCTTGAGAATCTGAATGTCAGTCCATAGAGCCTGCTTGAACTCTTCAATGGTCATGACGCCTACCCTGGAATAATCGATCGTCAGACCGGGTTTGTCATTGTTGTTGTTCTTCTTTCTGCTCATGTCGGTTCCGTTAGTTTCGTATTACTATTTTAGCATTGTGGCCTTTAATGATTTGTTAATTTTTTCAGGCATTTTATCTCTTTGCATCCGCGAAACGCGCTGTGAGCGACGGATAACAGCGATCGCTTGGTCCGAACATAGCACGCAGTTCGGATTTGCTGACCTGACATTGCGGCGGATGAATACCGTTGCGGCACCTTTTTCCTTCTCTGTTCTCCACCCGTCCATGAGGGCCTTCTGTGGCCGATGATGATGACGGGGGACGGCGAAAGGCCTCGATGGTCGGGGCTCTCGAAACAGAGAAGGAGTCGCCATAATGACTGAGATATTCTCCCGCGCCGCACTGGCGCAGCAAAGCCTCCCGGAACTGCATGTCCTGTTCCGCCGGGCACAAGCGCAGCTGGCAAGCTGCGAGTTGGGCTCGCACGAGCACTTCGCGCATGCCGCAAATCTGCAAAATGCCAGACGCGAGATCGCGATCCGCACACATCCTGCACCGCGCCCCTAGCGCGGTCGCCGGCCGGCCGCACAGGCCGGTCGGCACGTCTGCCCCGGTGCGTGTCCAATCCGTGTCCACGAAAAATGGCGGCCATGAACCTAACTAACAGCGTGAGACGGATCGCAAGCCACATGCGGAAACTGACAGCCATGGCTCAGGAGCGGGAGAAAGATACGAAGATAACGCACCCCGCAGAGCCGGCGGCGGTTGACGAGGCGCTGCGCGCGCTCGCCAAGGCTATTGCCAAAATGTGTGCCGATGAGGATTATGAGGCAAGCAAAACCCAGACCTCTTCGCGACCGAAAGGCTCATCCTCATGAGCGTCACAATGATTCCAGCCGTCATATACGCCCGCTATTCGACCGATATGCAGTCGGCCTCCTCGGTCGAGGATCAGATCAGGCTGTGCGCGGAGCGCGCGGCCCGCGAGGGCATGGCGGTGACGCAGCATTACGCCGATCACGGCATCTCCGGCGCCAGCTTGATGCGTCCCGGTATACAGCAGCTCTTGCAGGATGCCATGGCGGGCAAGTTCCAGGTGGTTTTCGCCGAAGCGCTGGACAGGGTTTCCCGCGATCAGGAAGATATCGCCGCTGTCTTCAAGCGGCTGAGCTTTGCAGGCGTGCAGATCGTCACGCTCAGCGAAGGGGCGATCAGCGAGCTGCATATCGGCCTGAAGGGCACGATGAACGCGCTCTTCCTCAAGGACCTGTCGGACAAGACGCGCCGCGGCCTGCGCGGCCGTGTCGAAGCCGGCAAATCCGGCGGCGGAAATTCTTACGGCTATGATGTTGTCCGCAAGGTCAACGCCGCGGGCGAGCCTGAGCGCGGGGATCGCAAGATCAACGAAGATCAGGCCGATGTCGTGCGCCGCATCTTCAACGAATATGCTGCGGGCACGTCCCCGCGTGTGATCGCGAAGACGCTGAATGCCGAGCACGTGCCAGGGCCGACCGGCAAGACATGGGGGCCTTCCACGATCCACGGCAACAAGGATCGCGGCACCGGCATCCTGAACAATGAGCTCTATATCGGGCGGCTGGTCTGGAACCGCCTGCGCTATATCAAGGACCCCGAGACCGGCAAGCGCCTGTCGCGCCTCAATCCGGTCGATCAGTGGATCGTGCAGGACGTGCCGCACCTGCGGATCATCGACGATTATCTATGGCAGAAGGTGAAGGAGCGGCAGGACGCGACGTCGCTCGGCAAGCATGACAAATCCAATGCCGAAGGGTTCTGGGATCGGCGCCGCCCGCGATTCCTGCTGTCCGGCCTGATCAAATGCGGCTGCTGCGGCAGCACGTTCGTGAAGATCAGCCAGCAACATTTCAGCTGTGCCAGCGCCCGCAACAAGGGCACCTGTGAGAACAAGCGCACGATCCGCCGCGATGTCCTCGAAGGTTCGGTGCTCAACGGCCTTCAGCATCGGCTAATGGATGACAAGCTGCTCGCGGTGTTCTGCGAGGAATACACCCGGCACATGAATGCGCTGCGCATGGCCGAGAGCGGCAACCGCGCGAAGGATGAGGCGCGGCTCCAGAAGGTCATCCGGGAGCTTGACCGGATGATCGATGCCATCTGCGACGGCGTGCCTGCCGAGCGCGTGAAGGATCGCATGATCGCGCTGGAAGCCGAGCGCGCCGAGATCGAGAAACGACTTGAGGCCGAGCCCAAGGAGGACAAGCCGTTGCTGCATCCGTCTATGGGCGAGCGTTACCGCCAGGGAGTGATGCGGTTGCGTGAGTCACTCGCCGATAAAAACGCGCAGCATGAAGCGGTGGAGATTCTGCGCGGCCTGATCGACCGGATCGTGCTGCACCCGTCGTCCGATGAAGCCAGCGGCTTCGTCATGGACATCGAGGGCGATCTGGCAGGCATCCTAAGTCTCTGCCAGAAA
>JAVLCJ010000180.1:0-3305 GCA_031580875.1 Roseovarius sp.
GCAGGTGTTCGACGTCGTTGTGGCGGAAGATGCGCTTGGCCCCGCCGTTGCGGCGCACGCCCTCGATCATGCTGGCATGGTTCAGCGCGTCGGAATAGATGATCAGCCCCGGAAAGAGCTTGGGCAGCGTGCTGAGCGTTGCGTCATTCGCGATGTAGGCGCTGGTGAAAAGAAGCGCGGCCTCCTTGCCGTGCAGGTCGGCCAGCTCGGCCTCCAGCCGCTTGTGATAGACGGTGGTGCCCGAAATGTTGCGCGTCCCGCCCGACCCGGCGCCGGTGGCGTCGATCGCCTCGTGCATCGCGTCGAGGACCACGGGATGCTGCCCCATGCCGAGGTAATCATTGCCGCACCAGACCGCGATGGGCTGTTCGTCGCCGTCCGGGCGCCGCCACGTGGCATGGGGAAACCGGCCCATTTTCCGCTCGATGTCGATGAAGGTCCGGTACCGGCCCTCTTCGTGCAATCGGTCTATGGCCTCGTCCAGCTTCGCCGCGTAATCCACTGACATCCCCTCCTTGACAGTCCCCCGGCGGCACAGGGCCCCGGAGCCGGCGCACGGCGCCTCACATTCAGTAACCTAGATGTATAATAGACATCCGATCGGTTAAGCAACAGGTTACAAATTGCCGCCCCCGGATCCTTGACCCGGATCAATCGGCTGGACAGTGACACAGACCCTGTTACGGTTTCCAGACAATAATATCTGACGCGGGGGGTACACCATGTCCATCGACGCCGTTCTGGCACATATCGACGACAGGATCGAGACAGCCACGGACCGGCTCAAGGGGCTGTTGCGCATCCCGTCCATCTCGACGGACCCGGCCCATGCCGATGACTGCGACAAGGCCGCCGACTGGCTCGTCGCGGACCTGCAAAGCATTGGTGCCAAAGCGGAAAAGCGCCCCACGCCGGGGCGCCCGATGGTGGTCGGGCACATGCCCGGCGACGGGCCGCACCTGCTGTTCTACGGCCATTACGACGTGCAGCCGGTGGATCCTGTCGAATTGTGGACCTCCGACCCGTTCGACCCGGCGATCGATCAGGCCGACCACGGGCCGGTGATCCGCGCGCGCGGCGCCTCGGACGACAAGGGACAGCTGATGACCTTTGTCGAGGCGTGCCGCGCATGGCAGGCCGTCACCGGGACGCTGCCATGCCGGATCACGTTCTTCTTCGAGGGCGAGGAAGAATCAGGGTCGCCGTCGCTCGTTCCCTTCCTCGAGGAGAACGCCGGCGAGCTCGACGCCGACATCGCGCTGATCTGCGATACCTCGATGGTGTCGCCCGGCGTGCCCTCGATCGCGTCGCAGCTGCGCGGCATGTTGAAGGACGAGTTCACGCTGCACGGGCCGAGGATCGACCTGCATTCGGGCCACTACGGGGGGCCGGGGCTCAACCCGCTGAAGGAAATCTCGCGCATCATCGCCTCGTTCCACGACGTGACGGGCCGCGTTGCCGTGGACGGCTTCTACGAGGGCGTGCACGAGGTGCCCGACGCGTTGCGCCGACAGTGGGAGAATTGCGGCTTCGACGAGGCGACCTACCTCAACTCGGTCGGGTTCACACGCCCGCATGGCGAGGAGGGATATTCCACGCTGGTCCAGCAATGGGCGCGCCCCACGCTGGAGATCAACGGGCTCTGGGGCGGCTACCAGGGCGCCGGCACGAAAACCGTCATCCCCGCCGAGGCGCATTGCAAGCTGACCTGCCGGCTGGTGGGCGACATGGACCCCGACGCGCTGCGCGTGAAGATCCGCAAGCATGTCGAGGACCGACTGCCGGTCGATGCGACCGTCACGTGGAACCAGGACCTCGACGGGTCCCCGGCGGCGGTGATGAACACCGACCGCCCCGAATTCGAACGCGCCCGCGGCGCCCTGTCCGAGGAATGGCACCGCGAGGCGGTGCTGGTGGGCATGGGCGGGTCGATCCCGATCGCGGGCTATTTCAAGGAAATCCTCGGGCTCGATTCCATGCTCATCGGCTTCGCGCAGGATGACGACGCGATCCATTCGCCCAACGAGAAATACAACCTCGAAAGTTTCCACAAGGGCATCCGGAGCTGGGCGCGCATCCTGGATGCGCTGGCGCGCGCCTGAGGCCGAAACGCGCCGGTTGCCCCGACGCAAGGACGGGGGACCCATGATCATCCAGGGACTCACCGATCAAACCGCCACGGTGAACGGACAGACGATCGCCTACAGCATCGGCGGGTCCGGTCCGCCGCTGCTGCTGCTGCACGGCTTTCCGCAGACGCGCGCCATGTGGGCCCGGATCGCGCCGGAACTGGCGCGCAACCACACCGTGATATGCCCCGACCTGCGCGGTTACGGCCAATCGGGCAAACCGCGCGACGCGGCCGACTACACGTTCCGTGCCATGGCCGGGGACCAGGTCGCGCTGATGGCACAGCTGGGATACCGGCATTTCGCCGTGGCCGGACACGACCGGGGCGCGCGCGTGACGCATCGGCTTGCGCTCGACGCGCCGCAGGCCGTCACCCGCGCCTGCGTCATGGACGTGGTGCCCACCCACACGCTACTGGCCGACCTGCGCAAGGAAGTGGCACAGGCCTATTATCACTGGTTCTTCCTCGCGCAGCCCGAACCCTTTCCCGAAACCATGATCGGGCACGACCCGGATGCCTATTTCCACGCTTGCCTATTGGGCTGGGGGGCGTCGCGGCTGGAGGATTTCGCCCGCGATCAGTTGAACCAATATCGCGCTGCATGGCGCGACCCGGACACGATCCGCGGCATGTGCAACGATTACCGCGCGACGCTGGCGCGGGATTTCGACGATGACGCGGCCGACCTGACGCAGCGTATCGGGTGCCCGACGCTGGTCTTGTACGGGGACACCGGCGCGATGGCACGGCACTACAACATGGCCGCGGCGTGGGCGGGCAAATGCACGACGCTGGATGCGGCGGCCATCCCGGGCGGCCACTTCTTTCCCGATACCGCCCCGGAGGTCACGATCCGCGCCTTGGGCGGCTTCTTCGGCCGCATGGACATCCACGCCTGACGGCGCCCCGCTATTCGCGGATCACGCCGATTGTAAATGTCGGGGGAAAGTGGCGCGGTTGACGGGGCTCGAACCCGCGACCTCCGGCGTGACAGGCCGGCACTCTAACCAACTGAGCTACAACCGCGCGTGCGCCGCTGGTTACTCGAGCCGCGGGACGGCGTCAATGGTCAAATCGCATGTTGCGCGCCGACCGCGTGATTTTCCGCGCGCGGCGCCGATGGCACATGCCCGGCACCGGCAGGGTCGTCTGCACGCTGTTGGCAGGCGACCCG
>JAVLCJ010000181.1:0-3156 GCA_031580875.1 Roseovarius sp.
CCGCAAGAGACATGAAGAGGATCGTGGGACTGGTCGCCATGGTCACCCCGTGCCGGATCGGCAGTCTCCGGCGGCGTCGCCCCGTTATGAGAGGTCTGCGCGACGCCTTCGCAACAGTCGTGCGAGGTGGGGACATGGTCCGTCTGCGCAGCGGCCATCACTGTAGCGGGAAGCAGGAGCGCAATGCAGAGCGCGCGCAGGAACTGGACCAGTATTCTCATGAGTTTTGTATACCCACGCAGATGCCGCAGGAGCAAGTCGCCCCGGACCGTGAACTCCACTGCGTCGAACGGATCACATCTTAAAGAGACCAGCGGGCGCGTGGCAGCAACCTGTAATCTGATGCACCGGACGTCAGTTCATAGCGATTTTTTTTGATGGTAACGTTGATGGTAGCAAAGCGAAAGGTCATAAAAGAAGAGGAAAAACAAGACTTTATTTGGCCTTGTGGCGGAGCGGAAGTCCGCCTAATATACGTTCAATACAGCCCGCTTCAAAAAATTTAACCAAAAAAATCAGAGATTTGGCCAAATTTCAAGTTCACCGTTGCCGCCGATGTCCGTTGTAGTTCGCCCAAAGTCAGTCTATTTTAGGGGAACTGTTTTGGTAACGGAGGTCGGAGGCGGCAGAATGCCAAAGAAAGTAACGAACGCATTGACTCCGCTGCAGGTCCGGAACGCAAAGCCGGGCCGGCACGCTGATGGCGGCGGGCTGTACCTGCTTGTCAAGGCGAGCGGTGCACGGTCGTGGGTCTACCGCTTCCGGCTCAACGGGGTGTCGCGCGATATGGGCCTGTCACGTTGCCCCGAAGCAATCGCGTTGTTGGAGAAGTCCGAGAAGGACGAGCTCTCGCTAGCGGAGGCACGCGACGTCGCTGCGATCTACCGAATGAAGGTGAAAGCGGGCATTGATCCACTCCTAGAACGGGAGGAGGCTGCCGCTCAGCGCGCTGAGGAAAGCGCTCTGCGTGAAGCAGAACAAAAGACTTTCAGAGATGTCGCCGGTGACTACCTTGCCTCTCGCGAGGGCACATGGCGCAACGCCAAGCATCGACGGCAATGGCACAACACACTGCGGGATTATGTCTATCCCAAGGTCGGGGATATGGCTGTGAAGGATGTTGTGACGCAGCACGTCTTGGAAATCCTAGAACCGATCTGGACCACCAAAAGCGAGACTGCGAGCCGGATACGCGGGAGAGTCGAGAACATCCTCGACGCGGCAAAGGTCAAGGGATACCGAACCGGCGAAAACCCCGCGCGCTGGCGAGGCCACCTCGACAAGATCCTGCCACCGCGCAAGCGCCTCTCGCGCGGGCATCACGCAGCCCTGCCCTATAAACACGTCCCAAAATTCATCGCCAAGCTACGGGCGCACTCGGCAACAGGCGCCTTCGCTCTCGAATTCCTCATCCTGACCGCAGCCCGTACCGGCGAGGTGATCGGCGCGGAGTGGGACGAAATCAGCTTCGATGCCCGAACTTGGACCATACCGGCAACGCGCATGAAGGCGGGTCGTGAACACCGCGTACCCTTGTCTGAACGTGCATTGGAGATCCTGCGCCAATCGCAACAACTTGGTGGGACGCACCTCTTCCCCGGACAACGTGGCAAGGCCATGTCAGGCATGACGATGTCGATGCTTCTACGCCGCATTGAGAATTCGGTGACGGTTCACGGATTTCGTTCTAGTTTCCGGGACTGGGCATCGGAGACGACATCATATCCACATGAAGTCTGTGAGGCTGCGTTGGCGCATACGATCAGCAATAAAGCCGAAGCTGCCTACCGGCGGGGAGATCTCTTTACCAAGCGACGTCAGCTCATGGATGAATGGGCAGACTATTGCGCCATCTCCGTGTTACCCACCGAGGATGCAGAGGCGGTTTAGCGTCATGTCAGAAGCAGCGGAACGAATTTCTTTGACGAGCGCGTTGACACTCGCCGCATTCGGCGTCGAGGTCTCAGGAGAGCGGTTTGCGAAGGAACTGAATACGAAACATTTCGGCCTCAAGCGGGAAGAAGCATTCTCAAAATTGACCGATGCGCTCGACGCGCTTCTACAGAAAGCGGTCTCGGGGAGGCTTGTCTTGCACGGTAGATTTTCGCGTGAGGCCAATGCCGACGGGACCGAAGAGATCGCGCGCCTCCCGCCCGACAGCGCGCTTTCTTACAAAGCTTTTGATTATCGTATAGACGGCCTCCGATTAAACGACACTGCTCTACTGTGGTTCAGCCCAACGGAGGACCTTTACCGACAGCCCAGCTTCGCACGCCCCGACCATTACCGTGACATTACCGCGGTGCGCGGGCAGGTTCGCAAGTTTTTGGGCATTGGCAGCTCGCCGTACCGGCAGGAAACTAAAAAAAACCCACTTTCCGAGGCCGACCTGAAGGCTTGGTGGGATGGGCTGTCGACAGAACAGAGAAAGATGCCACGTAAAAAGCTGTGGGAGCTGGCCCAAACTAGCCACCCAAACCACAAGGTTGTGCGAGATCGCGTACGTGGGCTCGGACCCCCGCGCAAACCGGGTCGACCAAAATCGGCCAAGAAATAACTGGCCGATTAACGGCCAATTTTGGCCGCCAATTTCTTCCTGAGAAGGTCCAGCAAACACCACCACACGGAGCTGGACATGACCACACCTTCACGGACCAAACGCCTCGGATACCGCGTCCGGGAATTCTGCGACGCGACCGGCCTTGGACGAACCAAGGTCTACGAGCTGATCGCACAGAAGCGCCTCGACGTGGTTCGGGTCGGCCGGTGCACGATCATCACCGCAGATAGCGCTGAAGCCCTCTTTCGGGATCTGACGGGAGAGGCAGGATGATTGTTCCTTGTGAGCCTCCACGCCCAAGCCTTCTGAGCAGCTAGTCGAGCCAAAAAATGGAACAGACTGGCTTCCCGCCGCACGGCGGGGAGACGGGAGAGGTGCGTTCTCCCGACCCCGAGCGTGCGCATATCACGATCATCGAGTCGAGCTATCAACCCGTTGTGAAGACCTTTCGGTGGCAAAACGGCGCCGTCGAAAAGCAGCACGGCGCGCAGATCAGCAAAGGGCGCGCGATGACGGTTGAGGCAGATACAGCGGCTGACCTGTGAGCTACTCCCTGATCCTTGGACAGGATCTGGCGTAGATTAAGCTACTCTTTG
>JAVLCJ010000182.1:0-3027 GCA_031580875.1 Roseovarius sp.
GATCTCGGTGCGGTGCCCGTCCAGCACGTCGCGCCCCGAATACGTTCCGTAAGCGTCCGAGACATTGGCGCGCACCCAGCGGTCAAGCAGGCCGTCGGGCACCTCGTCGCCGTGCCATGAAACGGTGATCCAGACCTCGTGGTCGTGCGGCTCCGCGGCCAGCGTCACCTCGTGGCGCCGGTCCCCGTCGGTCAGGCCGGCCACCACGTTCGTCAGCAGGCCGATGATCGCGAAGCCGTCGCAACTCAGGAAATGCTGGCCGCCGCTGCTTGCGAGGGGTACCGTTGCCCGGGCATGCAGCGCGTCGAACACGTCCTGCGCCGCAACCTCGGAAGCCGGCCAGTGGCGTGCCGTCGCGGCGCCGTAGCGCCGGCTGTTGTCGCTCAGGCTGGTGAACAGCCGGTCGAGTTCCTGCTGCATGGCGGCGTTGAAGGTCGCCCGGCTTTTCGCGGGCATGTCGGCATCCATGGTCAGCACGTCCAGAACCGCGCTCATCGCGGCGGCGGGCCGGCGGACCTCCTCCAGCAGGGTGTTGAACAGATGGTCGCGTTCGGCATGGCTGCGCAGGTCGTCGGTGGCGTCGTGAAAGATCACGACATGGCCGATCCGGCCCGCCTCCGACCTCACCGGGCTGACACGGCCCAGCAGGAAACGCGCACCGTCGGCCGTGGCCGCGAGGAAGGATTCCGATTCCGCCTCGCCCCGGTCGCGCTTGGCCGCGATCCTGTTGATCGCGTGTTCCAACGGGGCCACCCGCAGAAACCCGGAAATCGGCCGGTCCAGCCCGATCGGCCCCAGGAGCGTCTGCGCCACGCGGTTGTACAGCATGATGCGATGATCGGGCGTCAGGACGATGGCGCCCTCGGACAGGTCATGCATCAATGTCTCGAAAAGGGCTTTCTCGCGCGTGATCTTCTCGGTCTCGCGGGCGATCGCGCGTTCCTGCGCCGCGCGCGCGTCGTTCAGCGCCGCGTGGATGGCGTTGGCCGCCGGGGCGAGCGCCCCGAGATAGCGTGCCGGTGTCTCGTCGATGTCGGCGCCGACCGCCGCGCGGGCGCGCGTGTCGAGATCAGAGGCAAGCGCGCGGATGGGCTGCGCCACGTTGCGGTCGAAAAGCACCCCCACCCACGTGGCGAGCCCCGCCTGTGCGAAACCGGCGACCAGCCCGGCGATCACGTAGCCCTCGACCGGGCCGCCGTACCGGGCATGGCCCAGCCAAAGCGCCCCCGTCGTGGCGGCGGTGCCGCCCGTCGCCAAGGCCGCGAAAAAAAGCGCGAAACGCTGCCGCAGCCCCAGCCGTTCACCCATGTTCCGCCTCGCCCAGAAGCTGGGCGATCTCCTTGGTCAACTCGGTGGTGGCGAAAGGCTTGGTCAGGAAGCCGTCGGCCCCGAGCGCGAGCCCCTTGCGCCGCTCCACCTCGCCGCCGCGCGCCGTCATCATGAGCACCTTGACGTCGCGCAGGCCGGCGTCGTTGCGGATGTACTGGCAGATTTCGTATCCCGACCGGCCGGGCAGCATCACGTCGAGCACGACAAGGTCGGGCCGTTCCTCGGCAAGCGCCGTGATCGCCGCGTCGCCGTCGGACACGTGCCGCAACCGGTAGCCCTTGCGCCCGATCAGGTATTCCAGGGCCAGCGCGATATTGGTCTCGTCCTCGACCAGCAGAATGGACTTGGTGCTCACGGTGCTTTCCTCCTCAGTTCGCGCCCCCGCAGACCCGCGTGATCAGGGGGTCCGACCGGTCCAGCGCGCGCCACGTCGCTTCTTGCGGATCGGAAAGCGCCTCGTCGGACACGTCGGCGCGGGCCGGGGCCGCGCAATCGACCAGTTGCGGTACGTTCGCGGGGCGTCTCCAGCGGCCGAAAAGATACATCTCCACCAGCCGCATGTCCGCCGCATCTTCCTTGCGCCGGACGGTCGCGCTGTCCAGCACGACCAGCCCCGTGACCTGCGGGGCCAGATAGGTCCACGGTTTCCAGATCGCCGTCTCCTCGATCTCGCGCAGCACGACCATGCCCTCGGGCAGGTCGGCCTTCTTGCGGTCCGCCCAGCTGTATTCCGACCAGATCGTGTAGCCGATCATCGTGAGACCCGCCGCGACGGGCACCGACCATTTCGGCAGGCGCCCGCCGCTGATCCGGTTGAGCAGCAGAACCAGACCGACAACGCCGATCGCGGCGAAAAACGTGGCAATGAGTTCGACGAACATCCTGTCACCTCCCGCGGCCAAGGGCCGATTGCATTGTCTTGACCACCATGAAGGCATCGCGCAAGTGGTTGCGTTCAAGTTCGGACAACATGCCGGGCGCGAGGAAGTTGTTGGGCTTGGTCCCGTCGCGGATGCAGGCCGCCTGATGGCGCAGCCGCGTCTCGGCGATCAGGTCGTAGGCGTCGATCAGGTCATGCCCGCCCGTCTCGGATATCAGGCCGGCATCCCGCGCGGCCTCCAGCCGGTCGCGCGTGTTGGCGGTATCTATCCCGCCCTCCAGCGCGTAGATGCGCCCCAGATCGACCACCGGCACCACGCCCGACAGCTTGAGGTCGACGGTATTCTTGTGCTCGCCCGAGCGGATCAGCGCGAAGCCCCGGAACAGGCTCAGCGGCGGCGTGTGCTTGAGCGAGTTCTCCACCATGTGCGCCACGAAGATCGAGTTGGCGCGCGCCATCCGCAGCACCTCGGCCTGAAGCCCGTCATGCAGCGCGACCTCGCCACCGATGGGGCGCAGGTCGAACATGACCGAGGCCAGCATCTGCGCCTCGTTGTCGGGCTCCGTGATCCACTTGCGGAAATATTCGCGCCAGACGCGCACGGGCTGGCGCCAGCGGGGATTGGTGGCCATCATGTCGCCCGGGCAGTACACGAACCCGCAGGTGTTCAGCCCGTCCGAGACGAACCGCGCCAGCTGTTCGAAATACGCGTCATGCGCCGGCTCGGCGGCATCGTCGAGGATCAGGCAATTGTCCTGGTCCGACACGCCGGTCTGCTCCTGCCGCCCCTGCGAGCCGCAGGCGAGCCAAAGATAGGG
>JAVLCJ010000183.1:0-3024 GCA_031580875.1 Roseovarius sp.
GGAGCGTATCCGCGACAAGGTCGCCGCAAGCCGGAAGAAGGGCATGTGGATGGGTGGGGTGCCGCCCTACGGGTATAGCGTCGAAAACCGCAAGCTGGTCATCGACGACGAAGGCGCAGAGCATGTGCGTTGGATCTTCGCCCGCTTCCTCGAAATCGGCTCTGGCACGGAACTGGCGCGGGAGGTCGCGAAGCGTGGCATCCGCACGCCGCGCGGAAACCGGATCGACAAGAAGTACATCTACCGGATGCTGAACAACCGCGCCTATATCGGCGAGGCGGTCCACAAGGGCGAGAGCTATCCCGGCGAGCACGACGCGATCATAGACCGAGAGACGTGGGACCGCGTCCATGCCATCCTACAGGAGAGCCCGCGCAAGCGTGCCGCGCGCACCCGCGCCGAGACGCCCGCGCTACTGAAGGGGCTGCTGTTCGGACCAGATGGCGCGGCGTTCTCGCCGACGCACACGCGCAAGGGCGACAGGCTCTACCGCTACTACGTCAGCCAGACGGTGCTGAAGCACGGCGCCGGATCCTGCCCCGTCGGCCGCGTCCCTGCGGGCGAGATCGAGGCCGCCGTGATCGACCAGCTGCGCGCCGTGTTCCGCCAGCCGGAGATCGTGGCGGGGACGTGGAAGGCGGCGCGCGCCCACGCCGACGACGTCACCGAGACTGACGCCCGCGCGGCCCTGCAGCAGATTGACCCGCTGTGGGACGAACTCTTTCCCGCCGAGCAGGCGCGCATCGCAGCGCTGCTGGTCGAGCGCGTGGACATCGGCACGGACGGACTAAACGTCCGCCTGCGCGTAGATGGGCTCGGCGGCCTTGCGCGAGAGATGCAGGCCGGTGCCATCGGGGCGGCAGCATGAACCGCGGGGAGACGATCCCCGAGACAATCATGCTTCACGTTCCATTCAGGATCGTGGAACGCGGCGGCCGGAAGGAAATGCAGCTGCCGGAAGGCGCCGCGAAGCCGCGGCAGACAGACAACACGCTGGTCAAGGCGCTGGCCCGCGCCTTCCGCTGGAAACGGATGCTGGAATCGGCCGAGTTTGCCACCATCGCTGAACTGGCCGAACGCGAGGGGATCGCGCCCTCCTACATGACCCGCATCCTGAGGCTGACGCTGCTTGCGCCCGACATCGTCGACGCGATCCTTGACGGGAAGCAGGGGGCTGAGGTGACGCTGGGGCGGGTGTTGCGGCCGTTTCCGGTGGAGTGGGCAGCACAGCTGCAGCACTTCGGACAAATCCGCTGAAGCGGTCGTTCCGTCTCGGCGCATTGAACAGCCGGTGCGAGCCCAAAGAGACCGATGCTGCGGTCTGTATGGATGGCGGCTTTGATGAAAGAAAATGCTTGGGGAGATCAACGGAGTGCGTTGGCTAACGAAACCTGTATCGTTACATTTCCAGCTAGACCAATGAGGGATAGATGTCGCTATGAGATTCGTTGCCATCGACGTCGAAACCGCAAATGCCGACATGGCGTCGATCTGCTCAATCGGAGTCGCCGCCTTCCAAAACGGTACCCTCGCGTCCGAATGGTACTCGCTCATAGACCCGGACGACTTCTTCGATCCTGTCAACATGTCGATCCACGGCATCACGGAAGGCGACGTGCAAGGCGCGCCAACGTTCAAGCAAGCCGCCGTGGACATTGAACGGTTGCTTGGGTCGCAGGTCGTTGTCACCCACACACATTTCGACCGTGTTGCGATGCATCAAGCGGCGGGCCGCTGGGCAATTCCGACCCCGGCCTGCACCTGGCTCGACTCGGCCCGCGTCGCCCGAAGAACATGGGACGAATGCGCGAAGTCGGGCTACGGCCTCGCGAACGTCTGCAAGATGATCGATTACACCTTCGAGCATCACAACGCGCTTGAGGATGCAAAGGCGGCGGGGCACGTCATGCTCGCTGCGATGCAGGAAAGCGGTCTCGATCTCGACGCAATTCAGAAACGCATCCTGCAGCCTATAGACCCGTCGTCGAGCGGAGCCGCTGAGATCACGCGCAACGGAAACCCAGACGGCCCGCTTGCAGGTGAGGTGATCGTGTTCACGGGCGCACTGAACATACCGCGCCGTGAGGCCGCAGATCTTGCGGCTTCCGTAGGCTGCAATGTGGCGAACAGAGTCACCAAGAAGACGACCATGCTCGTCGTGGGGGATATGGATGTGACGAAGCTGGCGGGTCACGACAAGTCGTCGAAGCACCGGAAAGCGGAAGAACTGGTCGAGGCGGGTCAACAACTACGCATCATCCGCGAGACCGACTTCAAGGAGTTGGTCGTGCTTTCCTAAACAGCCATATCCACGTGGCAGGTCATTTAAATCAATTGCGGACATTAGCGCAGATGCAGCGACATCCCGCTCCGTTCGCACCCCGGTCGAATGGACGCGTCACAGCGAACGACCGCTTTGGCGAACGTCCGCTTTGTGTTCCATCTCTGCGAATGCCACCGGCATTGAAGTGCTCAGGTTGTCGGTCACAAAAGCGTAGTATTTTCAGACAGCTACAAGCTCTGCACCAGATCTGCGTAGTCATCAGGTTTGGAGAATACGGCGCCTCAGAGACTGATTCTGGCTACTTTGCGCGGCGACCAGTGCTCAGCCTTGCTCGCATAACCCTCGAAAACAACAGAAAAATCCGGCCGCAGCCGGATCGGGAGAACGCTTTCGCGAGGGCAAGTGGCGGAGCGGAAGGGATTCGAACCCTCGAGACGGTTTCCCGCCTACACACTTTCCAGGCGTGCGCCTTCGACCACTCGGCCACCGCTCCGCCGTCGGTAGTAGCCAAAAACGCTGGGGTGACGCAAGGGGCTAGGGAAAACTAGTGGTTCGGATAGGTAGTCCGTATCATGATCGACCAGATATGAGGACATGGTGGGTTCGCGGGCTGGTCTTGATCTCCCCAACCGTCTGGCGCTTGCCCCATTCCGCCACGTCGCGGGAGTGATCCCCAAATCCCGGCCCACCGCATAAGGCAAAGCCTGATATTGCTGTATTTTAACTCTCATGGCGTGCGT
>JAVLCJ010000184.1:0-2924 GCA_031580875.1 Roseovarius sp.
CGGCGCTCGGCAATCGCTCCGGCATTCTCACGGGCCCAGGCCTCGGCCTTGGCCGCGCGCACCGCCTCGGCCAGCGCGGCACCGTCTGCGTGGCGTTCCGCCGCCGAGATCAGCTCCCGTTCCGGCGGGGCCAGCAACCTGTCCCGAATGGCCTGCCCCGGCCCGGTCTGCGCATCCCAAACATGAACGGCAATCGGCGCATCGGGGCCGCCCAAATCCTGCCAGTTGACGATTTCACCCGACAGGATCCGGGCAATCTGCGGCGTGGTGACGGCCTGCACGGGGTTCGAGGGCGCGACGACAGGCACCAGCGCATCCAGCGCTACGACACGACTGCGATTCGTATCGCTCAAGTCGCCCAGCCCCGCCTCGCGGGCCCGGCCGATCTCTGCCGGGCGGACTTCGCGCAGGGTCATCGCGATATCGGCCTCGTCGGCCAGAAGATCGGCCAATCCCTCGTCCGTCCGGCGCATGTGGAACGTGAACTCGCCCGCCGTCTTGCCGCTTTCGCCATCCACCAGCACGTAGCGGATCCGATCCTTGGCAAGGGCCTTGCGCGACAGCATATAGGATTCGCGGATCGCGAAGGCTTGCACCAGCGCGGGCATCAGGACACGCCCGATGGTCGGCGCACCCGAGAACGTGACCCGGGCCACGTAGTCCTCAAGGTTCGGGCAACCCGGCCCGTCGCAAAGCACGCCGGAACCGTCGACCGTCAACTCCCCGTAGACCGTGTCGACCCTGTAGAATTCACCGTCGAACCCGAGCAGGTCACCCGAAATTTCCACATCGCCATCCCGCGAGGTCAGCGTGACGTCCTGTGCAACCGCGGCGGATACGAGACCAAGAAGAAAAAGTGCGGCGCCCCACGCCGCACGCACCAAAGCCATCGACTGTCCCCCGGGCGATGCGGATTGTTTATTGTCCGGCGATCTTCAGATCATTGAGCAGGTTTTTCAACACCAGAAAATCACCGGCCGCATCGCATTCCGGCATCGCCAGTTCAAGGTCCTTCACACGGGGCCGCCCGGCGCCGCGAACTTCGATCGTCTGTGCGGCAATGTCTCTTGTGCAATTGTCCTGCGTGACCTCGGCCTCGACACTGACCGCGACGTTCCCGCCACGCCGGGCCGTGCCACTGGGAAAGGTGTAAACCTCGGCAAGCCGCGCCTCGGGCTGGTCAAGCGCGCCAAGCCGCGTGTGGAATCCCCCCTCACCGCGGGCCGCGACACCCATGCTGCGCGCCGCATCGCTCCAGACATGGCCCTCCCCGCCATAGGAGGCACCGAATTCGAGGGCATGAAGCTGCAGGCCAGCCGGCCCCTGCCATTGCAGCACCACCCGGTCGTAATACTCCATCGACGTCACCTCGGCGGCGGCAACGGCGCCCTGCCCCGCGGCGAAGGAAACGATGAAAACAGCCTGCTTGCTCAATGCGGGGACCGTCAACTCGCTCTGGCCGGTCGCGTCGGTGACGCCGGTGATCATCATCCCGTTATGGTGAAGGGTGAAGCGTTCATTGATCATGCATGGCGCGTCGAGCGAAAGCTCGACCATCGCCGCGGCCAAGGTTTCAGCCGTCAGGATGGTCTCGCATTCAAAGGCCGGTACAGGGGCTTCCTCTGGCAATTCGGCGCGCGTATCGGCATCGAAGGCCGCAGGCTGGATCATGGCCTCGGGCAAGGTCGGCAGCACTGCGGGCTGCGGGACGGGCCCCGGAGGGACGGGAACCGCGGATGTCAAGGTCACGTCCGTAAGGACGACAGTCCCCGACGTATCACCCGCAGCCCCGGATGCGCCCTTTTCGGCGTCTTCGGCCTGTCCGCTCGGCGCGTCCGCGGCGCGGGGCGGCCGCTCCCCGGCTTGCATGAAATAACCGATCCCGAGGGCACAAAGCAGCGTGCCCCCCGCGGTAATGAGACGACGAATTCCGGACATGACATTCTCCCGCACCTGTTACAGGTCTGACGCAGGATTAGCCCGCGAAATGGGCTGTCATGTGGCAGCGTTGGGATCTTAATCAGGCCGATCCGTGGCGGGACCGAAGCGTTACGCCACCCGGCCGTGGCAGTGCTTGAACTTCTTGCCCGACCCGCAGGGGCAAGGTGCATTGCGGCCCGGGTTGCCCCATGTCTCGGGATCCGATTCAACGAACCCTGACGCGGCGTCCTCGGCAGGCTGGTCCTGCGTGCCGTCCAATGGCTGCGCCGCCGCTTCCATGGCGGCGCGCTGCGCCTCCATTTCCTCCATCATGGCGCTTTGCTCTTCCTCGGTCATGGGCCGGATCTGCGACAGTTTCTGGGTCACGTCCTGCCGCAGGCTTTCGAGCATGGATTCGAACAGTTGGAACGCCTCGGTCTTGTACTCGTTCAGCGGGTCGCGCTGCGCGTAACCGCGGAACCCGACAACACTGCGCAGGTGTTCAAGCGTCAGAAGGTGCTCGCGCCATTTCTGGTCAATGGTCTGAAGCAGGATCTGCTTCTCGATCATGCGCATGTTTTCCGGGCCGAACTGGGCGGCCTTCTGCGCCATCATCTCGTCGGCGGCCTTCTCCAACCGCTCGATGATGTCGTCGTCGTCCACGCCTTCTTCCTCGGCCCAGGCGATGATCGGCAGGTCGAGATTCAGATGCTCGATCACCGCGGCGTAAAGCCCCTCGGTGTTCCACTGGTCCGCGTAGGTCTTGGGCGGCATGTACTGATCGACCAGATCGCCGATCACCTCGGCGCGCATGTCCTTGACGATCTCGCTCAGGTCGTCGGCCTTCATGATGTCGAGACGCTGCTTGAAGATCACCTTGCGCTGCTCGTTCATCACGTCGTCGAACTTCAGCAACTGTTTGCGGATGTCGAAGTTGCGGCCTTCCACCTTGGCCTGCGCGCGCTCAAGGCTCTTGTTGACCCAGGGGTGGATGATCGCCTCGC
>JAVLCJ010000185.1:0-2815 GCA_031580875.1 Roseovarius sp.
TCTGCGGAGAGCCGCATGAGATCTGCATGGGCTTGCGCAGCCTCCGGCATGCGCGCTGCCCAGTCGAGGATACCCGCAGCGCTGAGCACCCGCGGAAGCAAGGTTTCCAGCGGCATTGCAGGGGCGGTCGCGGCCAAGGCCCGTAGATCAGCAAGGTCGGCACAGGCTTCCAATTCCCCGTCGGCAAGCAAGCTCATCGCCTGCTGCAGAGGCATGGAGGATGGGCCAAGTGTCAGGAGCGCGAGGGCCGCATGGCGGTCGGTCGGATCGACCGCGAAAGCCAGCGCGTTGCGCGCCGCCATGACAGCGGGCGAGTCCAGCCAGCCTGTTTCACTTATCCGGACCGGGACACCTTGCCGCTTGAGCGCCGCTGCATAGCGCGTCGCCATCGAATGGGTCGGCGCCAGTATGGCAATGTCGCGCGGCTCGACCGGGCGGAATGTCGGCGCCTTTGGATCACTCTCCCGCTCCACCACTGGCCCAGCTTCCGCCAGGATATCGGCAATGCGCGCCGCTACTTGTTCCTCAGGTCGGGATTTCCTCGATCGGCGACCTTCCGGAATGCGCAGGACCTCCGCGAAGGTCTCGCCGGTTTCTGGCCGCTGCGGCTCCAGCGGAACATAGGCCTCTCCGAACAGACCCGCCGAAATCGCGTTCACCATCTGCATCAGCCGCGGATCAGAGCGCCAGTTGCCCGTGAGGGGCGAGGCCGCGTCCGGATTCTTTCGCTCGAGTGCCTCGCTCAAGCGGGGGTCTGCCCCCTGGAAACCCATGATTGACTGCTTGGTGTCGCCCACGATCAGCACGCGCTTGGCGGATTGCGCGATGCGCCACAGCAGCGCGAACTGGACCGGGTTCGTGTCCTGGAACTCGTCGATGATGACGCAATCTACTTCGGACAAAAGCGCGTCGAGGATTTCCGGGCGCGTCCGCAGAAGGCGCTCGGCATCGCAGATCATGTCGGCATAGTCGATGACACCCGCTTCGCGCTTCATATCAGCATATTTCGACATCACTTCCTGGGCGCCATGGATCAGCGCCGTAAGATGCGCGCAGGCGTCTTCCAAGGGGCCCGGGTGGATCGCGACATCCGCGGCCGCCGCAATCACCTCATCACACAGCGCATCATAGCCATCCGGTGTGGGCGCCCCACGCTTCGACTGACGCAGCTCACTCAGGGCTTTCCAGAGCCCCCAATCACGGCGCAATTCCCCAGGGCGCTGGGCGCGCTTCATATTGCGAAAGTCTTTTCCAAACGCAGTACGCGCAGCTGCCGAGGTTGCATGGGCGGTAAGGTCGTTAGGGAATGCCGTAAGCAGGGCGTCGATCGCCGTCAGCAATCGCGCTTCCAAGGGCGCCCCGTCTGGCTCGACCCGACCGTAGAGCCCGCGTAGGCGGGCGACCGCCCCATCCGCAAGTTGCGGATCCTCTCCATTGTCGCCGAGCCCCCTCAGAAGATCAATCGTGGTCAGGATTCTGCCGCGGAAACTATCTTCCTGGCTCTCATTCGAGACAAAACTCGACCGGTACCCAAAGCGCGGCAGGTCAGCTTTGACAGCCTCAAGAGACTGTGCGTGCGCCATAGCTTGCCGAATTAGGAGGTCGCGCTCTGCATCAGCCAACGCACGTGGCTGCGGTGAGGCTCCTGCGGCAAAAGCGTGTTCCGAAAGAATCCGCAATCCAAGCCCGTGAATAGTCGAAACGTAGGACTGCTCGACGGCTAATGCCTCCTCGACCATACCTTCGGCCAAAAGGCTCGACCGAATACGGCCGCGCAACTCTGCGGCGGCAGCTTCAGTGAATGTCACCGCCAAAATGCGATTTGGGGCGACGAGGTTGTCCTTAACCCATTTGGTGAGGTCCGATTTAATCCGGAAGGTTTTGCCCGAACCAGCCCCTGCCGGAACAATCGTCAGCATTTCAGTCATTGTGACCCTCCGTGGTATCAGCATTCTCCGCCTTGGGCGTCATGAAGCGCGAAACAAGCGGCGAAGCATCCAATGCATACGGCACAAGACTCGCTTCCTTCTCGAATTTTTGACGATCTTCTTCGGTATTGAGGCGAATAAAACCTTCGCGCACATCAGAAAGTCGCTTGGTCAACAAGTCCATGGCTTGCGCAGAAATCTCACCCTCTACGACGGTGACGATGCCGTCGGCTGGCTTAAGGCCTTCAAGCAAAACGCCTTGGTCGTTGATCAGGTGGTAGGCGACCCCGATCTTGGGCTTATCCGCCAAGGCGGCCTCTAGAACGTCGTTTGTTTTTGCAGGACATTTGAGCATTGCTCGGTAAAGGCCGAGTTGCAAATCCCATTTAGCCTCAAGGCGTGCGCGGCGTTTGGGCGTACCACTTTTCTTGTGATCCACGACCAGGAGGCTGCCGTCTTCGAGTTGGAGAAGGCAATCAGCGCGTCCGCGCAGCAAGATACCCAGTGCCTCACCCTGCAGACCGATTTCATTGTCGATCACACGCGCGCCAAGGCCTTCGACTGTGTTCCGCCAGGCATGTGCGGCCGTACGGATATCACGAAGCAAGCCATCACGTTCGACGGCCCAGATCGAGCGCTGCAGATATGGCGCATATTTACGGATGGCCGAGGAGAGTAACTCCGGCACCTCAGCATCGATCTGGTTGTGATCTGGCAACGGCGCATCCTTGGGAAACAGAAACTCCAGCACGTCATGCGCGATGGTTCCTGCAACCATGACGTTAAGCCCATCCGGCGCCCATGTCACAGGTTCCGCCCCGAACTCGGACAAGCTCCAGGCCAGAGGACTGACCATAAGCGTTTCAAGTCGACTAGGCGACTGGGGG
>JAVLCJ010000186.1:0-2724 GCA_031580875.1 Roseovarius sp.
TCGAACTCGAAGAATTGCGCGCCGCGCTCGCGGCTTCGGAGCGGCGTGCCGAGGCGGCCGAAGCCGATCTTGCGCGGTGTCCGTCGTCAGATAATTTGGGACGCCTTAGGGGTTTTCGGACGGGGCGGCATCAGGCTGCTCCCCTTCCGAGATCGAGCGCGGGAAAACGTTCCGCCATCACCTGCGCGAAAAGCTCGGCGGCAGCGCGCCCCTCTCCGCGCATGTAGAATTTCTCAACCGCCCTGAGCGTGTCGCAGAGCAGCGCCGCGACAACGCCATAGTCGCCCGGTTGCACCGCGAGATAGAGCGTGGCGGCCACATGGCGCATCATGTGCGGGGTAAGGCCGTTCAAGCCCAGACGGCCCATGCCCCGGTTCCACGCCTTGTTGAAGGTGCTGCGCGGCATCGGCCCGCCGCGTGTGCCGGGGAAGAGAAAGCCGTCATCGCGGCAGCCGTGTGCCGCGTGCCGTGCGATCCATGCCGGGCGGCCCCGCTCGCGCCACGTCTCGACCACGCGCCAGAGCCGGTCGGGTACCGGCCCCTCGATTGCGCGGCGGTTCTTCACCTTGCGCTTGTCGATCGCGATCCAGGCTTTGGCACCCGCTCGCCGCGGTTCCAGAAGGTCGGCGGACTCGCCCCCTATCTCGGCCTCGTTGACGTTGCGCGTGCGCAGGGGCCGCGCGAGCTGCACGGCCATCGCCGCGGCCGCGATGGCTAGGTGCAGTGTCTCGGCCTTCTGGTTGTCGCCAAGGCGCGCCCACCGATCGAAGCCGTGCTCGGCCTCGCACAGAAGCGTCTCCGGCCCGGTTATGATGGCACGCGCGACTGCGGAGTCACGATCGATCAGGCGCACGAACCGCTCGCGCGTGGTGGACATCTCCTGCGCGCTTTCGGAGACGTAGACCGGATCCAGCGCGATATCCTCGATCGCGAGCACCGCCATCTCGTCTATACCGGCCGCGCGCGCCAAGACGGTAAGCGCGGAAAGATAGGTGCGCAGCGAGCTGGAATCCTCGCTCGGCAGCAGACCCGGCTCGGCATCGCAGCGCGCAACGTAGCGCTGTGCCGCCGCCTCGACATGCGCCTCGGTCAGCAGCGGATCGAGCGACTCGAGGCTGTGGAACACCGCGCGGTCGTCGGCCGCATGACGGATGAGCCATGACAGCGCATTGAGATAGCTGCGCCGCGACGCCGCCGGGTTCCGTGCCGGCCGTCGGCCCCGGCGTCGACCTTCCCGGCGGGCGTCAATACGCTCGGCGCGGGTTCTGGCACACTGGACGCTCGATTGAACCGCCCGGTCGAGCGCCGAGTCGCGCGCGGCGAGGAAGGCGGCCGGGAAATCCTGCCAGCGGATCGGCGCGTCGCGCCGCTTCGGCAGCGGCCCGATATTTGCTGTCGGCAGCAGCGTGGCGACCGGGGCGTGGCGGTCACGCTCGCGGATCAGCCGATCCAGCACGGCTACCGAATTGCGGAAGCTCTCCGTCTTGTCCGGCGGCAGCCGGTGGAGCGCCGCGGCCGCCGCGGCCTGGTCGAGCGCCTGCGGCGGGATCATCCCGAGCCGCGCGCGCAGGTTTGCCATGGACACCGACGCCATGTTCGGCAAACGCAACCGCCCGTCGACGTCCCGGGTATTCTCGACCTCGGCCACGTAGTCGACAAGACGGGCCCAGCCCGTGGCAGCCTCGGCCGGCACATCGGGCCGGTCGGCGGCTTGCACCCGGCGGATCGCCGCGGTGATCTTGCCGCACCAGGTGTGAAACGCCCGTTCGGCCGCCGCGGGTGTACGCGCCCGGAATTCCCCGGCCCAGGCGAGGCGGGATATCTCCTCGCCCCAGCTGCGCTCATCGGCGGGGATCTGGCAAAGGCGCTTGCCCGTCAGCCGTTCGGCACGGCGAAAGGCGGCGCGATAGGCGTCGCAGGAACTCTCGGAATAGAATTCGGGCAAGCGGTGGAATACATCTTCGAGCGTGTTGATGGACATTGGGGTCTCCTTTCATCGAGGGCGTCGGGCGCGCATCGGTGCCGCCGTCCGTTCAGTTCCGCCCTGCTGAACGGAACGGGGGCGCAGATAAAAGGCCATAAACCTGCGGGGGCGTTCCGTTCGGCTGCCCTGCAAGGGCGTTCAATACCGGGGTTTGCCGTTCAGATCGTGGGCGGCATGAAATCGGTACTGCGGGTTCCGATGCGACGGCATCTTGCGCAGGTTGCCCTGGCGGGCGGGCCGCTTCGCCCATCATGTCATGCCCAGCCTTGCAGCCATCGCGCGACCTCGGCCGGCACGAAGCGCCAGACCTGTCCGACCCGCCGCGCAGGCAGCGCCCCGCGCCGCGCCCGGGCAAGGATCGCGTCACGCCCGAGCGGGCACAGTGCCGCAACCTCCCCGGGTGTCATGAGATCGGCGCGATACGCCTCGCGCAGATCCGGCGGCGGCAGCCCACCCTCAAAGACAAGAACGTCATCCTCGGCATAGCCAATCCGCCCCCCGTCACGCCGGGGCAGCAGCAACCCGTCATCCTGCGCGCGCCAGAAGAACGCGTCGCTGCCGTGACGCCACCGTTGCTTCAGACGCGCCCGGCCGAGCAGCCGTGGCGCGGTGCTCAGCACTGGCGATGGAAACTTGGACTTGTCTTTCATCCGGACCTCCCCCCGTGTTCTTGCAGGGCAGAAAGGTCCGGCAAGGCGCCGATTCAAACACCGCACGCACTTGCCATGCCCGACACCTTG
>JAVLCJ010000187.1:0-2542 GCA_031580875.1 Roseovarius sp.
CAGCCTATCGGTCCGAGGCGATGGAGGCCAAGCTGCACGACCGGAAGCTGAAGAGCCACATCCACCGCAAGGGCAAGCGGGGCAAGCCGTTGACAGATCAGGCGAAGGGCAGCAACCGGACCAAATCGACCGTGCGGGTCCGCGTGGAACATGTCTTCGGCGCGCAGGCCAATGACATGGGCGGCACGCTGGTGCGCACGATCGGCATGGCGCGCGCCAAGGCGAAGATCGGGATGAAGAACATCGCCTACAACATGCGCCGCCTTGTGCAGCTCCGCCGCATCAACCCGTGCCCGGCGTGAACACCGGGCAAACCAGCGCGCAGGTCAGGCCGCAAACCTGGAGAAACCGGGAATGAAAGGCACCGAGCCGTGATTGCCCCGGGGCGCCATACCGCCAAACGGCTACTTCCCTCCCGCTTCACGCCAAACGCACCGTTGCGCGCCCAAGAAAATAGTCAAAAATCGAGGTGCCCTCGAGTCGCTGTGATGCCAACCACGTCTAGCTGAACACCACTATGCCTACGACCCGCAGTTTTCTCAACTTTACGAACGACTTCGGCCCCTCTTGCTTCCACAGTGCTTCCACGGGCAGCACAAGCGCAAGCGCCGCTCCAGAGGGCGGCGCGTAAGATTTTGATAACGAACGGAAATTTGGTTGCGGGAGTAGGATTTGAACCTACGACCTTCAGGTTATGAGCCTGCAGGCCGAGTTCCGACGGGAGATTGGCGAAGACTGCGGGAGTCGTACTGTGGACTGATAATAGCTATCGCGTGCCATCAAAATCCTCGACTCTGTCATCGCGCACTCCGCCAGGCGTCTCGACGTAGACAGATGTCGAAATGCCGCAGCGGAATTCACCCGCACGTATTCTCAGGGTGATCCTTCACAGTTCGCGCAGCGGTCTGCGGGATGGCCAGGCGCAAGGGGCCTTTCTCACTCCCCGCCGTGGCCCACCCCGTTTCCAGCACGAGGTGGATGTCCCGCCGTGCGGTGCGGTCGGATACTTGTGCGAGGGCCTTAATGTCTCCGCGTGGGACGCTGGGCTTCCAGAACATCGCATCGATAACGGGGCCGATCCGTTGCAGACGACAATCCCGGATGGCCTGATCGCGCAACCGGCCTTGTAGCCGGTCCGGGCCGCAGGCCGGAACCCGGCGGTTAAGTTCTGACCGGCAGCAACGTAGCAAGTCACGGGCCGTGCCGAGACCGGGTCCCGGTCCGGATCCAGCCTCGGCGATAAGCGACGCGGCCACGGGCCATGGCAACGCGCCGCCACGAAGCCGGAGAAAACAGCCGTGCAACAGTATCAGGCCGACAGCCTCGCCGAGTTTGTCGATTGCTGCGAGCGCGCGCGCCCGGTGCGCCCCCTGCCACAAATCTGCGATCGGGCCCACGGGCGTAGGGTCTTCGGCCCATGCTGTTTCTTCCCAGATATGCTGGATGTGATCCTGTGTTTCCCGAGGTCCATGGTGACCGAGAATACTGTTGTATATCCTCGTCACGTTGCCCGAGGTCGGCCGCGGTATTGTGCCGTTTGTCGCGACAGAATTCTCGAACCTGGAGACGAGCTCTATTATGCGTCGGCTCACTTTCGCCACGCCTGCCGTGTCACGCGAGCCGGCGGTGGCCAGATCAGCCAGGGCGTCTGCGTCGACCGCCTTGCATCTGCACGCGAGGGCCGCGCTGACATGCGGCGGGAGACACTGCGTTAGCTGCGCATCGCGCCCGGCCAAATCGGCCAAGTCTTCGACGACATCAAACGTAAGGACGGGTTCCAGCGGCATGACCTGATCCTTCCGAGACATGAACAGTTCCGCATGAGCATGATTGTTCTCCGAGCCCATGTCAGTAGCTTCTGCAGTCCGTTTGGCCGATTCATGTGGACAACCCCGAGTTCGGCGACGGGGCGTGACGAACGCGACGGTGTGGTGTGGACCGATGCGGCTACACCCCTCGGGCCAAGGCACCGTCAATCGTCAAAGATACAGATCCGAGGCGCCTGACGCAGCATCCAGGATCGGCCACATTATACCTTGACATTCTCAGATATACATTTTTTCAGAACTTTTACCGGATGATCCTCCCATGTGGCAGCGTATTTGCCTGAGGATGGCGTCTGTATCAAATTGATTCAATGATTTCAGAATTCAAGGCGATTTCTGGCACGCGATCGCACGATCTCAGTTCGGTCATGAAAAGACGTTCAATAAGGCACGACGGGCAAGAAGAACCATATGAACGACCGAAAGTGACAAGGCGGTGACCCGGTCGAACGCAGAACCGGCGAGCGAGAGAGGAGCTGCGGCCATGGTGCCCGATCGGCCAAACGGGCCTGGTTCGACCCGTTTGCGAGGCCACACCCCGGGATCGGACAAGCCGCTCATCGGCGATAGTGGCATCGTTCCGGTGTTACGTGCCTGACGCACCTTGACCGCGAAACTTCAGCACATCTTGCGGCTCGGGATACGCATGATGGCCGATCCGGAATGACCATTTCAAACAACCACGGTCCCCACTTTCACGCTCGATATTCTGCCCG
>JAVLCJ010000188.1:0-2493 GCA_031580875.1 Roseovarius sp.
CCACGCCGCATGCGGGCTTTTTCCTCACGCGCGAACACCGGTTACGGCACCCGCGTTTCGGTGGCGACCTGAGCGCGGAGGTCCGGCGCGAGGTCTTCGTGGCGACGGACGCGGCCATCGTGCTGCCCTACGACGCGGCGCGCGACAGGGTGCTGCTGGTTGAGCAGTTCCGGATGGGGCCGTTCGGCCGGGGGGATCCCCTGCCATGGATGCTGGAGCCGGTCGCCGGGCGGGTCGATGGCGGCGAAACGCCCGAGGCCTGCGCCCGCCGGGAAACCGCCGAGGAGGCGGGCGTGCCGCTGAAACGTCTGGAGCATGTCGGCGGGCATTATTGTTCGCCGGGATGTTCGACCGAGTATTTCCATTGTTACGTCGGCCTGTGCGATCTGGCGGATCGCGGGCATGGCCGGGGCGGGCTGGACAGCGAGCACGAGGACATCCGAACCCACGTGCTTCCCTTCACCGATGCCGTGGGCCTGATCGAAACCGGCGAGGCGGATAACGGGCCCCTGATCCTGCTGCTGCTCTGGCTGCAAAGAGAACGGCCGAGGCTGCGCGCGGCCGCTTGAGTTCACGGGGGACAGCCCCTAAACGTGGGTGCGAAACATCGCCGAAGGAGCACGGACATGCACATCGCCAAGGACCTTGCCGCGGCCGTCGGCAACACCCCCCTGATCCGGTTGCGCCGGGCCAGCGAGGAAACGGGATGCGAGATACTGGGCAAATGCGAGTTCCTCAATCCCGGGCAGTCGGTCAAGGATCGCGCCGCGCTCTACATCATCCGCGACGCGGTTGCGCGGGGGGCGCTGGAGCCCGGCGGCACGATCGTCGAGGGCACGGCCGGCAATACCGGCATCGGGCTGGCGCTCGTGGGCGCGTCGATGGGGTTCAGGACGGTCATCGTCATCCCCGAGACGCAGAGCGAGGAAAAGAAGGACATGCTGCGCATTGCCGGGGCCGAACTGGTGCAGGTGCCCGCCGCCCCCTACAGCAATCCGAACAATTACGTCCGCTATTCCGGGCGGCTGGCCGAGGAACTGGCAAAGGCCGAGCCGCACGGCGCGATATGGGCCAACCAGTTCGACAACGTGGCCAACCGTTTGGCGCACGAGGAGATGACGGGCCCCGAGATATGGGAACAGACCGGCGGCAAGGTGGACGGATTCATCTGCGCGGTCGGCTCCGGCGGGACACTGGCCGGCGTGGGCCGCGCGTTGCAGGACAAGGGCGTGAAGATGGGGCTGGCCGACCCCGAGGGCGCGGGCCTCTACAAGATTTACACGGGCGAGGAGAACCCCGGCAGTTCGATCACCGAAGGTATCGGTCAGGGCAGGATTACCGCCAACCTCGAAGGGTTCGCGCCGGATTTCGCGTGGCGTGTCCCCGACGCCGAGGCGCTGCCGGTGGTCTATGACTTGTTGTCCGAGGAAGGGCTCGTCATGGGCGGGTCGTCGGGCGTGAACGTGGCGGGCGCCATGCGCCTTGCGCGCGAAATGGGGCCCGGACACACGATCGTCACGGTGCTCTGCGATTACGGCACGCGGTATCAATCCAAGATCTTCAATCCCGACTTCCTCGCCGAGAAGGGCCTGCCGGCACCGGGCTGGCTGAGCGGCGCGCCACGGTCGATCCCGGGCGTGTTCGTCGAATGACACGGGTGTCACGCCTTCTGGCGCTGCTGCTGGCCGCCTGGGTTCTTGTCGCGGGGCCGGTCGGGGCGCCGGGCGCGTGGCTGCCCGGTGCCGCGATGGCGCAGGATGCTACGGAGGAGATCGACTACGAGGCATGGGAAAGCACGGCGACGCGCGCTGAAAACGCGGTGGAGGCCGGCCGGGCCTCGACCGTGGCGCTGGAATCGCTGCGCGAGGAACTCGTGACGTGGCGCAAGCGGTTCGACACGGCGCGCAACGCGAACAGCAGCGCCATCGAGACGGTGAAAGGGCAGCTCGAGGCGCTCGGCCCCGTCCCGGAAAACGGCGAGGAAAGCGTCGAGATCGCGGCGCAGCGCACCGACCTGCAACGCCGGCTTGCCGATCTCCGCGCACCGGTGAAAACCGCCGAACTGGCCCACCGGCGCGCCGAGGGGCTGATCAAGGGCATCGACGAGATCATCCGCGACCGGCAAGCAAGGGAACTGCTCCAATTCGGCCCGTCCCCGACGAACCCCGTTCACTGGAAAGAAGCGCTCGGCACGCTGCGCCACACGCTGCTGACCGTGCGCGACGAGGTTGCCAGGGCACTGGCCAACCCGAGCCAGACGACGAAATTCAAGGAGAACCTGCCGGCCGTCCTGATCCTGCTGGCGATCGGGATACTGTTGGTCTTGCGAGGTCGGATCTGGTCGCGGCGCCTGACCAACAGGGTGCTGGCGGATCACCCGGGCGCGGGGCGCTGGCTTGCCGGGTTCGGGCTCTCACTGGGCAGTCTCCTGCTGCCGTTTCTCGGTGTCGTGGCGCTGACCGAGGCGATATACGCGTCCCAGCTTGTCGGGCT
>JAVLCJ010000189.1:0-2481 GCA_031580875.1 Roseovarius sp.
GATATGGGGCAATCCGTCACTTCCGTCACTCGCCGCCGAGGCGATGGCACGGGGGGCCAATGCCTTCAGGGCGCACGATACGGAAACCGACCGCCCAACTCGCCTTCGCTAATCTGCCCGAAAAAATGTTTCACGAAAGGAAAAGACATGACCGAACAAACCTCACAGACCGAAGCGCAGGCCCTTGCCGAACCTATGATCGAGGAAACCATCGCGCGGCTTTCCAATGCCGGGCTTGCATCGCACGAGATCGCCCAAAGCCTGATCCTGACCGGCGCGGGGCTGCTGGCCGGATCACTCGGGCCAAAGCAGGCCGGGCACGATCTGCGCGCCGTTTCGGCGGCAATGACGCAATGGATCGACCAGATCGCGGAGAAGATCGAGGCCCGAGAGAATTGATTGATCCGGGGGCTTTCATGGGGTATAGTTTTACCGTGACCATGCCGGGCGCTGGTCCAACCGACACCGCCATGCCGGACGCTGGCGAGATGACGGCGAAAACCCCCCTTACACATAGCGGTTTCGACCGCGCCATAACGCATGGAGGCCCGAAATGGACCTTACCGAACTGAAAGACCTTGTGCAGCAAGGCAACGCCGCCTTTGACGAAAAGACCGGCCAACTGTCCGAACGCCTCGACCAAATCGAGACCAAGGTCAATCGCCCCGGCGCGACAGCATCCGGGAACAAGTCATCGCTGATCGAAGAAGCCAAATCGCTTCGCGAATTTTGTGAGACCGGCGAAGGGCTGGAACGCAAGGCCGGGATCAACACCGGGACCGGCAGTGAAGGCGGCTTCGCGCTACCGAAACAGATCAGCGACGTGATCCAGGATCAGCTTATCAACGTCTCGCCTATCCGACAGATCGCGCGGATCGTGCAGGTGCAGTCCTCGGACTATACCCACCTCGTGGGCACACGCGGCGCAGGCGCAACGTGGCGCAGCGAACTCGGCACAGGCAATGCGACCGATGCGCCGGGCATGGCGGCAGTCCAGCCGACGCATGGCGAACTGTTCGCCTTCCCGGAAATCAGCACCTGGGCACTGGATGATCTGACCTTTGATCCTGAGGCATGGCTTCAGATGAACGTCACCGATCAATTCGCGGTGGCCGAGGGCGCGGCTTTCGTCTCGGGCGATGGCAGCGACAAGCCGACCGGCTTCCTTTCCGGGCCAACGCCGGTGACGACTGGGGACGCATCGCGCGCTTTCGGCACGCTGCAATACATCGCCACGGGGGCCGCGTCCGATCTCGGCAGCACGCCCGAGGATACGCTGGTCGATCTCACCTACACGCTTTCGGCCCCATACCGTGCAGGCGCGGCGTTTGTCATGAACTCGCAAACGGCGGCACGATACCGGAAGCTGAAAGACGCTGATGGTCGGTTCCTTTGGGCGGATTCGATGCAAGCCGGGCAACCGCCGATGCTGCTGGGCTATCCGGTGGTGCTGGCCGAGGACATGCCCGATATCGCCGCCGACGCCTTTCCTGTCGCCTTCGGTGACTTCCGTCGCGGATACCTGATCGCGGATCGAACCGATGCGCGCATCATCCGTGATGAAGTGACCAAGCCGGGCGCGGTTCGCTACATCGTGCAGCGCCGGATCGGCGGCAAGCTGGCGGACACGAACGCGATCAAGCTGCTGAAGGTTGCGGCAAGCTAACGAGATGCGCGGGGCTGTTCTCCACCGGCCCCGCGACAGGCCGCGCCCGGATTGGCTCGTCACGGGCAAGGCCGATCGCCACCGCGTCCGGCGTCCTGCCCTTCGGGGTTCGGGCGCGGTGGCACCCTACCGGGGCCTTCGGTTCCTCACCGGGGCAAAGCTGTAACCGGCAGTCCAATCTCTTCTTTGCCAATGCAGAAACCGAAGGAAAAAAGCCGAATGCCACGAAAGCCGAAACCCCATGCGTTGAAAGTCGTATCCGGCACGACGCGCGGCGAGGCCGCAGAGGCCACACAAGCGCGCCTGAGCGGCACCACGCCGCCCGCGTTCCTATCTGATCGAGCGGCGCAGCACTGGCCGGAACTGGCCCGCCTGCTGGCCGGTATGAACGTCTTGAGCGACGGCGACCTGATCGCCCTGGGGCTGCTGTGCGAGACGCTTTGCGAGTGGATCGAGGCAGGCCAGACAATCGCGCAGCATGGCGCGACCTATGAGGCCGTGACCGAGGCCGGGGCCACAATGCACCGGGCGCACCCGGCAGTGGCGCAACGTGCCGACGCCGCGCGCCGCGTGCAATCGCTGCTTTCCGAATTCGGGCTGACACCATCGGCCCGCGCCAAGGTGCAGGGCTTGCCCGATCTGCCCGGCGATGATCCGGCGCGGGAGTATTTTGCATGACCGATCATTTGCCACCCGACGCCCGCGCCGCACATGGCCGGATGCTCGACGCCTTCGATGCGATGATGACGGGCGCTATCAGGCGCGCAGGCGAGGCGACAGAGGCCAAGGCCCGGCGCGAGGGCGCAACGCCTCAC
>JAVLCJ010000018.1:0-41686 GCA_031580875.1 Roseovarius sp.
CAGCTCGCCCTTAGCCCGCACGCTGTCAATGAACACGCTACGCTGAATTACCAGCCGGTCAGCGTTAAGCGCCGTGCCCGTCGAACCGGGATTGGTCTTTTCCTTTTCCTCATCATAGGGGTTCTCGAACTGCGCGCCGGTGCAGGAAAGATCACTGCCGATCCGCGCGCCGATCAGCCGCGCTTCGCCCTTGGTCTTCAGCCGGCGCAGCCACACGCTGCCCCGTGCCTCCAGCCCGTCGGCTCGCAGGCCCGGGAGATGCGCATCGTTCAGGTTCAGCGTTTGCACCGTCGCGCCGCGCAGCACTGGCGTGTCCTGAAACCGGCAGTGCGCCAGAACAAGGTCATGGTCGAGCGTGCACCCTTCCAGGTCCAGCCCCGACGTGGACTGCGTCCCGAGCGCCCGGTCGCGCCGCCCGTCACTGACCACCAGCGCACCGGCGATCCGCAGCCCTTTTTCGTGCAGCCGCACAGCCTTGTCCCCCGGTGCGCCGAGGGCGAGCCAGCGGAGCAGGCTGGCGCGCACGCGGCGGTCGTCGCCTGCGTCCTTACCTGGCAGATCTCCGTCGCCCAGCACCGTCACGTGGCCGGTGCCCAGCCCGGCGATCACCGCCTGTTCGGCCGGCGTCAGCGGCTCGAAATCCGCGAGCGTCATGATCCGCCTTCGAAAAGGTCGCTCTGGCCCGGCGGGCGGGGCGGGGCCAGCCCCAGATGGCGCCAGCCGCCCTGCGCCAGCATCCGGCCCCGCGGCGTGCGCTGGATCAGGCCCTGTTGCAGCAGGTAGGGCTCGATCACCTCCTCCAGCGCGTCGCGGCTTTCCGACAGCGCGGCGCTGATCGTCTCGATGCCCACCGGCCCGCCCTGATACGCCTCGGCGATCAGGCTGAGGTAGCGCCGGTCCGCCCCGTCGAGGCCCAGCCCGTCCACGCCCAGACGGGTCAGCGCGTCGTCGGCCAGCTCGCGCGAGATGCGGCCGCCGCCCTCGACCACCGCGAAATCCACCACCCGGCGCAACAGCCGGCCGGCGATGCGCGGCGTGCCCCGCGCGCGGCGGGCGATCTCGGTCGCGCCGTCGGGCGCCACCGGCACGTTCAGCAGCGCGGCATTGCGCGTCACGATCTCGTCCAGTTCGGCGACCGTGTAGAACTGCAGCCGCGTCGGGATGCCGAACCGGTCGCGCAGCGGCGTCGTGAGCAGGCCCAGCCGCGTCGTCGCGCCCACCAGCGTGAAAGGCTGCAGCTCGATGCGCACGGTGCGGGCCGCCGGCCCCTCCCCGATCACGAGGTCCAGCTCGAAATCTTCCATCGCCGGGTACAGCACTTCCTCCACCGCCGGGTTCAGGCGGTGGATCTCGTCGATGAAAAGCACGTCGTTGCGCTCGAGGTTGGTCAGGATCGCCGCGAGGTCGCCCGCCTTGGCCAGCACCGGCCCGGATGTCATGCGGAAGCCGACGCCAAGCTCCTTGGCCATGATCTGCGCCAGCGTCGTCTTGCCCAGCCCCGGCGGGCCGTGAAACAGCGTGTGATCCATCGCCTCGGCCCGGCGCCGGGCGCTTTCGATGAAAATCGCGAGGTTCGCGCGCGCGTCGGCCTGACCGATGAATTCCCCCAGCGCCTGCGGCCGCAGGCTGCGGTCGGCATCCTCGGGCAAGGGGTCGGGGCGCAACGTCGGGTCGGGGTCGGTCATGCGGCCCCCGGATATCGTGTCGGCTGGTGCATCGCGCTCATCCCTTCGGCGCCAGCAGTTTCAGGGCCGCGCGGATCAGGTCGGCGGTGCCGGCCTCGGGCGTCTCGCCGCCGGCCTGCGCCACCGCCGCCGCGGCCTCGCCCGGCGCATAGCCCAGATTGCCCAGCGCCGACAGCGCCTCGGCCTGCGCGCCGGAATTGTCCGGCGCCGCCCGGCCCCCGCCTGCCGGCGGCGCTGCCGCGACCGGCGTCTCGATCACCTCGCCGGCGTCGTCCGGCGCCGCGGCCGCCGCCGGCACGGCCCCCGCCGCCCCCATCGCCATGACCTCGGGCGCCTTGTCCTTCAACTCGTTCACGACGCGCTGCGCAGTCTTGGGGCCGACACCCTTGGCCGCCTTGATCGCGTTCCAGTCGCCCAGCGCGATGGCCCGGCCCACGCCATCGGGGCCCAGCGCACCAAGGATCGCCAGCGACGCCTTGGCGCCCACGCCCTGCACGCTCATCAACAGCCGGTGCCATTCCTTCTCGGCCGGCGTGGTGAAGCCGTAAAGCTGCAGCAGGTCCTCGCGCACCAGAAGATCGGTGTAAAGCGCCACGTGCTGCCCCGCGCCCGGCAGCGCCTGCAGGGTCCGGTCCGAACAATGAACCAGATACCCCACGCCGCGCACGTCGATCAGCACGTGATCGGCCGCCACGTAATCGATCCGCCCGGCAAGCCGCCCGATCATGCCCGGATCCCTCCCGGCGCGCGCGCGTGATGGGCATGGCAGATCGCCACGGCCAGCGCGTCCGCGGCGTCCGGACCGGCGATTTCGACGCCGGGCAACTGCATGCGCACCATGTGCGCGATCTGTGTCTTGTCGGCGTGCCCCACGCCAACGACCGTCTTCTTGATCCGGTTGGGCGCGTATTCGCCCACCGGCAGGCCGAATTGCGCCGGCACCAGCAACGCGATCCCCCGCGCCTGCCCCAGCTTGAGCGTCGCCGCCCCGTCCTTGTTCACGAATGTCTGCTCCACGGCCGCGGCGTCCGGTCGAAACCGCGCGACGACGGCGCTCAGCTCCCGGTGGAGCATCAGCAGCCGCGCCGCCAGCTCGCCCCCCTCGGACACGCATATCCCGTTGTCCACATGGCGCAGCCGCGGGCCGTCCACGTCGATCACGCCCCAGCCGAGCCGCCGCAAACCGGGATCGACTCCCAAAAACCGCATCATGCTGCCCCGTTGCCGCCTCGTTACAAACCCCTAGCACGAAACAGGAACAAGGGCCAAGCGCATTGCATGCCACGCAGGCGGTCCACCCGCCGCGCAACCCATGCACCGAACGCATAAGGACTATGCTTTTAATGCGGCTTGTCCCCCCGCCGCCATCCCCCTACCTGCCGGCCATCACCACAAGAACGGTACCCCCGAAACCAAAGGAGATCAGCAATGGCTGTCCTCGACACCCGTGATACAGCATTCGCCCCGGCCAACGTCTTCGGCCGCGCCTTCCACAAGCTGCACTCGGCCATCTCGGCATGGAACGCCGCGCGCGTCACGCGCAACGCGCTGTCGCAACTGTCCGACCGCGAACTCGAAGATATCGGCCTGAACCGCAGCGAGATCATCCGGGTCGCACGCCGCGGCTGATGCGCGGGCAAAACACGGCCCACGATCATCACACAGGGTAAAGGCCCTGCGCCGGCATCGCCCGCAGGGCCTTTTCACGCACACGATTTCACAAAACCCGCTCACTCGTCACCGTCCCGCGTCAGCGCAGGAATGGCCGCAGCTTTCCGCCGATGCTTTCCGACACAGGGTCGAGCTGCATCACGATCGCGCCGACGCGTTCCACCAACATCCCGTCCCGAAGCGCCGCCACCCGTTCCTGGTAAAGCGGCGTGCCCACATGGGCGAGGATCACGCCCTTCAGGACAAGAAACCCGATCACGACGAAGGTCAGTCCGCGCAACGGGAATTCGAATTTTCTCTTCTTTGGTCGAAAAACGATCAGCCCGTCATCGGTGATCTGGCTGACATACCCCTTCGACAGCCGGACACGCTTCCGGCCTATGTTTTTCACTCTGGCATCAAAGCCTTGATATGAATCCGTCATGGCAGCTTCCTGAATGTTCGCGCCCCCGCCACATTCAAGGTGAAACTACGCGCAAAATGTGGCAAAATCTGGGCAATTGCCTCAAACCTGCTTTTTTTCGACGTGATTTCAGACACTTTTGGACATGATTAGCGTCGTCCACTCACCAATTTCCTCACGTCCGTGCAAACTGTTTCCGAACCCGGAATAAGCCTCGATCACCTCCTCGGCCTGCTCGTTCAGGATCCCGGACAGAATCACGTATCCGCCGGGCGCAAGCCGCGCGCTCAGATCCCCGGCCAGGGCGATCAGCGGCCCCTTGAGGATATTCGCGAAGACCAGGTCGAACGGGGCGGCCGCCGCCAGGTCGGGGTGATCCAGACCGGCCGCCTGCACGCAGGTCACCCGGCCCTCCAGCCCGTTGGCCGCCACGTTCGCGCGCGCGACGTCCACGGCGACCGCGTCGATATCACTGGCCAGCACGACGCCGGGCCAGATCCGTGCCGCGGCCATGGCCAGAACGGCCGTACCACAGCCCACATCGACAACCGACCGGCCGCGGAACCCGTCGCCCGCCAGCCGGTCAAGCGCCCGCAGGCAGCCCTGCGTGGTACCGTGATGCCCCGTGCCGAACGCCATCGACGCCTCGATCAGCAGCGGCTCGGCGCCATCGGGCACCTTGTCGGCATCGTGGCTTCCGTAGACGAAGAACCGCCCCGCCTCGACCGGCACCAGCTCACGCCGGACCTTGGCGACCCAGTCCTGTTCGGGCAGTTCGCTGACCACGAAGGGCGCGGCGCCGTAGGCGGCGGCCAGCAGTGCCAGCGCCACGTCGTCGGGGGCTTCGGTGAAATACCCGCCGACTTCCCACGTGCCCGAGCCGTCCTCTATCTCGAACACCCCGACGCCCGAGGGCGCTTCGTCAAGCGCCTCCATCGCCTCGCCGAGGGTCTCGGCGGCGGTCTTGTCCGCCAGTGTCGTGAAGGCGGTCCAGGTCTTGGTCATGGGATTATCCGTGGTAAAGGTCTTGTCACGGGTGCTGTGGCATGATCGCGCCCGGGCCGCAAGCCGCGGCCCCGCACCACCCCGGGACGGGCAGGTCGCCGCCATCCGCCCGGCAAACGAGAAAGGTATACTTTTGCCAGCCGCCGCCCTCTGCCTCCTCTACCTCGCGCTTGTCGGGGCCCCGCTTGCCCTTGCCGCGCTGCAAGACACCGCACCACGCCAGATATGGGATGAACTGGCCACCGGCGCCGGCCTTGCCGGGCTGGCCATCCTGCTCGTGGAATTCGCGCTGTCGGGCCGGTTCCGGACCATTTCCGGCAGGATCGGGATGGATGTCACCATGCGCCTGCACCAACTGCTCGCGCGGACGGCCGCCGGGCTGCTGCTGCTGCATCCGTTCCTCTACCGCGGCCGTCAGCAACTCGACCCGCGGCAGGCACCGCCGGGCGCCGACACGCTCGATTACGGGCTCGACGGCCTGTGGCCGGGCATCGTCGCGTGGCTGCTGCTCGGGGCGCTGATGGTGATGGCGATCGGCCGCGACGGGCTCTACCGACACGAGCTCTGGCGCCTCGGCCACGGGGCGATGGCGCTCGCGGTTGCGGGGCTGGGCGTTCTGCACGCCACACGCGCGGGCCGCTACAGTGCCGATCCGGTGCTTGCGTGGTTCTGGACCGGCCTGTTCGGCGTTGCCGTGGCCTCGCTTCTGTGGGTCTATCTGGCCAAGCCCCTGATGAAACACCGCCGGCCGTGGCGCGTCACCGGCGTCCAGCACCTGGCCGACAGGACGTGGGAGCTGACCCTGTCACCCGACGGCCATGACGGCCTGCGCTTCGCGCCGGGCCAGTTCGCCTGGATCAGCATCGGCCACGGCGCGTTCTCGCTGAACGAGAATCCGTTCTCCATCGCGTCGGCTCCCGGCGCGGGCCCGGACCTGCGGTTCGTGATCAAGGAATTCGGCGATTTCACCCGCCGCATCGGCGACATCCCCACGGGAACGCCCGCCCATGTCGATGCACCGTTCGGCGCCCTCACGCTCGACGGTCACCGGGACGTGCCCGGCATATGCCTCATCGCCGGCGGGGTCGGCATTGCCCCGATGCTGTCACACCTGCGCGAAATGGCGCTCGACGGCGACCCGCGCCCGAGGCTGCTGGTCTACGCCAATCGCAGCCCCTCGCAGGTCGTGCATGGCGACGAGCTCGACAGGATGGCACGGGAAACACCGCTTGAGCTTGTCCATGTCCTGTCAGAGCCGCCGCCGGGCTGGCAGGGTGAAACGGGGCTCGTGACGCGCGATCTTCTGGAACGCCATCTCGACGCGGCCGCGCGGCGGGACTGGGTCTTTGTCCTTTGCGGGCCACCACCGATGCTGCACGCGGTGGAAACGGCCCTGCTTGAAATGGGCGTGCCGGCCCGCAACATCCTGTCGGAGCAGTTCAGCTATGACTGAAACCACCAGCCGCCAACGCGTACATCGCATCTACCGGACGCTGAGCCTCGTCGTGACCGCCGCGGTCATCCTTTTCGCGATGCGCGGGCTCTTGACCTGAGCTCATCCCGCCGGGCGCGGAACGAACCCCGCCAGTATCGTCTCGTATCCCGGTTCGGGGTGGCGCGGGATCAGCAGCGCCAGGCAAAGCGACACCGCCGCCATCCCCGCCGCCAGCAGGAACACCGCCGCCGGCGACACCAGCCACAGATACCCCAGCAGTGCCGGCAGGAACACCGCCGCGATGTGATTGATGGTGAACGCCACCGCCGCCGTCGGCGCGAAATCCCCCGGATCGGCGATCTTCTGGAAATAGGTCTTGAGCGCCAGCGCCAGCGCGAAAAGCAGATGGTCCACGACATACAGAACGGCCGCCAGCACAACGCCCCAGCCGAACATGTAGACGCCCCCGTAGGCCAGAAAAACCAGAGCCAGCCCGACATATTCGAAGATCAGGGTGTTCCGCTCCCCGTAGCTGAAAACAGCGCGGCCCATCAGCGGGGCCAACACCATGTTGGCCACGAGGTTGATCAGGAACAGCCCCGTCACCTCGTGCACGGCGAAACCGAACTTCTCGACCATCATGAACCCGGCGAACACCACGAAAATCTGCCGCCGCGCGCCCGCCATGAACTGCAGCGCGTAATACAGCCAGTAGCGCCGGCGCAGCACCATCTTCTTGATCTGCGGATCCGGCGCCTCGAAACGGGGATAGGCCACGATGCAGAACACCGCCACCGCCGCCGTGAAACCGCCCGACAGCAGGTAGACGATGTTGTAGCTCAGCCCCAGCGTTTCCCATGTCACAACGATCAGCACATAGGCCACCAGCGTCGCGCCCGACCCGGCGGCCAGCAGCCAGCCCAGAATCTTGGGCGCCCGGTCCTTGGGCAGCCATTGAAGCTGCAGCGACTGGTTCACCGTCTCGTAGTAGTGAAAGCCGATGGAGCTGAGCATGGTAACGGTCAGGAGCCCGGCCAGTGACGGGAACCATGCCGTGACCGCCGTCGCCGCGCCCAGCAGAAGCAGGGAAACCAGCCCCAGCACCTGCTCGTGCATGAACATGATGATGCCGATCACGCCGATGGCAAGGAAGCCGGGGATCTCGCGCACCGTGTGCAGCCACCCGATGTCGGCCCCGTCGAACCCCGCCACCTCGATCACGAAATTGTTCAGCAGCGCCGACCACGTGGCAAAGGCCACCGGCATGGCGGCGGCCATCAGGAACAGCAGAGTCACCGGCCGCCGCCAAAGCGGTAACCGGCGCGACCCGGTCAGGGGGAATGAACGTGCCATCCGGGTCTTCTAGACATTCCCCACGGAAATGGCGACACCCTTGCGCCGCCTTTGCGCCCGCCGGCGTCATGCCCGAAAGCATGCACCGGCGTCGTCGCGCCGATCGCGGGTCAGCCCGCGTCGGATGCCTCGGTGGCCGTTCCGCTCATGTAATTGGTCATGAAGGCGGGCTCGCCCATGCGGCGCAGCAGGTCAAGCTGCAGGTCCAGCCATTCCCAGTGGCCTTCTTCGTCCTGCACGATCCGCTCGAACAGCGCCCGGGTGCCGATATCGTCGCTGTCGAACGCCTCGCGCGCGGCCTTCGTGTAGAATTCGATCGCGCCCTGTTCCTCGGCCTTGTCGGCCTCGAAAAGCGCCTGCAGCGACTCGGCCTTGTTTGGGGTCTTTGCCGCTTCCAGCTTGGGGGTTCCACCAAGGAACATGATCCGGTCTATGAACGCACCGGCATGGCCCAGTTCCTCCTGCATTTCATCGCGCAGGCGCCCGGCAAGGCGATCAATACCCCAGTCCTCCAGCGTGTGCGCGTGAAGAAGGTACTGGTGCACCGCCGTCAATTCCATCGCGAGCGCGGTTTGCAGATTGTCGATGCTCTTTTCCCGATCCGCCATTCAAGTCTCCTGTCTGTAGAAACCGTTTTTCTCTAACGCGCCACCGAGATATTCACGGAAAACGGTATTTCAATATCGCGGCGGCGGGGGCTGCCCGGGCGCTCCCGCGCACCGCCGCGTTGCCGCCGCGCTACCGACGCGATGCCGATGCGCTTTTCAGGACTTTTCAGAAAAAACTCTGCGGGTCGATATCAACGCTCAGCCGCAGGCGTGAAGGCGGCGTGAGCTGCGCCAGCCATCGCGCCACGGCGTCCTGCAGCGGCGCCCCTCGCGGCGCCTTGACCAGCAGCCGGACCCGGTGGCGCCCGCGGATGCGGGCGATGGGCGCCGGCGCGGGGCCGAAAACCTGCGCGCCAGCCTGCCGTACGGGCGCATCGATCCGCGCAAGTTCATTCGCGAATTCAAACACTTCGTCCATGTCGGTCGAGGACAGGATGATCCCGGCCATGCGTCCATAGGGCGGCATTCCGGCCTGTCGGCGCTCATCGGCCTCGGCGCGCCAGAATCCCTCTTCGTCGCCCGTCAGGATGGCACGAATTACCGGGTGTTCGGGCTGATAGGTCTGCAACAACGCCGTGCCCGGCGTGGCCTGCCGCCCGGCGCGCTCGGCCACCTGCCGCATCAGCTGGAACGTCCGCTCCGCCGCCCGCAGGTCAGAGCCCTGCAACCCAAGGTCAGCGTCAATCACGCCGACCAGCGTAAGGTTCGGAAAATTATGACCTTTTGCGACCAGTTGCGTCCCGATGATCAGGTCCGCGCCCCCCTCGGCAATCTCCGCCACCTGCGCCTTGAGCGCCCGCGCCGACCCGAAAAGATCGGAACTCAGCACCGCAATCCGCGCATCCGGGAACAGCGTGCGCGCTTCCTCGGCCAATCGCTCCACCCCGGGCCCCACGGCCGCAAGCCGCCCTTCGGCACCGCAGGCGGGGCACGTATCGGGCATCGGCCGCGTTTCACCGCACTGGTGACAGACAAGCCGCTTGAGGAACCGGTGCTCCACCATGCGCGCGTCGCAATGCTCGCAGCCGATCTGGTTTCCGCAGGCCCGACACAGGGTTATGGGCGCGTAACCCCTTCTGTTGATGAAAAAAAGCGCTTGCTCTCCCCGTGCGATCCGGGCATTGGCCGCCGCTTGCAAACCCGCGGATATCCATCGATCCGACGGCAGCTTTTCGCCCCGCATGTCGATCGTCCGCAGCTCGGGCATCACGGCCGCGCCGAAACGCACCGTCAAGTCAAGCCTCTGATACTTGCCCGCCTCCGCGTTGGCCCAGCTTTCAAGGCTGGGCGTGGCCGAGGCCAAAACAACCCGCGCCCCGCAAATGCTTGCCCTGAGCACCGCCATGTCGCGCGCGTTGTACAGCACGCCCTCCTCCTGCTTGTAGGAACTGTCATGTTCCTCGTCCACGACGATCAGGCCAAGGTTCTGGAAAGGCAGGAAAAGGGCCGAGCGCGCGCCCACCACGATCTGCGCACGGCCCTGCCCCACCATCTTCCAGGCACGGCGGCGTTCCGTCATCGTGACGCCTGAATGCCATTCCGCCGGGCGGGCACCGAAACGTGCCTCGACGCGGGTCAGAAACTCCGTGGTCAGGGCGATCTCGGGCAGCAGCACGAGCGCCTGTCGGCCGCCACGCAGGCAGGCCGCCACTGCCTCGAGGTAAACCTCGGTCTTGCCCGACCCGGTGACGCCCCGCAAAAGCGTGGTACCGTACCCCCCTGTTTCAAGGCCCTTTTTCAGCTCATCGGCCGCCTTGGCCTGATCCTCGGTCATGTCCGGGCCATCGCGGTACGGATCCAACCTCGGGTAAGGCAGGTCACGCGGTGTATCCTCTTCAACGAGCACGCCCTGCTTCACCAAGCCCTTGACCACCCCGGACGACACGCCGGCCTGGTCACAGAGTTCACGTAGTGTAAAGGAAAGCCCTCCAAACTCCGCCAGAGTCGCAAGCACCCGTTTGCGCGCGCCGGTCTGCCGGTCGGGACGTCCCTCCCCCGGCCGGTAGATCTTGCGCATCGACGGCGGGTCGCCCAGACCCGGCGCACGTGTCGCCAGCCGCAACATCTGGGGCAACGGCGTCAGCGTGTAATCGGCGGCCCGGCGCAGGAATTCCTGCAGTTCCTCGCGCATCGGCGCGACATCCAGCACCCGGATGACCGACCGCGCCTTGCTGAGATCGAAACCGCCCCTTCCCGGCCCCCACACAACGCCAATCACCTTGCGCGGGCCAAGGGGCACCTCCACGAAGGCACCGATCTGGCAGCCGCCCTCGGGCGCGCGGTAATCCAGTGTGCCGTCGAGCGGTTGCACCGTCAGGACCGAAACAAGCGTTCCCTCGTCGAAGAAATCCGTGACGGCTAACGGCAACGACAGGCTCCTTCAAAGGGGTTTCGGCAAGGCAATCCATGAGGTACACGCTTGGTGACCAGACTCCAACCCGCCGCTGAGGGATGCGCCCCATGAAATTCTTCGTAGATACCGCCGAAGTCGACGAAATCGCCGAGCTCAAGGACCTGGGCATGGTCGATGGCGTCACGACCAACCCGTCGCTCATCATGAAATCAGGCCGCGACATCCTTGAAGTAACCAAGGAAATCACGGAAATGGTCGACGGCCCTGTCAGCGCCGAGGTGATCGCGACCAAGGCAGACGCGATGATCGAGGAAGGCCGCAAGCTGGCCCAGATCGCCGACAATATCGCCATCAAGGTACCGCTGACATGGGACGGGCTGAAAGCGTGCAACGTCCTGACGAACGAGGGCAACATGGTCAACGTGACGCTGTGCTTCTCGGCCAATCAGGCGCTGCTGGCCGCCAAGGCCGGGGCAACCTTCATAAGCCCCTTCATCGGCCGGCTTGATGACATCAACCTCGACGGGATGGAACTGATTGCCGAGATCCGCGAGATTTACGACAATTTCGGGTTCGAGACCCAGATCCTCGCCGCCTCGATCCGCACGGTGAATCACGCCTTTCAATCCGCGCGGATCGGTGCCGACGTAATGACCGCACCGCCGAAGGTGATCAAGCAGATGGCCCAGCATCCGCTGACCGACAAAGGGCTGGAAACCTTTCTGGCCGATTGGGAAAAAACAGGGCAGAAAATCCTTTGAGGGCGTGTTATACACGCAGAAAAGCCAGAGGGACGTATGAGTAGCAAGCCCCGCATGGATGACACCCTGCGCGAACACATCATCGCGCAGCCCGACGTGATCCTTGAAGATCAGGACCTCATGCGCGCGCTTATCGCGGCAAACGAACGCGCCATGGGGGGCAATATCGTCGACTTGCGCGGCATCGCGATGGAGCGGCTGGAAGCACGGCTCGACAGGCTGGAGGACACGCACCGAAATGTCATCGCCGCGGCGTATGAAAACCTTGCCGGCACAAACCAGGTGCATCGGGCCATACTGCGCATGCTGGACCCGGTGGGTTTCGAGGCGTTTCTCAAGGACCTGGGCGGCGACGTGGCCGAGATCCTGCGCGTCGACAGGATCAAGCTCGTGCTCGAGTCGGTTCAGAACGACAACGATCCCGCGGTCCGCCGACTGGGCGATGTCCTGACCGTGGCCGAGCCCGGTTTCATCGAAGGGTACCTGATGGCTGGCCGCAATGCCCCCCTGCGGCAGGTGACGCTGCGGCAGGTCAGCGAAGGTGACATGCGCATTTACGGGCGCGACGCGGGGTTCGTACGGTCCGAAGCCTGCCTCCTGCTCGATTTCGGCGAAGGGCGCCTGCCCGGGATGCTGGCCATGGGCGCGGAGGATCCGCACCAGTTCAGCCCGCAACAGGGCACCGACCTCCTTGCCTTTTTCGGCGGCGTTTTCGAAAGGGCAATGCGCCGCTGGCTGTCATGATCAGCCCCGCTGCACGTGACGCACTGCAGGAATGGCTGGCCTCCCGAAAGGCTGTCGGTGGCATCTCGGAAAACACATTGGCCGCGTATAGCCGCGACGTTGCCGATTTCCTGGCTTTCATGACCGAACACAAGGGCGCGCCACAGGGCATGGGCGCCCTGTCGAGGGTCTCTGTCGGCGACATGCGCAGCTGGATGGCCTTTACAAGGGGCCGCGGTGTAAGCGGCCGATCGCTTGCGCGCAAGCTCTCTGCGGTCAAGAGCTTCTACCGCTGGCTATCCGACCGCGAGGGGATAGAACCCGCCGCGGTCCTGGCCGCACGCGCGCCGAAATTTCAGCGCAAGATGCCCAGACCTCTTTCACCGGAGGCCGCGAAGGACGTGATCGGCACCGTGGAGGCTCAGGCGGAAACCCCGTGGGTCGCCGCGCGGGATCAAGCCGTCGTGACACTCCTTTACGGGTGCGGCCTGCGTATCTCCGAAGCGCTTTCGCTGGATGGCGCCGCGCTACCGTTGACAGACATGCTGCGGATCACGGGCAAGGGAAACAAGGAACGCGTGGTCCCTGTCATCGCTGCTGCGCGCGACGCCGTCGAGCGTTACGCGCGCCTGTGTCCTTTCGAGATCGGGGCGGGCACGCCCTTGTTTCGCGGTGTCCGCGGTGGGCAGCTGTCGCCGCGACAGGTTCAGAAGGTGCTGGAAAGAACCCGTCTGCAACTGGGGTTGCCCGCCACCGCCACGCCGCACGCCATGAGACACAGCTTCGCGACACATCTGCTGAACGCGGGGGGCGACCTGCGCGCGATACAGGAGTTGCTCGGCCATGCCTCCCTGTCCACGACCCAGGCCTACACAGCCGTCGACACGGTCAGGCTCATGGAAGTCTACAACAACAGCCACCCGCGGTCGGGTGACTGACAGTGTTTGAATTCCCTTTGCATCCAGACCATGATTGCGGCAGTTACCGCGCATGACAGTCCAGACCAAAGCGCTTTTAGTACATCTTTTGACAGCGACGGGCGCCGTTTTCGCGATGCTCGCCATGCTTGCCGCGATTGACCAGAAATGGGACCTCATGTTCCTGTGGCTCGTGGTTGCCTTCGCAGTGGACGGTGTGGACGGCCCGCTGGCGCGCAAATATCACGTACAGAAATACGCGCCGGAATTCGACGGTGTCCTTCTGGACCTGATCATTGACTACCTGACTTACGTGTTCATTCCGGCTTTCGCACTGTTCGAGTCCGATCTCTTGCCCGGCTGGACGGGCTGGTTCGCGATCATCGTGATAACCTACGCCAGTGCCTTGTATTTTGCCTACAGCAGGATGAAGACGACCGACAAATCGTTTTCCGGGTTCCCGGGCTGCTGGAACATGATGGTCTTGGTCATGTTCGCGATCGAACCCGATTTCTGGCTGATCCTGTCTCTTGTCGTTGTCCTGGCGACCTCGATGTTCCTGCCGCTGAAGTTTATTCACCCGGTGCGGACCGCCCGCTGGCGCTGGTTCTCGCTGCCCATGGCGTTCGCATGGACATTCTTTGCGGGATGGGCCGCGTGGGTGGATTTCCACCCCGAGAGCTGGGCGCACTGGGGCCTAGTTGTCACGTCCGTATACCTGGTGCTTGCCGGCATCGCGCAGCAGATCATCCCGCAGAAATCACCGTCGGCGTGAGGCCGGGGCAGGTGACGCGCATTCAGTCGGTCGAAAGGAAAACCGCCTCTACCCGGCGGTTGGCGTCCCTACCCGCCGCCGTCCGGTTCGTCGCAATTGGCGAAAGATACCCCATCCCGCCGGCCTCCAGTTGATCACCGGCAACGCCGTGGCGCATCACCAACCGGTCGAGGACAGAAGTGGCACGTTGGCGTGAAAGGTCGACATTGGCCTCAAGGCCCCCGACCGTGTCCGTATGGCCGACGAGGGCGATCCTGCGCGTCGAATCAGCCTTCAGGAATGCGGCAAGCCCTCGCAGACTGTCATACGGCCCCGCCCCGAGGGTCGAGGACCCGCTCTCGAACACCAGATCGCCGAGGACGACGTGCCCCTCGCGCATCAAGGCCCCGGCCAAGCTGTCCGCCCGTGCATACACGGCTTCGTCACGCGGCGCAGCGGCACCCCCGGCTTGGCCGGCGGCACCCGCGGAGACATGGACCACCTGCGCATAGCCGGTAGCGCCGGCGCGGCTCACCAGCACTGACAGATAGTCGTGGGCCTGCGTGTCCGTATCCCGCCGCGCAGCCAGGTAACGGTAATCCGAAAGGTCGACAAACATGTCAGGGGCGGCCAGTACATCGGTGTTGAAGCGGAAATCAAAACCGCCACAGGCCTGCCCGGCACAATCGTAGATCACGTCGAAACCCGCATTCTCGATTTGCCGGCGCAAGGGCCCAAGTATCTGCAACGTTGTCATGCCTTGTGCTTCGATCCGCCACGCCTGCCGGATAACGCGGCCCGTCACTTCGCGCGTCGGGATTTCGCCGTCTGCGAAAGGACCGACCGGCAGCAGATAGCTGTCAGCCTCCGTGACGACTTCGCGCGTCATTTCCGCATTTCCCGGCATCAGCAATTCCACCGCCGTTGCCGGCGCCGGCAGCAACACCGCGATCACCAGTGAAAAGAGCACCCTCATCGCACTAGCGCGCCTGCCCGTGATACTGCTCGTTCGGCCGCATACCCGTCGCGCTTGCCACGCGGTTGGTCATGTTGAAGAACCCGGCCACGTTGGCGATGTCCCATATATCGCGATCGGAAAACCCAGCCTCGCGCAGCTCCGCGCGGTCCGGTTCTTCAATGGCTGCCGAATTCAGCGTGATCTTTGCCGCGAAATCGAGCATTGCCCTCTGGCGCGCATCAAGCGGCGCAACGCGGTAATTCATGACCATCGCCTCCCCAAATGCCGGATCGTTGGATAGCTGACGCACGGCAGCGCCGTGGGCCACCTGGCAATACCAGCATCTGTTGATCGAACTGACGACGACAGCGATCATCTCGCGCTCGAGCTTGCTGAGCCCGCTGTCAGCCAGCATCAGGTCGTTGTACATCGCTGTGAACGCGTTGAGCTTTTCCACGTCGAAGGCATACGCCTTCAGCACGTTGGGCACCATTCCTAGCTTCTCGTTGCAGATGTCGAAATATTTCCGCGTCTCCTGCGGGAGCGGGTCGAGCATCGGGAGGTCCAATGCAGTGGGCTGGTCGGTATCAACTGTCATCCTGGTGCCTTCTGCCTGTAATGATAATGTCCCACACGGGTCATGCCTAGCGACGCGTAAAGCGCATTGGCACCCTCGTTTTCCCGCGTGCACACCGCGGAAATATACGTGGTGGCTGCATTGGACTGCGCCCAAAGCGCAGCCTGCTGCATCAAGAGCCGTCCCACCCGCCGCCGACGAAAGGGGACCGCCACCTCAAGCGCGTGGACCATGGCGATATCCCCGTCGATCGCGCAAAAGCCGGTGCCGGCAGGATGATCGTCACACCGGGCGAAAAGGCTTGTCCGAGGGCCCTTCACCCGGGCCATCACCGCGACGCGCTCGGGTCCGATCCCGCCTGCCGCCCAGATGTCCCGCTGGACCGCCAGCGGCTCCCAGACCGTGAAGGTACTGAGGCGTGGCGTGGGCACCGCGAGGCGCGCAACGGGGGCCACGTGAACAGTCACGGGATCGGCCACGTCATAGCCCTGGTCGGCCAACAGGCGGTCAAGCGCATCATCTTCGGCCCGGATCATGAAAAACGGCGTTTGACCGATTTCAGCCATCTCGCGCTCGGCCAGTGCCACATCATCGGCCGCCACCGCATGTCGTGCAGTCGCGGCTGACACGCGCTTGCCGCCGCGCTGCCCGTCCCGCAAGGTCCAGGGCCCGCGACACCAACGCCGCGCCGCCGGCCATGTTCTGTCGATCACGTCATAAAGACGTTCGACCCCGGGCATCATGCCGGGAACAAGGCATCAAGCTCGGCAATCGCGGCGTCGATCCTCCCCCCGTCATTGCCTCGCACGACGACGTTCGCGCCATAAATGCCATGACGTTGAAACGGGTACGACCCGAAAGCGAGGTCCGGATACCGGCGTGCAAGATCGGCCAGCGGGACGGCAATGTCCCCTTCCCCGCGCAGGATTTCCAGCGATTGCGACAAGACGGGCGCGCCGCCGGTGAGCGTCGGCATCACGTGCGCGAGCATTGCCTCGAAGATTGCGGGCACGCCGGCCATGACGTAAACATTCCCGATCACGAACCCGGGCGCGGCGCTTATGGGGTTCTCTATGAGCGTTGCGCCGTCCGGGATGCGCGCCATCCGCAATCGCGCGTCGTTCAGGTCAAGCCCTTGACGGTCGTAGTGGGCCTTGAGCAGGGCCCGCGCGTCATCGCGCACGCCGATCGAAAGATCAAAGGCACGCGCAACGTTCTCGGCCGTGATGTCATCGTGGGTGGGCCCTATTCCCCCGGACGTGAACAGGTGGTCATGGGTCGAACTCAGTTCCCTGACCGCGCCGGTTATGGCATCCGGGTCGTCGCTGATTACGCGTACTTCCTTCAGGTCGATACCGGTGCTGACCAGCTGGCACGCCAAGTGGTGCATGTTGGCGTCGCGCGTGCGCCCGGAAAGGATTTCGTCACCGATCACCAGCATGGCGGCAGTGGGATTCGACATGGGCGGCTCTCCTTGCAAGCGGCATGGCTCCGGTATAGGCGTTGCAGCATGCGCTTTCAAACCCCGCTGGAACAAGGCACGCTCCTGAAGCGTTACAAGCGTTTTCTGGCCGATATTCGGCTGCCCGACGGTCGCGAAGTGACAGCACATTGCGCCAATCCCGGCGCGATGACCGGGGTGGCCGACCCCGGGTCAAAGGTCTGGATCGAAGCCAACGACGACCCCCGGAAAAAGCTGAAATATGCCTGGCGCCTCGTGGAGCACCCCGACGGCAACTTCACCGGCGTGGCAACCCTCCTCGCGAACCGCATCGTGAAAGAGGCGCTTGAAAGAGATTTGATCGACGGCCTGGCCGGCTACGACACCATCCGTCCCGAGGTAAAGTATGGTCAAGCCAGCCGGATAGATTTCGTCCTTCGAGGCAGCGGGCGGCGAGACGCTTACGTCGAAGTGAAATCGGTCACGCTTTCGCGGAAACCCGGCGTCGCCGAATTTCCCGATTCGGTAACGATACGGGGGACACGCCACCTCGAAGAGATGGCGGCAATGGCGCGGTCCGGGCAACGGGCCGTCACGCTTTACCTCGTACAGAGAACGGATTGCCACGAGATGCGGCTGGCCCGGGACATCGACAGTGCATATGCGCGCGCCTTCGCCGAGGCGCGCCGGGCCGGCGTGGAAGTGATGACCTTCGCCGCGCTGATCTCGCCGTCGGAAATCAGCTTGGGTGGGCGACTCGATTTCATCCGGGAGGATTGAGGTGTCGCATGCCGAACTCGGGGGCGGCATCCAGGAAATGCGACAGATGAACGCGCCGCCTATGGTCCTTTGCGGAATCATTGCATAAATATGAAGTGATGATCACGATACCAGGATTCAAAAAGTTGAAAGACGCGCATCAGGGACGTGTGACACGCGACGGCATCCGCATCCATGAAACAGCGGATTTTGCAGGCATGCACAAGGCCGGGAATCTGGCCGCACATATCCTCGACGAAGTTGCCGATCATATTTTCCCGGGTCAGACGACCGGGGAAATCGACCGGATGATCGAAAAGATGGTCGATGCGGCCGGGGCGAAATCCGCGACGATCGGCTACAAGGGATATCGCCATGCCAGCTGCATCAGCGTGAACCACGTTGTCTGCCATGGCATTCCGGGAGAAAAGACACTCAAGGACGGTGATATCCTCAATATCGATGTGACGGTGATCGTCGATGGTTGGTACGGGGATACATCGCGCATGTTTGTGGCAGGCAAGCTGAGCAGAAAGGCCGAGCGTCTGATCCAGGTCACGCATGATTCCCTCATGGTCGGAATCGACGCGGTAAAACCCGGCAACACGTTTGGCGATATCGGCCATGCCATTCAACACTTCGTCGAAGATCAACGCATGTCCGTCGTCCGCGATTTCTGCGGTCACGGGCTCGGGCGGGTCTTCCATGCTCCACCCAACGTGCTGCACTACGGCCGTCAGGGGTCTGGTGCCACCCTCGAAGAGGGCATGTTCTTCACGATTGAGCCCATGGTGAATCTGGGCCGCCCGGAAACCAAGGTGCTCTCCGATGACTGGACGGCCGTCACGCGCGACAAGTCGCTTTCTGCGCAGTTCGAGCATTCGGTCGGTGTCACGGCGGATGGCTGCGAAATCTTCACGCTGTCACCGGCGGGCAGGTTCCACCCCACGTGGCAATGACCAGTTCGGCTCGAGGACAGGTCGCAGGTAGCCCAAGCATACCCGGCTGAGCAAGGCCGGTGGGGTGCTTCATGCACGTACTGGGCGTCGGCTCTATCACAGGCAGTCCAAAGAAAAAGCCCCGCCGAAGCGGGGCTTTTGAATCTCGTTATATTGCCGTTCAGTCATCCCGGCTTTCGGGCGTATCGACAAAGGTGTCATACTCGTCGCCACCGATGACATCGTTCGCGTCGGGCGCCGCCAACGCGGCTGCGACCTCGGCCTCTTCCCGGCGCGCCTCGATCACGACATTGTCGCGTTGCTGGGCGATATGCCGGACTTTCTGGGTGGCCCCCCCGGTGCCGGCAGGAATAAGCCGCCCGACGATCACGTTTTCCTTCAGTCCGACAAGTTTGTCGCGCTTGCCTTGGACCGAAGCCTCGGTGAGAACACGCGTTGTCTCCTGGAAGGAAGCGGCAGAGATGAACGAACGCGTCTGCAGGCTGGCCTTGGTGATGCCCAGCAGGATCGGTTCGCCCTGCGCCGGACGCCCGCCCTTGGCAACCGCCTTCTCGTTCGCGGCGTCGAATTCCTGCTTGTCGACATGTTCCCCCTTGAGCAGCGTCGTTTCGCCACTGTCGAGGATTTCCCATTTTTGCAGCATCTGGCGAACGACAACTTCGATGTGCTTGTCGTTGATCTTCACGCCCTGAAGGCGATAGACCTCCTGCACCTCGTCGATCATGTACTCGGCAAGCGCTTCGACACCCATGATCGACAGGATGTCATGGGGCGCCGGATTGCCGTCCATGATGTAGTCGCCCTTCTGTACGTAATCGCCCTCCTGAACGGGAATGTGCTTGCCCTTCGGCACCATGTATTCTGCCGGCTCCAGTGATTCATCTGCAGGCTCGATCGAGATGCGGCGCTTGTTCTTGTAGTCCCGGCCATACCGAACGTACCCGTCAAGCTCGGCGATGATCGCGTGGTCCTTGGGCCGCCGCGCCTCGAAAAGTTCCGCGACCCGCGGCAGACCACCCGTGATGTCCTTGGTCTTGGCACCTTCGCGCGGGATACGCGCAACCACGTCGCCCGCCTGAACGTCCTGCCCGTCCTCGACCGACAGGATGGCATCCACGGACATGGGGTAAGTCACGGGGTTGCCCTGATCGTTACGCACCGGCTCACCATCCGGGCCAACCACAAGGATTTCCGGCTTGAGCTCGTTGCCCTTGGGCGCCGCACGCCAGTCCATGACGATTTTTTGGGTCATGCCGGTGGCTTCGTCCGTCACGTCACGGACAGCGACACCGCTGGCAAGATCGACGAACTTCGCCGTACCTGCCTTTTCGGCAAGGATCGGCAGGGTGTACGGATCCCATTCGAAGAGTTTGTCGCCACGCTGTACCTTGTCGCCCTCCTTGATGAAGAGCTTGGTACCGTATCCCACCTTGTGGCTGGCAAGCTCTTGATCACTGTCGCCGAGGATGCGGATTTTCATGTTCCGCCCCATCACGAGCGTCTCACCAGCCGAATTTTCGAGGGTCTGGGCATTCTCGAAGGATATGGTGCCCTGCTGGCTCGCTTCGAGGAAGGATTGCTGCGCTCCCTGCGCGACACCACCGATGTGGAACGTGCGCATTGTAAGCTGTGTCCCCGGCTCACCGATTGACTGCGCGGCGATGATGCCGACAGCCTCGCCGGTGTTCACCATCGTCCCGCGGGCAAGGTCGCGACCGTAGCACATCGCGCAGACACCGTCTTCGCTTTCGCAGGTGAGAGGACTGCGGATTCGCGCGGTCTGCACGGCAGCCGCCTCTATCGTATCTGCGGAACGTTCGTCGATCAGCTGGCCTTCGCGGACGAGGGCCTCATCATTGGCCGGATCGACGATATCCTCCGCGGCGACACGGCCGAGTACCCGCTCCCCGAGACTTGCCACCACTTCACCGTCATTCACGGCGGCCTCTGCGGTGATCGCACGGTCCGTACCGCAATCGTGCTCACGCACGATGCAATCCTGTGCGACATCAACCAAGCGGCGCGTGAGGTAACCCGAGTTCGCCGTCTTCAGCGCGGTATCACTCAGCCCCTTCCTGGCACCGTGGGTCGAGTTGAAGTACTCGAGCACCGTCAGGCCTTCCTTGAAGTTCGAGATGATCGGCGTCTCGATGATGTCGCCATTGGGTTTGGCCATCAAGCCGCGCATCCCGCCAAGCTGCTTCATCTGCGTGACCGAGCCACGAGCGCCCGAATGCGCCATCATGTAGACGCTGTTGGGCTCCTTGACGGCTCCCGTCTCATCGCGTTCATCGGCCGAGATCGAGCCCATCATGGCTTCCGTGACCTGATCGTTACACTTCGACCACGAGTCGACAACCTTGTTGTACTTCTCACCCTGGGTGATCAAGCCGTCCATGTACTGCTGCTCGAAGCCCTTGACCTGGTCCCGGGTGTCTTCGACGATCTGCCACTTGCTTTCCGGGATGACCATGTCGTCCTTGCCGAAACTGATCCCGGCGCGGAACGCTTCCTTGAAGCCCATGGACATGATGTGGTCACAGAAGATCACGCTCTCCTTCTGGCCACAGTAACGGTAGACCGTGTCGATGACCTGCTGCACTTCCTTCTTGCGCAGTAGCGTGTTGACAAGCTCGAACGGCGCCTTGGCGTTGAGCGGAAGCAATGCGCCGATCCGGACACGGCCCGGCGTGGTTTCATACCGCTTGTAAACCTCGTTTCCCTCGTCGTCGATCTGCCGGACGCGCGCGGTGATCCTTGCGTGCATGTGAACTTCGCCGGCATCCAGCGCATGCTGGACCTCGTCGATCGAGGCAAAGGTCATGCCCTCGCCTTTCATGCCGTCGCGCATGATCGACGTGTAATACAGCCCGAGCACCATGTCCTGCGATGGCACGATGATCGGAGCGCCGTTGGCGGGTGACAGCACGTTGTTCGTGGACATCATCAACACACGCGCTTCGAGCTGCGCCTCAAGGCTGAGCGGCACGTGCACGGCCATCTGGTCGCCGTCGAAATCCGCGTTGAACGCCGAGCAGACAAGCGGATGCAATTGGATGGCCTTGCCTTCGATAAGAGTCGGCTCGAACGCCTGAATGCCAAGACGGTGAAGCGTCGGCGCCCGGTTGAGCATAACGGGGTGTTCGCGGATCACTTCATCCAGGATGTCCCAGACCTCGGGCCGTTCCTTCTCGACAAGCTTTTTCGCCTGTTTCACGGTAGAGGACATGCCCTTGGCTTCGAGCCTCGAGTAAATGAACGGCTTGAACAACTCCAACGCCATCTTCTTGGGCAGGCCGCACTGGTGCAGCTTGAGTTCCGGCCCGGTCACGATGACCGACCGGCCCGAGAAATCGACACGCTTGCCCAGAAGGTTCTGGCGGAACCGGCCCTGTTTGCCCTTGAGCATATCGGAAAGCGATTTGAGGGGGCGACGGTTGGCACCCGTGATGACACGCCCGCGCCGGCCGTTGTCAAAGAGCGCATCGACCGACTCCTGCAGCATCCGCTTCTCGTTTCGGACGATGATGTCCGGCGCGCGCAGCTCGATCAGTCGCTTGAGGCGATTGTTGCGATTGATGACGCGACGATACAGGTCATTCAGGTCCGAGGTCGCGAAACGGCCGCCATCCAGCGGCACCAGCGGGCGCAGCTCCGGCGGGATGACCGGGATCACGGTCATGATCATCCATTCGGGGCGGTTTCCGCTTTCGATGAACGACTCGACGACTTTCAGGCGCTTGATGATCTTCTTCGGTTTCAGCTCGCCCGTGGCCTCCGCCAGATCGGCGCGCAGTTGCTCCGCCTCAGATTCGAGGTCGATGTTCTGCAGCATTTCACGGATGGCCTCGGCGCCGATATTCGCCGTAAAGGCGTCCATGCCATAGGCATCCTGCGCATCCATGAACTCTTCCTCGGTCAGCATCTGACCATAGGCGAGGTCCGTCAGGCCGGGTTCGATCACCACGTAGTTCTCGAAATAGAGCACACGTTCCAGATCGCGCAGCGTCATGTCGAGCATCAGGCCGATGCGCGACGGCAGCGATTTCAGGAACCAGATATGCGCGCAGGGGGCCGCCAGCTCGATATGCCCCATGCGCTCGCGCCGGACCTTTTGCAGCGTGACCTCGACACCGCATTTTTCACAGACGACACCGCGGTATTTCATCCGCTTGTATTTGCCGCACAGGCATTCGTAGTCCTTGATCGGGCCGAAGATGCGGGCACAGAACAGCCCGTCGCGCTCGGGCTTGAACGTCCGGTAATTGATCGTTTCCGGTTTCTTGATCTCGCCGTAGGACCACGAAAGGATCCGTTCCGGTGACGCGAGCGATACCTTGATCTCGTCAAAAACCTTGGCCGGGGCATTCGGGTTGAAGGGGTTGTTGGTGAGTTCCTGGTTCATTTCATGTCCTCATGTCCAAAGAGGGTGCGGGGGTGGTGTGCCCAACGGGCACACCCTGCGACGTGGGTGTCGGGTGCGTAGTCACGGCGCACCTTGCCTGCTTCACTCCGCGTCTTCGTCCTCCGCATCCAGGAGTTCCATGTTGAGCCCGAGACCACGCACTTCCTTGACCAGCACGTTGAAGCTCTCGGGAACGCCGGCCTCAAAGTTGTCCTCGCCCTTGACGATAGACTCGTAGACCTTGGTCCGGCCCGCCACGTCATCCGATTTCACCGTCAGCATCTCCTGCAGGGTATAGGCGGCACCGTAGGCTTCGAGGGCCCAGACCTCCATTTCCCCGAAGCGCTGGCCACCGAACTGCGCCTTGCCGCCAAGCGGTTGCTGGGTGACGAGGCTGTACGGCCCGGTCGACCGCGCATGGATCTTGTCATCCACGAGGTGGTGCAGCTTGAGCAGGTACTTGACGCCCACGGTAACCGGCCGGCTGAACTGTTCGCCGGTTCGCCCGTCAAACAACAGGGACTGACCGCTTTGATCAAACCCGGCCCGCATGAGTGCATCGTTGACATCAGGCTCCTTCGCGCCGTCGAAAACGGGCGTGGCAATCGGAACACCGCCGGTTACCGTGCCCGCCGCTTCGACGAGACGATCCTCGTCCATATCCGCGATGCCCTCTTCGTAGACGTCGTCGCCATAGGCGATGCGCATCGCCTCGCGCACGGGCGTCAGGTCACCCGAGCGGCGATACTCTTGCAGCGCCTCGTCGATCTTGACGCCGAGACCGCGCGCGGCCCACCCCATGTGAGTTTCAAGGATTTGGCCCACGTTCATCCGCGACGGCACACCCAGAGGATTGAGGCAGAAATCGACCGGCGTGCCATCCTGCAGGAACGGCATGTCCTCGATCGGCACAACGCGCGAGATGACGCCCTTGTTGCCGTGACGGCCGGCCATCTTGTCGCCCGGCTGAAGCTTGCGCTTCACCGCGATGAAGACTTTCACCATCTTCATGACGCCGGGTGGCAGGTCGTCGCCGCGACGCACCTTCTCGACCTTGTCCTCGAAACGCGCGTCCAGCGTGCGCTTCTGGGACTCGTACTGCTCATGAAGCGCCTCGACGATCTGCGCGTCCGCTTCCTCTTTCAGTGCCAGTTGCCACCATTGCCCGCGCGTCAGCGTCTCAAGCAGCTCTTCGGTGATTTCCGAATTCGCCTTGACACCTTTCGGCCCTTTGACGGCAACCTTGCCAAGGATGAGCGATTTCAGCCGCGCGTAAATGTTGCGGTCGAGAATCGCGAGCTCGTCGTCACGGTCACGTGCAAGGCGTTCAACTTCCTCGCGTTCGATCTGCAGGGCGCGTTCGTCCTTCTCGACACCGTGCCGATTGAAGACGCGTACTTCGACCACCGTACCGAAGTCGCCCGGCTTGACCCGGAGCGACGTATCGCGCACGTCGCTCGCCTTTTCACCGAAAATGGCGCGCAGCAGTTTCTCCTCGGGGGTCATCGGGCTCTCGCCCTTGGGTGTGATCTTGCCGACGAGAATGTCCCCCGGCTCCACGTCCGCCCCGATATAGACGATACCTGCCTCGTCGAGGTTGCGCAGCGCTTCTTCGCCAACGTTGGGAATATCGCGGGTGATCTCTTCCGGTCCGAGCTTGGTGTCGCGCGCGGCAACCTCGAATTCCTCGATATGAACACTGGTGAACACGTCGTCGCGGACGATACGCTCCGAGATCAGGATCGAGTCCTCGAAGTTGTAGCCGTTCCACGGCATGAACGCCGTGACAACGTTCTTGCCAAGCGCCAGTTCACCCATGTCGGTGCTGGGCCCATCGGCGACGACTTCGCCCTTGCCGACGGTATCCCCCACTTTCACCAGCGGACGCTGGTTGATGCAGCTGTTCTGGTTCGAACGCTGGAACTTGCGCATCCGGTAGATATCGACGCCGGGGTCGCCAATTTCGAGATCCTCGGTCGCACGCACAACGATCCGTCCCGCATCGACCTGGTCAATCACGCCGGCGCGCTTTGCCATGATCGCGGCGCCCGAGTCGCGAGCGACGACGCCCTCGATGCCAGTCCCGACAAGCGGCGCCTCCGACCGCAGGGTCGGCACGGCCTGACGCTGCATGTTCGAGCCCATGAGCGCACGGTTCGCGTCATCGTTCTCCAGGAACGGAATGAGCGACGCCGCGACCGATACCAACTGCTTGGGCGACACGTCGATCAGATCGACATGCTCGTTCGGTGCCAGCATGTATTCCCCGGCCTGACGGGTCGAAACCAGGTCGTTCACGAAACGCCCTGCATCGTCGAGCTTGGCATTGGCCTGCGCCACCGTGTGCCGCATTTCCTCGGTCGCCGACATGTAGACCACCTCGTCGGTGACCTGCCCGCCCTCCACCTTGCGATAAGGCGTTTCGATGAAGCCGTACTTGTTCACCCGCGCGAATGTGGCGAGACTGTTAATCAGACCGATATTAGGGCCTTCCGGCGTCTCGATCGGGCACATCCGGCCATAGTGGGTCGGGTGCACGTCGCGCACTTCGAAGCCGGCGCGTTCGCGCGTCAGACCACCGGGCCCGAGCGCGGAGAGACGCCGCTTGTGCGTGACCTCGGACAGCGGGTTGGTCTGGTCCATGAACTGCGAAAGCTGCGAGGAGCCGAAGAATTCGCGTACCGCGGCCGCTGCCGGTTTCGCGTTGATCAGGTCCTGCGGCATGACGGTGTCGATCTCGACACTGCTCATGCGCTCTTTGATGGCGCGTTCCATCCGCAGAAGGCCCACGCGGTACTGATTTTCCATCAGTTCCCCGACCGAGCGCACCCGGCGGTTGCCGAGGTGGTCGATATCGTCGATGTCGCCGCGGCCGTCACGCAGTTCGACAAGGGCCTTCACGCAGGCGACAATGTCTTCGCGGTCCAGCGTCCGTTGCGTATCGGGCTTTTCGAGATTGAGGCGCATGTTCATCTTGACGCGGCCCACGGCGCTCAGATCATAGCGTTCCGGATCGAAGAAAAGCGTGTCGAAAAGGGCGCTCGCGGCTTCTTCCGTGGGCGGCTCACCCGGCCGCATGACCCGGTAGATATCCATGAGCGCGCTTTCGCGGTTCATGTTCTTGTCCTGCGCCATGGTATTGCGCATGTACGGGCCGACACTGATGTTGTCGATGTCGAGTACCGGGATGTCCGTGATGCCGGCGTCCAGCAACTCCTTGAGGGTCCCGCCGATCGGCTCGCCGTCGCGGTCCCGCTCCAGCGTGAGCTCGTCGCCCGCCTCCACGTAAATCGCGCCCGTCTCCTCGTTGATGATGTCCCGGGCGACGTATTTACCGACGATCTGATCAAACGGCACCAGAAGGTCGGAAACCTCGCCCTCGTCGATCAGCTTCTTGACCGCGCGGGGTGTCACCTTCTTGCTGGCTTCGGCGATCACTTCGCCGCTCTTTGCATCGACAAGGTCATAGGTCGGGCGCGTCCCGCGCACCCGTTCAGGGAAGAACTTGGTGATCCAGCCGGCGTTCTTCTTGAGCTTGTAATCGACCGTGTCGTAGTAGGCATTCATGATGCCTTCCTGATCGAGACCGAGGGCATAGAGCAGAGTCGTCACGGGCAGCTTGCGGCGCCGGTCGATGCGGGCATAGACGATATCCTTGGCATCGAATTCGAAATCGAGCCATGAGCCGCGGTAAGGGATGATCCGACAGGCGAAGAGAAGCTTGCCCGAACTGTGTGTCTTGCCCTTGTCGTGGTCGAAGAAGACCCCCGGCGACCGGTGCATCTGGCTGACGATCACCCGCTCGGTGCCGTTGACGATGAAGGTTCCGTTGGACGTCATAAGGGGCATGTCCCCCATGAAAACGTCCTGCTCCTTGATGCCCTTCACCGATTTTGCACCGGTGTCTTCGTCCACGTCGAAGACGATCAGTCGCAGCGTGACCTTCAGCGGCGCGCTGTAGGTCATGTCACGCTGCATGCACTCCTCGACGTCGTACTTCGGCTGTTCAAGTTCGTAGCCAACGAATTCCAGCACGCTGGTCTCGTTGAAATCCTTGATCGGGAAAACTGACTGGAAAACGCCCTTTATCCCCTCACCGTCCTGTGGTTCGGGCTGGTCTCCGGATTCCAGAAAAAGATCGTACGATGATTTCTGAACCTCAATCAGGTTCGGCATATCCAGCACTTCGCGGATCTTGCCGTAATATTTGCGCAAACGTTTCTGGCCGAGGAAGGTCTGAGCCATGTGTTCGGTCACCTTTCATTTCTCACCGGTCGCAGCCACTGTCGGGCTCCAGCAGCGCGGCCATCCGAGACGGCGGGTTTCGATCCATTCCCGGCCCCTGTCCCACCAGGGGCCTCCCGATCCAGGAACCTCGCCTTAGAGAAACCCTCGTATGGGCAGGGCCTCTCTGAGACAGGTTCGGCTGGACCCGGAAGCCCGGATCCAGCCATGTTGACAAGATGCGCGGATAAGCGCACCGATCACTTGAGTTCGATCTCGGCGCCAGCTGCTTCCAGCTTTTCCTTGATGTCCTCGGCCTCGGCCTTTTCGGCACCTTCCTTGATCGCCTTGCCGCCGGCTTCGACCAGTTCCTTGGCTTCCTTAAGGCCAAGACCGGTGATCGCGCGAACTTCCTTGATAACGTTGATCTTGGAGGCGCCGGCCGACTTCAGGATGACGTCGAATTCGGTCTGCTCTTCCTCGGCTTCGCCGCCGCCACCGTCGGCGGGACCGGCCATCATGACGGCGCCGCCCGAGGCGGGCTCGATGCCGTATTCGTCTTTCAGGATCGTTTTCAGTTCTTGCGCCTCGAGAAGCGTCAGACCGACGATCTCTTCGGCCAGTTTGTTTAGATCAGCCATTTTTCAGCTCTTTCCGTTTTTAAGATGTGTTCCAACGTCGGGCCGTCCCCCGCACGCGGTTCGTACAGTTGCTCGCTTATGCAGCTTCCGCCTTCTCTTCGATGGTCGAAAGGATGCTCGCGATGTTCGAAGCAGGGGCGCCAACGGCACCGGCGATGTTCGAAGCGGGCGCACCCAGCATGCCCGCGATCTGAGCAAGAAGCTCGTCGCGCGACGGCATGTCGGACACGGCTTTGACACCGGCACGGTCCAGCGGATCCGATCCCATTGCACCGGCAAGGATCTCGAACTTCGAGTTGTCCTTGGCAAACCCCTCGGCCACCTTGGCAGCCGATACCGGGTCTTCCGAATAGGTCAGAACCGTCATGCCCGAGAGGTATTGGCCGATGCTTTCGCACGGCTTGCCCTCGAGGGCGATCTTGGCGAGCCTGTTCTTGGCGACGCGAACGGATGCCTCGGCCTCGCGGGCGCGAGCACGAAGGTCCTGCATCTCGGCAACTGTAAGGCCCGCGTAGTGTGCAACCACCACGACGCCAGAGCTTTCGAAGATCTGGCCGAGTTCCTCGACCACTTTCTCTTTCTGGGCTCTATCCACAGTTTCACTCCAAATTTGGGGGATATCCCCCGGCTCGGTTTTGGCGGGACATCCCGCCGTTCGGGTCCAAAGTCAGGGTCCCGAGCCCAAGACCGCCCGAAGGCGCAGTGCCTTCGTTGGATCTCATCTCGTTCCCCATCTCAGGAAGGAATTACAGGGACCACGCCCAACCCTCCATCTCGGACAGGACGAGGCCTGCGAGGGGCCCCGTCATTCGCCCCGGGCACAGGCCCGGAGTGAATTCCTATGCATCCGACGCTGCGTTACCCACGTCGATGCTCACGCCCGGCCCCATTGTCGAGGTCAGCGAGATTTTTTTCATGTAGGTGCCCTTGGCCCCCGTCGGTTTGGCCTTGTTCACCGCGGTGACAAAGGCGCGAACGTTCTCGACCAGCTTGCCCTCGTCGAAGGACGCCTTGCCGACGCCGGCATGGACGATGCCGCCCTTCACTGCCTTGAACTGTACTTCGCCGCCCTTGGCGCCGTTGACGGCCTCGGCAACATCCATGGTCACCGTTCCGACCTTGGGGTTCGGCATCAGGTTGCGCGGCCCGAGGATCTTGCCCAGACGACCAACGATCGGCATCATGTCTGGCGTGGCAATGCAGCGGTCGAAATTGATCTCGCCGTTCTGGATGGTCTCCATCAGGTCCTCGGCCCCGACGACATCCGCCCCGGCCTCCTGAGCTTCCTCGGCTTTCGGACCGCGCGCGAAAACCGCCACGCGGACATCCTTGCCGGTGCCGTTGGGCAACCCGACGACCCCGCGGACCATCTGGTCCGCATGACGCGTGTCAACGCCGAGGTTCACCGCGATTTCCACGGTCTCGTCGAACTTCGCCTGCGCGTTCTGCTTGATCAGCGCGACAGCCTCCTCGACGCTCACGTTTTCCTTGTCGGCAACGGCTTCACGGGCGGCACGGGTACGTTTTCCGATCTTTGCCATCTTACTTCACCTCGATGCCCATGGAACGCGCGCTGCCCTGGATGATCTTCATCGCGGACTCGACATCGGTCGCATTGAGATCCCTCCACTTCGCCTCGGCGATTTCACGAAGCTGCTTCGGGCTGACCGTCGCGACAGAGTCACGCCCGGGGGTCTTGGAGCCCGATTTCACCTTGGCCGCCTTCTTCAGGTAATAGGACGCCGGCGGCGTCTTGATGTCGATCTCGAAGGACTTGTCCTGATAGTAGGTGATCACGGTCGGGCACGGTGCACCCTGCTCCATTTCCTGCGTCTTGGCATTGAACGCCTTGCAGAATTCCATGATGTTGATGCCGCGCTGACCCAGGGCCGGCCCCACGGGCGGGGACGGGTTCGCCTGTCCGGCGGCCACTTGCAGCTTCATCGTGCCTGCGAGCTTCTTGGCCATCTGGCCTCTCCTTTTTCCAACCGCACCAGGGCGCGCCCGGGTGCCTTCTACGTTGTGTGGTCCGGCGCGGGTGCCGCGGCCCCCTTGCCTCCCACGATGATGCGGCCCGCAGGCCGCGCGGCGGAACCATCCCCGCCGTGACCTCAGACCTGCTTCGTGACCTGAGTGTATTCCAGTTCGACGGGCGTTTCGCGGCCGAAAATCGAAACCGTCACCTTGAGACGCTGGTTGTCGTCGTCAACTTCTTCGACCATGCCGTCAAAGTCCTCGAACGGGCCATCGTTCACCTTCACCTTTTCCCCGACCTCGAAGCTGATCAGCGTGCGCGGCTGCTCTTCGCCTTCCTGGACACGGTTGAGGATGGCGTTCACCTCGGCGTCCCGCATGGGCATCGGGCGACCCTGCGGCCCGAGAAAGCCCGTGACACGGTTGATCGAATTGATCAGGTGGTAGCCCTTGTCCGACATTTCCATGTGAACGAGTACGTAACCGGGCATGAATCGCCGCTCGGCCGTCACTTTCTTGCCGCGCCGCACCTCGATCACTTCCTCGGTAGGAACAAGAACCTCGTCTATTTCGGTCTCGAGCCCCTGCTCGGCGACGGACTGCCTGATCTGCTCGGCGATCTTTTTCTCGAAATTCGAGAGAACGCTTACCGAGTACCACCTCTTTGCCATCGTCGACCCATGTCCTTGCTGCGACCGGCCCGGGGCCGATTTCATTGTATTAACCGGGCTTTTACCCCACCCCGGAAACGAAAATCGGCGCGCAACTCGAATCGCCACGCGCCCGATGTCGAAGATCGTCGGTCCACTACCTTCGATCCCGCCTGATTTCAAGGGGCTGTCCCGGTTTTTAACGTCAACTACCCGAAGAGCCCCAGCAGACCTTGCAGGCCGCTGCGGATCAACAGATCGACAAGCGCGAAGAACACCGCGGTCAAAGCTGCCATGATGAACACCATGACGGTGGTCAAAAGAACCTCGCGCCGCGTTGGCCAGACGACCTTCGCAACTTCCGACCGGACCTGTTGTATGAACTGAAGCGGATTCGTGCGTGCCATGTGCCCTGTCATCTTTCGGATTGCTGGCTGCGCAGATACGCTGCGGGCTGCCGGAATTCAAGCGCAGATGCCGGTCATCGCAAAAACAGCCTTGCCTTTCGCCAATACCCCTGCCCGGCGGCGCCGTCATGGTGCCGGTCGCAGGACGATCCGTGTCCCGTGCTCGATTTCCGAGGAAGGGTGCATGATGATACGCTCACCTGCTTCAAGCCCGTCCAGTATCTGCGCATGTTGGGCGTTGCGGCGCCCTGTCGTCACCTTTCGCAATGCGGCGCGCCCTTCATCCGCCACGAAAACGGCCCATGAATCGCCCTCGCGAAAAAGGGCGCTCAACGGCACGCGAAGGACATCCTGCCCTTCCCACTCCACGATCCGCAGAAAAACGGCGAAACCGTCGCCCAATTGCGCGCGCCGATCGGCAGGTGTGAGCAGGTCGAGAACCACGTCAACACGCTGCTCCTCGACCCCGAGAGCGGAAACCTTGGTGTAGGCGGCAGGTTCGATCCTTGCGATACGTGCTTCCATCACGCCGTCTCCACCCCATCGTTCGACGATCGCGCGGTCACCGACCTCCACCCTGACCGCATCGGCCGACAGCAGGTCCGCGACGATTTCAAGATCATCGGGCTTTCCCAAGGAAAGCAGTCTGGTACCCGCGGTGACCGGGCGCTCGCTGATCACGTCGATATCCAGAACCTCACCGTCAACCGGCGCCGTCAGGCGCACGCAACAGCTCTCGGTTGCGCTCGTGTTTTCCGAGCCCGGCTCGATGAGGGCCGCGCGAGCGCGATCAAGCGCGCCTTTCGCCATTTCCAACCCCGAGACCGCGGCGGCCTGCGCCGCCTCCTTGATGCCGAGTTGACGCTCGGCCGTTTCGAGCCGCGTCTCCGACGCCGCCCCGCGCGCCACCAGTTCGCGCGACCTCTCGAATTCGCGGCGCGCCTGTTCGAGCTCCTCCTGCGCCTCGCGCAACAGGCTGCGCGCCTGATGCAGTGCAGCCTCGGCCTCCCTGACGGCGGCCTGTGCCTGAATCCGGCTTCGAATATCCAGCAGGCCGGGTGCGGCAGGCTCCACCACCGCCACGACGGTCTCGCCCTCGACAACCGGGTCGCCGACACGCACCGGAGATCGCAAAGCGGTGCCTGTCATCGGCGCGGCAACTTCGTAGATCTCGCGGATCCGGGTCTTGCCGTCGGCGTTGACCGTTACCTGCAAATCGCCGCGGGTGACCTGCGCAATGTCCACGGGAACAGGTTCTGGCCGAAAAGCAACGATGCCCAGGACGACCACAATGACGAGGCCGAAGGTGACCGAGACGATGCTGCGCGTTTTGAGCGCCATGGTTGTCACTCCCGTGTTTTCATGACCTGCACAAGGTCGAGCCGATCAAGACGGCGCCGGACGATCAGGGCGGAAAAGAGAGCCGCCGCCAGGACAATGAGGCTGGCCATTGCAAGACCCGACGGCTCCAGCACGAAAGGCACCTCGTACAGATCGCTCGTCGACCCCGCCGCAAGGGCCTTGGCGATTACCGCCCCGATCATCCATCCAAGCGGTTGCGCCAGCAAGGCCAGTAACATCGTCTCACCGACAAGGATGAAGGACACTTCTGCCCGCGTGAAACCGAGGATGCGCAGGCTTGCCAATTCGCGCGCGCGCTCGGAAAGCTGGATCCGCGCCCCGTTATACGCCACCCCGAACGTGATCAGCACCGCAATCATCATGTACACGCTTGTCATGATCACGACGTTTTCCCGGATCGTTTCCTCGAACGATCGGCGCATCTCGCCAAGCAGGACAAGACCGCTGAGCTCCGGCGTGTTCTTCAGGGCGCGATGCAAGTCCGGCAGATAGCGTTCGTCCAGCATGAGGTTGGCCGTGGTGACGCGCGGCGCTTGCCGCAAGAGGCGGTTCAGCGTCCCGATATCCATGTAGGCCCCGAGGCCGAGGTACTGCGTGACAAGCCCTGCGACGCGTATCGCGTGTTTTTCGTTGCGCCCGCCCATGAATTCAACCTCGATCAGGTCGCCGGGCCGTGCCGCGAGTTGCCGCGCCAGCCTGTGGGACAAGAGGATGCCATCGTCGGGCGCATTCACGACACGGCCAGCCCCGTCCACGATCCGCGCCAGATCGGTGCCCTGCCGGCGTGCCTCGATTGGGGTGTCCTTTTCCCTGTGACCGTTGCGCAAAACGGCCGCCTGATAATAATGGCCCTCGGCCTTCAACACGCCCGGCAGCGCCTCGACATCCGCAAGCGCAGTCTCGGGGATGTCGGGCGAGAACAGAAGCATCGCATCCTGCCGGTTGGACTGGTGGAACGTGGTATCCACGAGCTTGTCAAGCGCGTCGGAGAAGAAGCTCGACGCCACGAGAACAGCGACCGCCAGCGAAAGCCCGAACGATGTCAGCGCCGAACGCAACGGCCACCGCATGAGGCTTCGAAGGATCATGATGACGGGCTGCGACGGTCTCAGCCGTGCCAGTATCCGGTCAATCACGGTGCGTCTGAAGCGCGGCGGCGACGGCGGCGCCATCGCGACAGCCGGCGGCAGGCGTGCCGCGCGCAGGGCCCCGCGCACCGCGCCGAGCGACGCGCTCAGCAACGCCAGCACCCCGGATACGGCGTAGGCGTCATAGGCAACGCGGTAGACCAGATAGGGAAAATCGAAAAACTGCGCGTAGAGACGCGCCAGAGCGCGGGAAAGCCAACTGCCACCCCCCCATCCGAGCAGGATACCCATCAATGCGATCAGCCCCGCCAGCATCAGGTAATGCAGGCATATCTCGAACCTGCCATAGCCGATGGCCTTCAGCAGGCCGATTTCCGCATGTTCCAGCGTGATGATGCGTCCGATGACCATGCTAACCAAGAAAGCTGTGACCCCGAAGAATACCGGGGGCAGGATCATCGCCGTCGTGCGCAGTTGCTTGATTTCCGAGTCGACGAAGCTGTGTGATACCTGCTTGTCGCGCGCATAGGCACCAAGCCCGCCGTACGGCGCCAGAATATCATCCAGCCTGTCGAGGACAGGTTCCTTGCGCGCCGTCGGGGCCAGCTTGACCGTCACGTTGTTGAAAGCGCCTTCCATGTCGAAAGCAGCGGCAAGCGCACGCTCCGACATCCACAGGACGCCGAAACTCTCGTTGTCGGGCAACAGCGCGCCGGGCCCGATCGTGTAGATGAATTCGGGCGACAACAGCGTGCCGGTAAGCGTCAGCTCGCGATGGCGCCCGTTGAGATTGGCCGTGAAGGTCTCCCCCGGCCGGAGCCCGTGCGCCGCGGCGAAAGGCGCGTTGACGGCAACTTCGTCGGGGCTTGCCGGATCCGGCAGGCGCCCCCGCTGCACGAGCGGCACGTTCAAGCGAATGTCGCCATCATCGGGCAGCGACAGGATGCGGCCGGTCACGGTTTGCACACGGCCCGGCATGTCAAGAATGACATGCTCCACCACCCTTGCCTCGGCCGCGCGCACCCCGTCTATCGCGCGAATATCCTGCATGACGGAACGGGGCACGCGGTTGGCATCGGCGAAAATGTCGGCAAACCTGTTGCGATCGTAGTAGGCCGCGCGCGTATCCTCAAGCGCACCGTACATGCCGTAGGTTGTCAGCAGGATCGCGACACCGCAGGCCAGCACGAGGGCGATCGCCAAGCCCTGAGCCCAAAGCCTGCGAAAGTCGCGCAGCAGTTTACGGTCAAGTGCACGCATCAGACGGTCACCACGAAATATCCGCGGGCGCGATACGTTCCGCATTCAGTCCGACACGGGCGATCCGGCCGTCCTGAAAGTAGATGACCCGGTGCGCCATCTTGCCGATCGCCGCGTTGTGCGTGATGACGGCGGTGGTTGTCCCAAGACGCTCGTTGACGCCTTCCAGTGCCTCGAGGACCTGAACCCCGGTCTTGCTGTCCAGCGCGCCCGTCGGCTCGTCGCACAACAGCACTTCGGGGCGTTTCGCGATAGCCCGGGCAATGGCGACACGCTGTTGTTCCCCGCCCGACATCTCGGCGGGAAAATGGTCCATGCGGCCGCTCAGCCCCACCTGCGCCAGCGCCTCCTCGGGGCGCATGGGGTTGCGGGCCACATCGGTCACAAGCTGGACATTCTCGCGGGCCGTCAGGCTGGCGACCAGGTTGTAGAACTGGAAGACGAACCCGACATGATCACGGCGGTACCGCGTCAGGCCCTTATCGTCCAACGCCGTCAATTCGAGGTCGCGGAACCAGACCCGCCCTTCGCTGGCATGATCCAGCCCGCCCAGAATGTTCAACAGTGTCGACTTGCCGCTACCCGAGGGCCCGAGCAGGACAGCAAGCTCACCCGCATACAGCTCGAGATCAACCCCGGCGAGCGCGTGCACCTTTGCGCCACCGGTATCGTAGACCTTTGTGACCCCCTTGGTTCTGAACACTTTTTCCGACACAGCGTCCTCCGTCAGCACGAGGATAGGGTGGTGCGCCGGCGGGGGCATTGACATGGCTCAAGCCATTCAGGCGGCCGACAGCCCCATGTCCCAGAAGCCGATTTCAAGCTTGGTCGCCATTCCGAACCGCCGGCACAGCGCCGGCCAGCGCGGGCTTGACTGCGGCACCTCCCCCAGGCGACGCGATACCGCCCCGTCGATGAGGCTGCCGACCGCGGTGCAAAGGTCCTGATACTCGGCCCCGCCATAGGTCTCGATCCAGTCGCGATAGGGGGTTTCGCCCGTCTGCGCGATCAAGCGGTGGCCGATTTCGCCATAGCCGAGGACACATGGCGCGAGCGCGGCCAGCAGGTCGAGGAAATCGCCCGCGTGCCCGGCATCCAGAACATATCGCGTGTACGCGAGGTTCGCCGGCGCCTCCTCGGCCCGGGCAAGCGTGGCCTCGTCGATGCCCGCCTCGGCACAAGTGCTTATGTGCAAACGCATTTCCTCGTCGATCAGCGCCTGCATCGTCGCCGCGCAGAGGCGCATTTCATCTATCGTGTCGGCCTTGGTCACGGCCAGCGCCCATGCCCGGGAGAAATGGATGAGGAAGATGTAATCCTGAACGAGGTAGTGCAGGAATGCGGCGCGCGGCAGGCTCCCGGCCGCCAGATCCGCAACGAAGCGGTGGCGGGTGTAGGCCGTCCAGTCCGCTCCGGCGGCGGCGCGCCACGCTGAAAATGTGTCTCCGTATCGCGTCGGCATCGCGTCGGTATCGCGCATGTTCTCAATCCTCCTCTGATTGCGTTTCCGGATCGCCGGCCGCGACCAGCGTCACCGGCCCGTCCCAGACGGCCGCCAGACGTTCGGCCGCCGCCCATGCCCGCTGCCCAGACCGGCAGGCAAGCACCGCCCGCTGCCCCGCGGCGGGGCAGGGTCCGCCGGGGCCGAAATCGTCCACCGACTGCCGCCGCGCCCACGGCCGCAGTGGCGGCGCCTCGGACGTGGCGCGCAGATCGACAAGGAAATCATCCCCGGCGATCATGTCCGGCGCGATGAAGCGGAACGGCGTGGCAGGCTCCGGCGCCCCGGCGAAACCGAACCCGCCGTGGCGGAATGTCTGCGCGTCGAAGCTGACCAGCCGCCCGAGCGGCGAGTCCCCGCTCCCCGCCAGCACGGCCAACGCCATCTGCGCCTGCATGGCGCCGACGATGCCAACGACCGGCCCGAGCACGCCATCCGTTGCGCAGGACCCCGGTTGTTGCGGCAGATCGGGAAAGACCGCGCGCAGCGATGGTGCCCCCCCGCAGAACCCGCCGGCATAACCCGCCATGCCGACCACTGAGGCGCTGACGAGCGGCAGGCCCGCAGCCATGCAGTGATCGGACAGCACGTAACTGACCGCGAAACTGTCGGCGCAATCGAGCACGAGGTCGCAGCCCTGGGCCAGTTCGGCCACGTTCGCCGGGTCCAGCCGTACGGGCACCGGTTCAACGCTGCAGTCGGGATTGAGCCCGCGCATGGCGCCCGCCGCCACGGCGACCTTGGGCCTGCCGATATCTTCTGTCCGGAAAAGTGTCTGCCGATGCAGGTTGCTTTCGCTCACGCGGTCCGGATCAACGAGCCGGATCGCGCCCAGACCGGCCCCCACTAGATACTGCAGCACCGGCGCGGCCAGCCCGCCGGCGCCGACGATCAGAACATGGGCGGCACGCAGGCGCGCCTGCCCCCCGGCGCCGAACGCGGGCACCGCCTGCTGCCGCGCATAGCGGGTCATCGCGTCACCTCCAGCCAGTCACGGATGCGCGCCTCGGGGTCCGGGTTGAGCGTGATGTCGGTGACGACAGACGCCACATCGGCGCCCGCGGCGAAAGCCGCCGGGGCGCGCGCCACGCTCAGCCCGCCAATGGTGACCAGCGGCAGGTCACCGATACGGGTTTTCCAATCGCGCACCCGGTCAAGCCCCTGTTCATGCCATTTCATCTGCTTGAGGATGGTGGGCCAGACCGGCCCGAGGGCCACGTAATCGGGGGTGCAGGACAAGGCCCGCGAAAGTTCGGCCTCGTCATGGGTCGAGATGCCGACGCGGATCCCGGCGCGGCGGATCGCGGGCAGGTCGGCCGCGTCCAGATCCTCCTGCCCCAGATGCACCCACTCGCAGCCAAGGTCGATCGCCGCCTTCCAATGGTCATTCACCACCAGCGTCGCGCCATGCGCGCGGCATAGGTCCCGGCCCCGCCGCAGCATGTCGGTCAGGGAAGGCCCCGACGCATCCTTGATCCGCAGTTGCACCAGCCGGACACCGAGCGGCAGGGTGCGTTCCAGCCATGCCGGATCGTCGAATATCGGGTAGAAGCGCGGCAGGGTCATTCCAGCACCGCCAGACCCAGAACCGGGGTCGAGGGGGCGGCCATGTCGCGCGGCTCCATCGGGTCGGCGCCGTGGGCCAGCCGCCCGGCGTCGATCGCGCGGGCGAACCCCTCGGCCATGGCCGCGGGATCGCCCGCCTTGGCCACCGCGGTGTTGAGCAGAACGGCATCGAAGCCCAGTTCCATCGCCTGCGCGGCATGGCTGGGCAGGCCGAGCCCCGCGTCGATGACCATCGGCACCCCGGGAAACTGGGCGCGCAGGGTGCGCAGCCCGTACAGGTTGTTGAGCCCCTGCCCCGTGCCGATGGGCGCGCCCCACGGCATCAGCACCTCGCAGCCCGCATCCAGCAGCCTGCCGCCCAGCACGCCGTCCTCGGTCGTGTACGGGAAAACGCGGAATCCGTCCTCCGTCAGGATGCGCGCCGCCTCGACCAGCCCGAACGGATCGGGCTGCAGGGTATCGGCATGGCCGATCACCTCCAGCTTGATCCAGTCGGTATCGAAAAGGTCCCGGGCCATGTGGGCGGTCGTCACCGCCTCGCGCACGCTGTGGCATCCGGCGGTGTTGGGCAGGACCGGCAGGTCAAGGTCGCGGATCAGGTCCCGGAAGCCATCGCCATCGCCGCCGGCCGCGGATTCGCGGCGCAGCGAGACCGTGACGACCCCCGCGCCCGAGCGCCTGACCGCCTCGGCCAGCACCGCCGGGGAGGGATATTGCGCCGTGCCCAGCATCAGGCGCGACGGCAAGGTTGTGCCGTAAAGCTCCAGCATCTCAGCCCCCCTGACGCGGCGCGAGGATTTCCAGCCGGTCGCCCCCGGTTATCCTGTGCGCCTCGCGCGCGGCGGCCGGCACGAAATCGCCGTTCACCGCCGTCGCGACACGCGCCGTGCCGTATCCCAGTTCGGACAGCGCGCCGGCAAGCGTTGTCGCCGCCACGTCGTGCGTTTCACCGTTGACCGTTATCTTCATCCATGACCTCCGGATGTTGGCCCTCGATCACGAGGTCGGCGACCATCCGCGCCAACGCGGGGGCCAGCAGGAACCCGTGTCGGAAAAGGCCGTTGACGTGAATCGTGCCGCCCCGGCGCCGGATGCGCGGCAGGTTGTCGGGGAAGGCCGGGCGCGCATCGGCGCCGATTTCCAGAACCTCGGCCTCGCCGAAGGCCGGGTCGAGCGCATAGGCGGCATTGAGCAATTCCGCGACGGAGCGCAGCGTGGCCGGCCCCTGCCCGCCGGTTTCAAGCTGCGTGGCGCCCAGCATGAACACCCCGTCGCCGCGCGGCACGATGTAAAGCGGGTGGCGCGGGTGCAGCAGCCGCACGGGCCGCGACAGCGCCACGTCGGGCGCACGCAGCACGACCATTTCACCGCGCACGCCGCGCAGGTCGGTCAGCGCATCGCGCGCGGCCAGCCCCCGGCAGTCGATCCGCGTCCCCGTGCCGGGGGCGTCGGCGGCGATGTCGACCCCGCTGGCCGCGAGCGTCTTCCGCAGGGTGGCGAGGGCCAGCCGCGGGTCGAGGTGCGCCTCGCCGGGAAAGTGCAGCGCGCGGTCGAAGCGGCCGGCCAGACCCGGCTCAAGCTTGGCCAGGCCGGCGCCGGTGATGCGATCGTGGCGTGTGGTGCGGCGCGCGAAGCGGTCAAGCTCCTGCCGGTCGCGGGTCAGCGTCACCACGAGCGAGCCGCGCCGGATGACCGGCACCCCGGCGTCCTCCCACCAATCGGCGGCCTCGCGGCCCAGCCTGGTGACGGGCTCCTCGGCCGTCTCGCTTTCGCAGTCGGGGGCGAGCATCCCGCCGGCCCACCACGAACAGCCATGCGCGCCGGGCCCGCCCGCCGGATCGACAAGGCGCGTCGCGACGCCGCGCCGGGTCAGTTCATGCGCGACGCAGAGCCCGGCGACGCCCGCGCCGAGGATCACGGTCGGGCCGGTCAATGCCAGACCTCGTGGAAATGGTGGACGGGGCCGTGCCCCTGCCCCACGTCCAGCCCGTCCGCCGCCGCGATCGCACCGTGGAGCCACGCCTGAGCGCGCCCGACGGCTTCGGGCAGAGGGATGCCCTTGGCCAGTTCGGCCGCGATGGCCGACGCCATCGAGCAGCCGGTGCCATGCGTGTTGCGCGTGGACAGGCGCGGCGCGTCGTGCCGGTGCGTGCCGTCGGCCGTGACCAGCAGGTCCGTACAGGTGTCACCGGCCGCGTGGCCGCCTTTCATCAGCACCGCGGCCGGCCCCATCGCGCGCAGGGCCGCGCCCTGCTCGGCGGTCGCGGCGACGGTGCCGGCCGGGGGGGCACCCAGCAGGCGCGCGGCCTCGGGCAGGTTCGGCGTCAGCAGGGTCGCGCGAGGCACGAGCCTGTCGCGGAGCGTGGCGACCGCGTCATCGGGCAGGAGCGGATCGCCGGACTTGGCCACCATCACCGGGTCGAGTACCACCGGCCCGCCGAAGCCGTCCAGCGCGTCCGCCACGGCCGCGATGATGGCCGGTGCCCCCAGCATCCCGATCTTGACCGCGTCGGCGCCGATATCGTCCAGCACGGCGGCGATCTGGGCCGCGACCATGCCCGGCGGCAGGAATTCGACGGCGCGCACCTCGGCGGTGTTCTGCGCGGTGACGGCGGTCAGCGCGGTGGCGGCATAGACCCCGCGCGCCGACGCGGCCTTGATATCGGCCTGGATACCGGCGCCGCCGCCGCTGTCGGAGCCTGCGATGACAAGAAGTTTCGCGATCTTTCCCATTCTTCCTCCGCCAAGGGCAGCCGGCATCGGGACGGGAAAGGGGCGTGTCGCCACGAACATCTTCCGTTCCCTACGCCGGTATTGCCCGGATCAGGTTCGATGGGTTGGCGCGCGGCCTCTCAGCCCCCTTTTGCGGGGCACCCCAACGGATGAACCTGATCTAGGGCAGACGGCGGGCGGTGGCAAGCCGTCCGCGTGCCCCGCCGGCGCTGCCCGTTTCGATGCCGGGTGGCGTCCTGCGGGGTTCTTGCCTAGGCTGAACTCCGGTCGGGTCATTTCCGGGAACGGTTCGCATGGAGCGCCACGTCATTCTCACCCTGGGGCGGAGCGGGTCCAACACGCTGGTCAACCTGCTCAACCAGCATCCCGACCTGCTGAATGTCGGCGAGGTACTGGGGCCGTGGAACCGCGTGCGGCAGGTGCGGGACAAGCTGGGGCTCTACCCCGACGACACCGCCGGGTACCTTGACGCGCTGACGCGGCGTTCGCGGCTCGTCCTGTCGATGTCGGCGGTGCGGACGGCAGGGCGCCTTGCGCGGCTGCGGCCGGGCGAAGTCAAGCCGCTTGGCCGTATCCGCACGCTCGGGTTCAAGGAATTCGCCACGCTGATGGCGGCGGACGGCCAGCGCGGCTGGCTGCGGGACCGGCCCGACGTCAAGGTGGTGGGGCTGGTCCGCGACGACATTCTCGGACGGCTCGTGTCGTGGCAACTGCTTGACCGTACCGGCGTCGTGGCCAATCGCGACGGGGCCGAGGCGGACAAACCCGTGCTCGAGATCGCGCCCGACCGCATCGGCGCGCTGCTCGACACGGTCGCGGCGGAAAACCGGCTGCTGACGGAGATGCTGGAGGAGCTGCCGGCGCGGCAGGTCCGCATCCTGCGCTACGACGATTTCTACGCCGACGAGGCGCGGCGCCAAGCGATGATCGCCGACGTGTTTTCCTTTCTGGGGCTGCGGCCGTGGCGCACGGAGATCCGGATGAAAAAGATCGTCACGGTCCCCCCGGCACAGATGATCGCCAACCGGGCGGCCTGTGCGCAGGCGCTGCAGGGGACCCGGTTCGAGGGGCTGCTGGACGCCTGAGCGTTGAAAGGCGGCCGACAGGGTCGGGCACGGGCGGGCGATGCCGGGCCCGCCTGCGGGCCCCGGCCCTTGGCAGCAAATGATGCAGTGCGGGGCTGAGGGCCATTCAGGGCAACACGATGACAAAGATTCAGCTCCCGAAGATTTCTTCGGGAGCTGGACGCGATGAATGTCGACTGTGCGGACAGTTCTGTCTTTCGCCACGGATGCTCAACCGTTGTATCTGCTCTAATCAATTTAGACGGTACGTAACTTGGTTATTAGTTGCGGATAGGACAGTGAAGCTTGTGCCTCCTGCAACGACTGTTTCGCCAATAGGAACCGAAATAACTATGTCGCGAACTCCGACAATGAGCTACTCCCTGATCCTTGGACAGGATCTGGCGTAGATTAAGCTACTCTTTGCACCTGCTGATGGGTTTGGGTTT